>DMWY01000012.1 GCA_003483065.1 Candidatus Moraniibacteriota bacterium | reverse complement strand
TTTATTTCGCAAGAGGTCTATTATCCCAATTTGACTCCTCCCTCTCCTGTCGCGAGTACGCGACATCCTCTCCCTAAGGGAGAGGAGGCTATCTTTATTTTTTCAGAATTTCCCTCAAGTACTTCCCCGTCCAACTCTCCTTGTGATATTTCGCCACTTCTTCTGGCGTGCCGGAAACAATTAGTTTTCCCCCGCCATCTCCCCCTTCTGGTCCAAGATCAATTATCCAGTCAGCCGTTTTGATCACATCCATATTATGTTCAATGACCACCACAGTGTTGCCGGCGTCCACCAAACGATTCAAAACTTTCAAAAGTTTTTTGATATCATCAAAATGCAAACCTGTAGTTGGTTCGTCTAAAATATAGAGCGTATCGCCTGTGGCTCGACGTGAAAGTTCAGTGGCGAGTTTTATCCGCTGGGCTTCTCCGCCAGAAAGTGTGGTGGCACTTTGTCCAAGCTGAATATATCCCAAGCCAACATCTTCCAAAACTGCTAGCTTATCATGAATTTCGGGAAAATTTTGAAAAAATTCCCGCGCATCTGTTATCGTCATATCCAGCACTTCGGCAATATTTTTTTCCTTATATTTCACTTTTAGAGTTTCACTGTTATATCTTTTTCCATGGCAAACATCGCACGGCAGATAGACATCCGGCATAAATTGCATTTCAATTTTGAGTTGTCCGTCCCCTTGGCAATTGTCGCATCTTCCGCCCTTAACATTAAACGAAAATCTTCCGGGAGAATATCCCCTGCTCTTGCCGTCTCGCGTCTCGGCAAAAAGTTCACGAATAGGTGTGAAAAGTCCGGTGTAGGTGGCCGGATTAGATCTTGGCGTTCTTCCAATTGGACTTTGATCAATCATAATGACCTTGTTGATATAGTGCGCGCCAACAATTTCATTATGTTTCCCAGGACGATCAAGTGTGCGCATAATATCACGCGCCAAAGATTTATATAAAACATCTTCTACTAGAGTTGATTTTCCCGAACCCGAAACTCCCGTCACACAAGTCAAAACTTTCAAAGGAAATTCCACTGTGATATTTTTGAGATTATGTTCACGCGCTCCACGCACAATGATAGATTTTTTGTTTTTCATACTCCTCCGAGAAGCTGGAATTTCAATGGATAATTCTTTTCGAAGATATTTGGCAGTGAGAGATTTTTTGCTTTTCAAAACTTCTTGCGGTGTTCCAGAAGCGATAATTTCTCCGCCGTGACGCCCCGCTCCTGGACCAATATCCACCAAATGATCCGCCGCTAACATTGTTTCTTCGTCATGTTCAACCACAATCAAAGTGTTGCCAACATCTCGTAGTCGCAAAAGTGTTTCCAAGAGTTTGGTATTATCTCTAGCATGCAGTCCCACTGACGGTTCATCTAGAATATAGAGTACGCCAACTAATTGCGAACCAATCTGCGAAGCCAAACGAATTCTTTGCGCCTCTCCACCCGCCAAGGTTGCTGCGCTTCGTCCCAGTGTTAGATATCCCAGTCCTACATTCTCCAAGAAACTCAAGCGATTTTTAATTTCGGTGAGAATTCTACCTGCAATCAATTCTTCTTTTTTGCTAAATTTCAATTCCTTGAAAAATTTCAAGGCTTCAAAAATACTAACCGAAGAAATTTCTGAAATATTTTTGTTGTGAACCGTCACCAAAAGAACTTCCTTTTTATATCTTGCGCCCAGACACTCCGAGCAAGGATTTTGGGACATATATTTTTCTGTGTCTGCTCTCACTGCATCTGATTGCGTTTTCTTATATTTATCTTGCAAATAGCCCACTGCTCCGCGCCAATTCATATTATATTTCCAAACCGCTCCTGTTTTTGAGCGTAGTGTCACTGGAATTTGCTCGGCGTTTTCTTCTGAAATCATATCTTGGGCGTCCTTATTTCCATAAAGCAAAATATTGAAATCTTCTTCCGACAAGTCCCGCAGGCGCGTATTTTCTGAGATATGAAAATGATTTGTCACAGCGCGAAGGATTGTTCCTTGCCAATTATTTTTTTTATAACTCCACGGCATAATCGCTCCTTCAGTAATGGTTTTATTTTTATCCGGTGCTACAAGTTGCAGATCAATTTCTTTTTTTGTCCCCAAGCCTTCGCAAGCTGGGCAAGCCCCATAAGGACTGTTAAAAGAAAACAATCGCGGTTCAAGTTCGGGAAATTCAATTTCATGAATCGGACAAGCCAGATTCTGATTGAAAACTACAATACTCTCCCTCTCCTTAATAAGGAGAGGGCTGGGGTGAGGTTTATTGGTTTTAATCTTCACCAATCCTTCTGATAATTTCAAAGCTTTTTCTACTCCTTCAAAAATCCGCGAGATATTTTTGTCCGAAATTTCAACCTCATCCACTAGAATATCAATGCTTTGCTTTTTATATTTTTCCAATTTCATCTGCTCTTTTATTTTGGCATTGAGTTCAATTTTTTTTCCGTTAACATAAGCGAAAGAATATCCACGCCGAAACATCTCTGAGAGCATAGTGCCATATTCCCCTTTTCTCTGCCGAACAACCGGTGAAAGAATTTCCACAAAACAGTTTTCTTCATTATTTCCTTCTCCTTTATAAGGAGAAGGTGCCTCGGTACTCCGAGGCGGATGAGGTCGAGGGATGCACATATCAATTACCCTATCCACAATTTCATCCACCGAAAGTCTAGTAATTTCTCGATTACACTGCGGACAATGTGGGATTCCAATTTTGGCATAAAGTAACCTAAGATAATCCTGAATTTCTGTCACAGTTCCAACGGTTGAACGCGGATTATGCGAGGCTGCTTTCTGATCAATTGAAATAGCCGGGGAAAGGCCTTCGATATAATCCACATCCGGCTTGTCCATTTGACCCAAAAACTGCCGAGCATAAGAAGACAAACTTTCCAAATAGCGCCTTTGACCTTCCGCAAAAATTGTGTCAAAAGCCAGCGTACTCTTGCCAGAACCGCTAATGCCGGTGAAAACTATGAATTTGTTTCTCGGAAGCTTAAGATCAATATTTTTCAAATTGTGTTCTCTCGCTCCCTTAATAATAATCTCGTCTTGCATATTTTTTATAATTTTATCTTATTCGTACATTCGTACAGATTCGTAATTCGTAAGGGACACAAAAAACTTCCCCTTTTGAGGTACCTAGGTATTAATTTTTATCTTTCAATCATATTACACTTTAGCGCGAATATATGTTTCAATCAAGTTTCATAAACTAACATACTTTACTGGCAAAACTTTCTTGAAAATTCCAGCAATCAGAATTGAATCGGATGAATGAATGAAGATTGGTTGATGAATTGTGTTGGTAGATTTTGGGAAAAGTCCGATGATATCCGAGCTGACTTTTTTGTACCGTTTGATAGTCGCCATACCATTTATCACCGCTACCACAATTTTTCCTTCAAGATCTTCCCCGCTAGAATACTCATATTTTTCAAAAATAGCATAATCGCCGTCGTTGATTCCGTCCTTATCCATTGAATCCCCAAGAGTCTTTACTGCAAAAAGTTGAGCGCTGTCCGCTCCGCGAAAAAGGGCTTTGGAAATTTGCAAAAAGCCATCAACATTGTCTTGGGCATAGGCCAAAGCTTCACCACAAGAAGCCAAACCATAAACAGGAATAGAGAAAATATTTTTGAGGTTTGCAAAACTTTCATTTTCTACTAAATATACTTTTCTGTCTTTGTCTCTTTTGATCAAATCTTTTTTCTCCAAAGCTTCTATCACCTGCATCACTGATTTCAAACTATCTCGCACACCTTGCGCTTCCAGATATTTATGCAATTTATAGCTAGTTGGGTTCTCTCCGCGTTGCGAAATTAATTCGCGGATGTTTTCCAAAATACTTTGTTGTTTGGCTGTGAGTGTTGGCATATATTATTTGCCGATGCGAAACTACGAATTATATGCGAATCTACGAACGAAGAAATTTAATTTCGTAGATTCGTATTGGTTTCGTGGTTTCGTGTCGGTTTTATTAATTACAGTGATATTCTAGCACTTCTCAGATATCACTGCAAGCCCTCCCCCTGTGGATAACTTTTCTCACAAAAAAATCCCCATTTTATTGGGGATTTTTGCGCTTTATACCACGCCTCATCGGCGGGCAAGCTTTCTACTTACTACTTTTTAATTGCAACTTCCGCCTTGTGTTGTAGCTGTGCTAGTGCTAAGAGTCTTGGCACATTCAGCTGGTGCAGTGTTGAAAGCCGCACAGATAGCTTGTTTATAACTTTCTGAATCAGTATATTTATAAACTGCCTTAGTTGAAACACCATTAATGAGCATTGTTGGTGAACCACTAGCCTGCGCATCAGCAGAAATTTTTTCGTCTGCTTTCATGAGAGTTGCTCCTTCTGATTTTACACAAGCAGCAATCTTAGCTGAATTCAGTCCAACACTCTTTACGCCTGCTTCCCAACAAGCTCCGTCACTTCCACAATTCTTGTTGATATAAGCAACAAAATTTACCCACTTGTCCTTGCCGAAATATTTCAAAACACAAGCTTCTCTTTCATTTTGTGCCACTTCTTTTTCTCCGTGCAAAGAATTGATTGTGTCTCCATTAGAACTCACTATGTAGTGGAAATTGAAATCAACTTTGTTTTTAAGTAAATTATAGACTGATTGCATAGTATCTTCCGCTTTATTGCCATAAGGACAAAAACTCATCACAAACAAATCAACTTTTGGTTTGTCAGTTTTTGGCACTTCTTTTTCTGGCTCAGCTGTCTTTTTCTTTTCTTCAGCAATGGTTTTTTTAGTTTCTTCTATGTCCATTGGAGCACTTGGAAAGAATTTTTTTCCGTCCAATGAAAGATACGAATCAATTTCTTGTTTTTGGTCGCCTTCGCCAATTTTTACTTTCACATTAAACATTCCACTTTCCTTAACCACTTCTGCTATTTCTGCTTTTGTTCCTTCTTGCATCAAGTTGTTGTTGATAAAATCCTCTATTTGCGCCTTAGCTTCTTTTTGCGTCAAATTATTTTTCTTCCACACTTTTTCATAATAACCCACTCCAGCGATAAGAACGATCAAAACAATCACTCCAATCACTTGTGGCAAAAATTTCTTGTATTTTTCGCAACCACATTTTCCCTTTTCACAGCAATCCGCAACTTCTGCTGTTTCAGGTTCTTTTTTTTCTGTTTCCATTTCCATATTTTTTTTAATAGTTAACTTATTATTGTTCCTATATTATAAATAATCACGCGATTTAACGCAAGCGGTCAATTTTTTTGGTTTTTTAGGAAATAAAACTGGGAGGTAGCATTTTTGCTAACCCCCCATAAACATACACATTAGATTCTCCTTTTCATTAAAAAGTTAAGCGTTTTTGGCGATTCTATTATTAAAAATCGTTAAATGTTCGGGATTTCCCTCAAGTAAAATCTTAACTTCGGGAATTCCAAAGCTTCCTAATTTACCAGTAGGAATTGGTTCCTCGCAAAAACGCAAATTCATACCATCACTACAAACAAAACGACTCGCGAGACGAACATGTGCTTTGGAAATAAAAAATGCTCTCGTTTCTAATCCTGCCATAGCTCTCACCTTTACCTTTTTGAAAAATTAAGGAACAAAAAAATCATGTCAAAAGACATGATTACCAATGAATATTTTACAATTATTTTTTAAATAAAAGTAAACCATAAATTTTATTTTTATTTCCCCCGAACATCTGCTTATATTCCCATTCTATTCTTTCCTCAAGAACTTGCAACTCAAGGTTATCCACAGATGTTATCTAATCTGCAATTTCCTAAGCTCCCCAATTTCATCGCGAATAATGGCGGCTTTTTCAAACTCTAAATTTCTGGCGGAATCTTTCATTTCGCGCTCGCGTTGCTTGATATAGCCGGCGATGTCTTCTAAATTTTCCAAATTGATAAATTCTTTAGGAATTTCTGATCTGATTTCATGATCGACAATGGATTCAATTTTCTTTTGAATAGTTTTGGGCGTGATGTGATGTTTTTTATTATACGCTGTTTGCAATTTTCGACGACGATTAGTTTCGTCGATAGCGCGTTTCATTGAACCAGTTAGATTGTCAGCATAGAGAATAACTTTCCCTCGCACATTTCGCGCGGCGCGACCAATTGTTTGAATAAGGGAAGTTTCACTGCGCAAAAACCCTTCTTTGTCCGCGTCAAAAATCGCCACGAGCGACACTTCCGGCAAATCTAAGCCTTCCCGAAGGAGATTCACTCCCACCAAGACATCTATGTCGCCTCGACGAAGTTTTTCCAAGATTCTGATGCGATCTAAAGTGTCTACTCCGGAATGCAAGTATTCTGATTTAATTTGTGATTCTTTCAAAAATTCTGCCAAATCTTCAGCTTGTTTTTTGGTCAAAGCCGTGATGAGCACTCGCTCTTTGCGCGCCACTATTTTTTCAATCTCACCCATCACATCCTTGACTTGTCCACGCGCACTTTTAATTTCTATTTGCGGATCAATCAGTCCTGTTGGACGAATAATTTGTTCAACAATATTTTTGGAATTTTGAGCTTCATACTTACTCGGCGTTGCACTCACAAAAATTGACTGATTGATTTTTTTTTCAAATTCAGCAAATTTGAGCGGTCGATTGTCATAGGCACTAGGAAGCCGAAAACCATTTTCCACTAGCGATGTTTTTCGGGAATAATCTCCACTAAACATTCCGCCTATTTGCGGAATAGTCACATGTGATTCATCAATTACAATCAAGAAATCTTTGTCAAAATAATCCAGCAAGGTATATGGTGTCTCACCCTCTCCTCGTCCAGAAAGATAGCGCGAATAATTTTCAATCCCATTGCAATAGCCAATTTCTTTCATCATTTCAATGTCCTGGCGCGTGCGACGGGATATTCTTTCCGCCTCCAAAATCTTTCCTTTCCTCCTAAAATCCGCTACTCTCTCGGTCATTTCTTTTTCAATTTTGTCTAATGATTCTTTCATTACCGGCTCCGGCACCACAAAATGTTTGGCGGGATAAATCAGCGTACGTTCCAATCCGCCAGCTGGCGGACTCAATTCTTCTCCAGTGAGAAAATCATACTCGGAAATTTTTTTAACTTGATTATTTTCTACTATGATTCTAATGATTATTTCTCGACCAGGAACAATGACTTCCAAAGTATTGCCTGTCAAACGAAATTTTCCCCGACTCAAAAGATCACTGCGAGTATATTGCATATCCAAAAGTTTTTTCACAATCTCATCCCGATTAAATTTCTCCCTAAGTTTTATCTCTAAGGATATATTTTTATAATATTCCGGACTACCCAAACCATAAATGCAAGAAACTGAGGCACAGATAATCACGTCTCGCCTTGAAAGCAAAGCTGAAGTCGCCGCATGACGCAAGCGATCAATCTCATCATTAATTTGCGATTCCTTTTCAATGTAAGTATCACTGGAAGCAATATAGGCTTCTGGCTGATAATAATCATAATAACTCACAAAATATTCCACCGCATTTTTCGGAAAAAAAGTCCGAAACTCCTGTGCCAACTGCGCCGTCAAAGTTTTGTTGGGGGCAATGACTAAGGTCGGTCTCTGCACTTTCTCAATCACATTGGCAATAGTAAAAGTCTTTCCCGACCCCGTCACGCCCAAAAGCGTCTGAAATCTTTTCCCAGTTTCAAGTCCCGCCGTAAGCTTTGCAATGGCCTGAGGTTGGTCGCCCTCCGGCTTGAATTTTGAATTAATCTTAAATTTCATAATTCCATCTTCCCTCAATTTCAAATTTTTGTCTAATTTATGATTATCCGCTATAATTAAACTGCTATGAAAAAAGTAAAAGTACAAAAACGCCCTGCCCGCCATGCTACGCGACAAAATAATATTTCCAAAGAACCAAGTTTGGATGAAGAATTTCTAAGTCAGTACGACGATGACTGGCATAGCGTTGCAGGCGGGGAAAAGGAGAAAAAGCCGAAAATGCGAGTTTCCGGCAAAAGCGTGTTTAAAATAAAGGAAATTAAAGACAGAAAATAGATTTTAATTTTGTGTTTCATGACATTGACTAATAATTTAATTTTTGCTACCATGATATGAAGTTAGTTGCCAAATTAATAATCCGAATTCTCGCTAACAGCACCGCTATTTGGGTGGCCAGCTATTTTATCGACGGTTTTTCCTTTAGTGGAAATTCCCGTGATTGGATTTTGGCAGGACTAGTTTTAGCCGTTTTGAATTCGTTGGTCCGACCAATTCTGAAGCTCCTGACCTGCCCAGTGATAATTCTCACGCTTGGACTTTTCTCGGTTTTCATAAACATTTTCGTTTTGTTTTTAGCCGAAAGAATTCTGCCTAATCTCCAAATCGATGGATTGTGGCCAGCATTTTGGGGTGTAATCGTAATCAGCCTAGTAAATTATATAATCCTATCAATTTTTGATACTAAAGAAGAAAAATAATATGATAAAAATTATAAACATCTCTGAGATAATCGTTTCCGTGTTGCTCATCATTTCCATTCTCCTGCAAAATCGCGGAGCGGGATTGGGGGGAACATTCGGTGGTAGTTTTGGCGGATATCACACCAAAAGAGGTTTTGAAAAATTTTTAGTTGTTTTCTCTGTAATACTATCAGGATTGTTTATTATCCTCGCCCTCTTAAATCTAATTGTGGCTAAGTAATATTTAACCCAAAGTAAAACATATTAGTAACTTTACGGACAGAAAAAATAAGTGGCCAAAAATGTCGGAGTGGCCAAAAATAGTAAAGATCTTGAGTTTCAAAGAAAAACTCCTTTTTTATTCGCTTCTACTTCTTTTTGTTGGATCAGTGATAACTTCCATAACTGTTTTCTATTATTCCAAAACCAAAGCTATCCCAACTTACGGCGGAGAATATATTGAAGGGATCGTTGGTCAACCACTCTATGTCAATCCTCTGCTTTCCCCATCTAATGAAACTGATGCTGATTTGGTGCAATTAGTCTATTCTTCTCTTTTCAAATATGATGGCTCCGGCAACGCTGTGTCAGATTTAGCGGAAAGTTATGACCTGTCTGAAGATAAAACAGCTTACACGGTGCATCTTCGAAAAAATGTGCGTTGGCATGACGGCGAACCATTTGATGCTGATGATGTTATTTTCACAATCAACCTAATTTCCAACCCTGCCTACAAAAGTCCTTTGCGTGGCAGTTGGCAAGGTATTGAAACTAGTCTAATCGACGCTTCAACCATTGAATTTAGAATAAAAACTCCTTATGTCGGCTTTATTAACGATCTAACTTTTGGAATTTTGCCCAAACACCTTTGGGAATCAACTGCGCCAGAAAATTTCAGTTTGAATTCTCTAAACCTAAAACCAATTGGCACGGGACCGTATAAATATAGCGCTATTCAAAAAGATTCCAAGGATAATATCCTTTCCTACAAGCTCATTTCCAATCCAGACTATTTCATTGCTCGACCTTTCATCTCCAAGATGACTTTCAATTTCTACTTAGATGAAGAATCGGCTGTGAGTGCTCTGAACCGCAAAGAAATTATGGGCATTAGCGTTGTATCTTCGGAAAATATCAAAAGTATAAAAAATCAAAAAACTGTGGCTATTCACAAAGCCGAAATCCCGCGCTATTTTGCTATCTTTTTCAATCAAACCAAAAGCATTCCTTTGGCCAACGATGAAGTGCGCGAAGCGCTGAGTTATGCCACTGATAGAAAAGAAATTGTGGATAAAGTTTTGGATGGTGAAGGCGAAGAGGTTTATTCCCCTTTTCTTTCTTATATGACTGGCTACAACGCCGATGCAACTGAACCTAAATTTGATTTGGAAAAAGCTAACGCAATTTTAGACGAAAAAAATTGGAAAAAAGGAGATGACGGAATCCGAGCAAAAGATGATGTGAAATTGGAAATTAATTTAGTCACCACTGATTGGGAGGAGCTCACCAAAACCGCAGAAATTTTGAAAACTCAATGGGAAAAAGCTGGCGTCAAAGTCAACATCACTCCATTCACAATTTCTGATATCCAAGAAAATTATATCCGCCCGCGCGAATATGAAGCTTTGCTTTTTGGCCAAGTTATCGGCGCCGATCCAGACCCCTACTATTTCTGGCACAGCGACAACAAAAAAGATCCAGGACTTAATCTTTCGCTTTTTGGCAATGATGATTCAGACAAATTGATTGATGAAGGCAGAGAAGAATTTGTTATAGAAAAAAGAGCTGAAAAATATATTGATTTTCAAAAAATTATTGCCAAGGAAATTCCCGCTATCTTTCTATATAGTCCAAGCTATGTTTATCCAGTAAATGGACGCGTCCAAGGGATAGATATCCAAACACTTATCTCCCCTTCCAACCGCTTCAGCCAAGCTAACTCGTGGTTCATTAAGACAAAAAGAATTAGCAAGTAATTTTTTAAAATAAAAAAAAATATGAACATTGATTTTGGCTTCGTGCCCAAACATTATGCCTCACGTGAACATGAAAAAATGAAGGATGTCCTTATGGATCCAAATGGGGTTGGTCCAGCTATCCACTATTATATGATTCGTGGTGGAGTGGAACAAAAAAATATTACTGTCTGGGAGCCAGGAACCGTTTCAGGAGAATACATCAAAACATATGGTCACTATCACGTCGGAAATTTGGATGAAAATTATAACATTCTTTTTGGTGAAGGCATTGCCCTTTTGCAAAAATTATCCGTAGACGAAAATGGTGCAATGATAGCTGATAGAGTAGAAGAATTCCAAGCAATTATTACTAAACCAGGAGACAAGATATATATGGCGCCGGGCTATGGCCATCTTCTAGCCAATACTGGCTCAACTTATTTTGTCACAACAGACGACAGCCCAGTGGATTTTGAAGAACGCGACCCAGCTAGTTTTCCCGGACACGCCGACTATAAACTCGTCAAACAAATGCGTGGTTTCGCCTACTATGTCATTGAACATAACGGCAAACCAGCCCTTAAAAGAAATCCTAACTACACAGAAATTCTCAAAGAAGATTTAGGTGGATTGGAAGTTATTGAATAACTACAGGATTTACTTAAATTTGCTTTTATCCTAAGTGATAAATAAGTTTTTTTGTTTTTGATTTTGAGCAGAGGGGTAATTGGTAAATGCCCAAAATCAAAAATTCCTTATTATTTCTTTTTTAAAACACACACTAGGGAATTTTGTAAACTAATTCATTGCTACTTTAACAACATTATCGGAAAAAATCAAAACTTCTTTACCTTGTCTTGCTTTAAAAGCGCTATGATTTATCACGAAACTACTCTTTCTAAATTTATCATAAAGATTTTGAATATATGAAACATCATCATAAGTCATAACCCATTTTAAAGATGATTTTTCAAGAAGCTTCAATAGCTTCTTATGATCCTTATCAATATAATGGTTTAGGTATAAAGATTTCCCTTTTTGGTAATATGGCGGATCAAGAAAAATAAAGTAATTACTTTTTTTCTTGTTTCTCCCTAATTGCTTTAAAAGGGTAATACCGTCAATATTCCTAACTTTTATTGTATCTTTAAACTCCTTTATTTTTTCTAATCTTTTGATTATAGTGTTTTTTGTAAAGCGAGCTTTTATATCCCAAAGGCCCATTTGATTCATTCCGCCAATTGGCCCACCCTCTATGATGCCCGAACGATTTGTTCTGTTCAAAAATAAGGTTGCAAATGCCAACTCCCTGGTTGTTGATGTGGGATTAGTATAAATCTCTTTTTGCTTGCGCCACTCGGCGATATCAATATTTACTTTTTTTATTTTGTTGATTAAAAAATCTGTATCAGAAACAGCTATTCTCCAAAACGAAAAAATTGCCCTATCTAAATCGTTGATGATAATCTTGTCAACCTTGCCAGAAAATAATAACTTCAACGAAGCCCCAGCACCACCAGCGTAAGGCTCAACGAGAACTATTTTTTCGTTTTCGGAAAAATTTTTTACGATAGCCTTCTCAAGAAAATAATAAAGCCTAGTTTTACCGCCAGGATATCTTAATGGTGAAAAAAAACTCATAATTTATTTTATTTTAGAAATGATATCAAAAATAGGCCGACAAAAAGTTTTCCAAATTTCTCTAATTTTTGTTTCTGTTGGCGAATACGATACATTATGAATATAAAAATCCAAATTATCTATAAAATCTTTTCTTTCCAGCATAATTTTATCAATAGCTTTTCTGTCCTGCGGATCCGTAACAATAGCATTAGCCTCAACGAGCATAAATTTAAGCATTTCCTTTAAACCAGGGGACCAATTTGAAGCCAATTCCTTACCTTTAGATTTGAAAATATTTTTCTGCTCATTTATGATTTTTGTTATGAAACCCTTATTTTTAAGTTTGTCATAAATAGCCAACTCCATTACAACTCTAAGCGATACGGCTAAAATATTGATATTCTCATCCTTTATTGGCTTGTTTTTATTTAATTCTTTCAAAATATCCTTTACTCTGCTTGCGCCCTTATATAATTGATATTCGTCAATTGTTACCCAATCAGTTTTTGCCAATGAGCCTTTTGTCGCTTTTTTAATTTTATTTTTGCCGTTATCAATTTTCTTTGAAATTTCTTTTTTTAGAGGAAAACTTTTTTGGTCAATTTTTGAAAATACATTTTCTACTAAAAAATCTTGAGTGGACTGGGCTGGAACTTTTGCAGGATCAATGATGAAAGGTATAAGTTTTTTTATTTTTTCATCAGATGCCTTTTTATTCTGAAAAGTAATGCTCCCTTTATTATCAATGGAATAGCTAAGTAATTTTTTACCGTTACTACTCAAAATTAATCTATCAATCTTGTTAAATCCCGAGCTTAATAGCTCTTCCTCTTCCTTATCTGTTTTTAGTTGCCCTAAAATTTGTTCATAAAAATATAATTTTGCTAATTCCTGTTCAAATTTTGATGAAGGAATACCATACTCAGAAGATGCCGTGTTGATGCTATATTCACCAGAGTCTATTAAGTTTCGATACATCCTCAATTTTTGTAAAACCTGCCAAGGTTTCAAAAGTTGGTTGACATGGATATCCCAAATCTCTTTTTCAGCCTCTTTGCGCGAAGGCGCAATTGTTATTTTAACACTTTCAAGATTCTTCTTGTTAAAAGTTTTATTTAAATTTTCTAACTCTTTTTTGTCGCGAGCATTTGAAGCCAATTCGGGATCTATTAATAATTGGCAGGCTGCCAATCTCCTGTTTCCATCCAAAACAATCAATTTGTCATTTTCCTTACAAACAATAGCAACTGCACTTCGGTGATAGCCGTTATTGGCAATACTTCTCGCTATTCTCAAAACATCCTCTTTTTCTAAAAGATAATTTCTTATTTGGTCAATATTATTATGATTCTTGACATGCTTAGGTACTCTTGGATTCTGTAAATCCAAATTTAATTCCACTACATTAACTTTAGTGTCTTGCCATTCTTTTTTTATACTCATATAGGTAAATTTAATTTTTTTCACAAACTACATAATGTAAATATTCCACAGTTCTTGTTGCCTTAAAATCTCTACTTTCCGTTTTGTCAGCTTTAAAGCGATTATAGTCTTTTGTAAAATTTCCGTATTTTCCACGCAAACTCATCACTTCTTTGATGTCATCTAATGACATTAATCCTTCATTGTTATAACTCAAAAAGATATATTTCGCCTTTGCTTTTAAAATTAAATCGGTAAATGCTTTTTTAACTTGTGATCTTGAGCAATACAAAGATTTTTGACTTTGATATTCTCGTAAACCAGTTTTTCCATGGATTTTTGGACTATCATACTTAGCAATGGTTTCAAGCATGTGATAATTTGTTGCATATTGTCGGTGATTATATGGCGGGTCTAAATATAAAATATCGCCACTAACTTTTCCCAAGACATTGTTAATGTCTTCATTGAAAACCTCATGATCTTGATCATTTATTATCAACTGAGCAGGTTTTAGAATTAAACTATTTTGAGCAGTTTTTTTTAATTTTTTAAGAAAAGCACCATAAACGGAAGCGGTGTTTGCATATTTATCAATTGATTCAAGCAGGCTTGTAATTAAAAAGTAATACTCATTATCAGAAATTAGTTTTTCTGTTTTCCATTTTTCAATTTTTTGACGAATTGCATCACACCGCATACCATTTTCATCTGAAAAATATTGCCTTTCTTCATCTTTGTTTTTAGTTCCACCAACACAATAATTATTATAGATAAATCCCTTTGCCCCCTTTATGTTGGATAAATAGATACAAACAAAATCTTTTTTGCTTGATAATTCAATATTTTTTAATTCAGAAATTTCTTTTGTTAAATTAGAAAATTTTAGTTCTTTGTGATTTCCAATATAGTGTCTATTTAAAACATAACTATAATATTGAATATCATTTGCGACAATTTTATAGCCCTTCTTTTTGAAATATCGCCCAACAATTCCAGTGCCAGCAAATAAATCGCAAAAAGTGTTGCAGTCCTTATCAACCACCTTATTTATTGATTCTTCTAAAAATTCCAATAACGATAATTTGCTTCCAATATAATTCATATTATTTATAATTTATTATTCGTCTGGATATAATTTTTTAAAAACACTATCTACAGCTTCCTTTGCTGATAGTTCACTTATATTTTTTACAATAACTTTTCTATACTCGACAGGATCATATTGATAACACCCTCTGCATCCCAATTCTTCGGAATAATTTTCATCCCCTATATAAAAATCATATGGATTACCTTTTATATTTTTTGCACTCCAGCGTTTATTAGTTTCCCTACATTTTTTGCAAATTTGTCTTTTTACATCATTAGCACACTTAGAAAGTGGTTGAAAATCTGATAACAATTGATTTTGAGGGTTTGAAATTCTGTGATCATTTTTTCTTCCATCTTTATGATCGATTTCAATTTTTGTATTCTCAGAATTACCATTAACGCCTAGCATTACGCAATTTTGTGTTTTGTAAAAATCCTTAATATCTTTTCTAATGTTTTGGTTGAAGTGTTTTTTAGTATTTAACCCTATTAACCGAATCCTATCTATGGAATTTCCTGATGTTATACTTTTATCAGCCTCAATTTGATACTCTTTTGCTAGGTTGGAGCTAGCCCTACACCAACTTCCACCATTTCCAAGTTGAAGTTCTTTATATTTACCAATGAATTCTGATACTGAAACCCACCGACTTATGCCCTGTTGATTAGGCATTGCGAGTTCCAAAAATAATTCTTTTTTTGTCATATCGAAATTTATTTTTTAAATATTAAAATATATTAATGTTTAAAAATGTAATAATCGCTTGATAATGCATCGAAATTTATTTTTTAAATATTAAAATATATTCATGTTTAAAAATGTAATAATCGCTTGATAATGCTCTGTAACGCCAAATACCTTCTTTATTTTGTTTGGCTCGATTACCTTCCATATTTTTAATTATAACACTTTTTAGCGTGAGTCCTAATTTTTGCGCTTCATTCATACAATAAAATCCTAGCGGAATCCATTGTCCAGCGGTGTATTTATCGCCAATAACAATTGCTAAATATCTGCCATTTTCTAAAATTGAAATTGTATTTTTCAAAACTAACGCAAAGCCATTTAAAAACTCTTTCAAGGATTTTGCGTTTGATAAATCATTTTTTAAATTGCTAAACTTTACAATATCTGCGTATGGGGGATGTAAAATTGCTAAATTAACTTTTTCTTTTCTTTGTTTTTTTAATATATTATTTATCTCATCAAAGGTGGAGTTTTTTGCACTATCTCCAGAAATTATTTCAGAAAAATATTTTGCATTGTCAACTTTTAATTTTAACTGTTCAACGAGATTTTTCTGTATATCAACGCCAATAAAATGTCTGCCTAGAGTTTCAGATTCGTAAGCGGTTGTTCCGCTTCCGACGAACGGATCAAAAACAACTTCATTTTTCTTGGTATATCTTGAAATTAATTGGCGTGGTATTTGCGGAACAAAATTGCCGTGATAAAAATTACTATGTTTTCCTGTTTTATCTCGTTCATTAATAATCCAAAGGCTATCAGTCCAAATTTCTGATTCTTTCCAATTATCAAGATTTAAATCATTAAAATTTGGCATAGATTATTTTTATTTTTATGATTCTATTTTATCACAAAAAAGTATAAATAAAAAAATTGTTTTTCGATTTCTCTTTTTGGGTAAAAAGAATATATTATACTCTTATCTAAATAAGGATATCAAAAGACTTATAAATATTTCTTATCTTTATTTTTCTTAAGCTCATCAACTATCTTTTTCACATCTTGTGCTCTGTTTTTTGGACAAATCAAGAGAGCATCGTCAGTGTCGACAACTAGAATATTATCCAAACCGATAGTGGCAATCAGTTTATTTTTGTTGCCCTTGATAAAAGAATTTTTAGTGTCCACTATTATCGCGTTGCCGTCGATATAATTTTTCTTTTCTTCGGAGAGAAATTCATCAATCACTCCCCAAGTTCCCATGTCCGTCCATTCAAAAGGATTGATGATAATGTAGCTTTGATTGAAGATGTGTTTTGTGACATCCTCAGTTGTTCCCGCTTCCATTTTTGAATAAATTTTTTCTATCTCCTGCGCTTCTTTTTGTTTTCCCAAAACAGCTTTGATTTTCATAAGACTCTTATACCACTCCGGTTTATATTTCTTATAAGCTTCCAGCATCAAATCCGGATACCAGCAATAATGATTGGAATGAGTCGCAATTCTAAAATCACCAATTAGTTTTCTCGTTTCTTCCACAGTGCCAAGACGAGGCACAAACTTTTCAATTTTGAAAATATCCGCCTTTTTTTGACTTTTAAGAATTTCTCCCAGCATCAGATAGTCAATTCCCATATCCGGATAGAGCGCTTTTTGTCCGCCTGTCACCAGTTTTTTTTCTTTCTTCACTAGATCTTCGGCTATCTTAGTCATTTCAATAAATTTCACATCAGGTTTCCGTAAACAATCTGCCTGGACAATCATGAATGGCTCTTTGGGGTATCGATGCGCCACTTTGACGATGGCCAGCCCTACGGCCGGACCGGTGTTTATAGCAATATCAGGTTCTACAATGATATTTTCCAAGGGAATCTCCGGCGCATCTTCCACCACATATTTCACATATCTTCTTTTAGTCGCCACAAAAATATCTTGCGCGCCATATTTCTTGAGAAGTGATTCAACATTCTGCCGAAAAAGAGTGGTGTCGCCAATAATTGGCTGAAACTGCTTAGGCTTGTCTTCTCTGCTCATCGGCCAAAGTTTTGTCCCCTGCCCTCCGGCGAAAATTATAAATTTCATAAAAAATATTTAATAATTATTTTGCACCTTCCTATTATACCAAACCAGACAAATTACGCCAGACTCTAAACTGAAAAAAGCCTAATCTAAGCCACATAAGCTGTTTTCGCTTGACAAAAGTCTAGTTTAGAGTATAATAGTATGATATTATAAACTTGCTTTGAATATTCTTTGTTTGTTTCTTGACCTCTTCATCTAATTTTCAAAAGTATCATTTTATCTTATTTTGTTTTTATATATCTTTTTTTGCTTTATCTTTTTAATTCAAAAATCAAATTTCTCGTAGCAAGTCAGCGAGGTACATTCTCAGGAAAAGCTTGAAAAACTAATTTTGTTTTTTCATAAAAAATAAATTTCCCTAGGTACCTCGGAACTTGCTTTGCGATGTTTCATAATATCTTTTAAATAATAAGTAACTAAAAAAACAACCCACTATGCTAGACATAAGACCAAGAGGTTTGTCTCATCCGAGACAACCCAGAAAACCAATTCAACCACCCAGAAAAATTCGCGTGGCTGACAAAAATAATCAATCACCAACTATTCATCATGAAATGAAAAATGGTTTGCGCATCATTCCTCTTGGAGGACAAGAAGAAGTTGGGCGCAATATGACCCTCTTTGAATATGGTCAGGACATTGTCATTTTGGATATGGGACTACAATTTCCTGAAGAAGATATGCCCGGAATTGATTATATCATTCCCAATATCAGCTATCTCAAAGGCAAAGAAAAAAGAATTCGCGGAGTAATTTTGAGCCATGGTCATCTTGACCATATCGGCGCCGCTCCGATTCTGCTTCGCAATTTGGGGTATCCAACAATCATCGGACGCGATATGACGCTTGCTATGGTCAAAAAGAAATTGGAAGACTTTGAAAAAGGATCTGCCCAAAATCTCAAAACTATTCGCGTCAAAGCGATTACAGACAAAATTCGCTTAGGTAGTTTCGAAATTGAATTTTTCGATGTGGAGCATTCGATTATGGACGCCGTGGGCGTGATCATCAAAACTCCCGATGGCACTGTGATTCATCCTGGGGACTGGACGATGGAAAAAAGCACTGAGGGAAAAAGTCTTGTGACATATCAGCATTTGTCACGTCTTCCTAGCCCAAGAATTTTGATGTTAGAAAGTTTGGGAGCAATAGTAACTAATCCCAGTCGCACCACAGAAGAAGAAATGTATTTCAATTTGGAAAAACTCATTAGTGAAGCGAGCGGGAAAATTATCATTGGAACTTTTTCTTCTCAAATCAAACGCATTGGACACATTTTGGAATACGCCGAAAAGATTGGCAAGAAAGTGGCTTTGGATGGCTATAGTATGAAAATGAATGTAGAAATTGCCAAAGAATTGGGCTATATAAAAATGCATAAGGAAACTTTGGTACCAATTGCCAACATTCACAATTATCCAGAAAACAAAATTATTGTCATTTGCACCGGCGCGCAAGGCGAAGGCAACGCTGTGCTATCCCGAATCATCACTGATAATCATCGCTTCATTAAAATCAAAAAAAATGACACCGTTATTTTTTCCTCCTCGGTTATCCCAGGCAATGAAAGAACTGTGCAAAGACTCAAAGATAATCTATACCGCAAATGCGACAATGTGATTCATGATGACATTATGGATGTGCATATTAGCGGACACTGTAGCGCCGTGGACATTCAAGAAATGCTTCGCCAAGTGCGACCAGATTTCTTTGTGCCAGTTTATGCCAATCATTATATGCTCAAAGAAGCGGAAAAATTAGCCATCAAAATTGGCTTTCGCAAAGAAAATATTTTTGTGCTCGATAATGGTAATGTTTTGGAAGTGCAAAGGAACAATACAGCTAAAATTTTACCGAAAAAAGTTGATACTAGTTATGTGATGGTGGACGGACTTGGTGTCGGTGATGTCGGACAAGTAGTCCTGCGTGATCGCCAAGTTTTGAGTGAAGACGGAATGTTTGTGATCACTGTAATTTTGGACAGTAAAACTAAAAATGTTGTCGGCAACATTCAAATCACCTCTCGCGGTTTCATTTATGTCAAAGATAATTTTGATTTGGTCAATGAAACTAAAAATCAAGTGAAAAAAGCTATCAAAGACACTACTTCCAAAAAAACTTCCCCCGAAAAGAAATTCATCGAAAATGCCATTCGTGAAGTAGTCGGCCTCTACCTCTTCCAAAAAACCGAACGCCGTCCGATGGTATTGCCGGTGATTATTGAAGTATAGGAAAAGTAGGATGTATAAAGTAGAATGTATAATGCAAAAAACGAGCCTTAGGGCTCGTTTTTTTAATACGTATTATAATTCATACTCCTCGCCATTTTTCTTTTCCCAAAAGAAAAGTGGCAAAAAAGAAAAAGGCCATCCGAGCTCATAGAAAGATAAATTTTCAACTTTTTCGCTAAAATTTATAACTCGGCCCGACCAAATGCGTCGGACCTCAAACAGAATAAATTTCTTAACGCGAAAAAATTTCAATTTATAACTTTCTATTTCGCAAGGATGGGATAAAAATGCAAAATTGTTTTTTCTTAAATTCAGCCTCGCGGAGCACTCCAATATAAATTCAAGTGAGCTGGCGTTAAGAATTTACTCATCTTAGCTTGACGTACTCGTCAAGCCTAGTAAATTTAGCCAGTGAACGCAGAATTTATTGGAGTACGTAGCTCGGCTGAGAGTTCTTTTTGTTACTTTTTCTTGCGGAAAGAAAAAGTAAGGCGAAGTGGACATATTGTGTCTTTTTTTATATACTAAATATGTAATTAATTACGTAAATATTATGGGAAATGATAAAGAATGGGGAATGCAAAAAGAGAAATCAGAAGCAACAATCAAGATAGAAACCATACAAGGACCAAATAAAAATGAACTTTCTTTTTCTCCACAAAGAGGTGGGATAATCAAATCAATGAAATTAAATGACGTGGAAATTTTATATGTGGATGAAAAAACTTTTAATGATGTAAATAAAAATGTAAGGGGTGGCATTCCAATTCTTTTTCCTAATTCTGGACCACTTAGAAGTGAAAATAATCCTTACCCTGAATTAAAACAACATGGCTTTGCTAGAAATTCAAATTGGATTTCTGAACACACAGGAGAAAAAAAATTTAGTGAAAAATTATTATCAAATGATAATACGAAAAAAGTTTTTCCCTATGACTTCGAAATGCACATGAAAGGAGAATTAAAACAAGATGGTTCTGTGGTGTTATCACAAGAAGTTACAAATTCAGATAGAGACAGAGAAATGCCAGTTTCGATGGGCTTGCATCCATATTTTAAAGTACCGAATGAAAAAAAGGAATATATTAAATTTAATCTTTCTGGAGGAGAAAAAATCGAACAAGATTTTGATAATTGGTCACAAGGCGGAACTACTAGCATTGATAATCCGAAAGTAAACAAACCCGAAGAAATTTTGAAAATTGAGATACCAGAATTAGGCACATTAATTATAGATGCGTCTGTGGAATATCAAAAAATATTGATTTGGTCATTGCCTGAGCATAATTTTATATGCATTGAACCAGTTATGCGAAATAATGATGGCTTGATTGATAATCCACATATAATAAAACCTAATGGGACGTTATCGGGCAAGGTTATATTTAGGCTGGAGCGATAATTTAAAAAAGTTTTTTACTACAAATATTATCCACGCCGTGTCCAATTGGACACAAGGTGTCTTTTTTTATATACTAGAAGTATAATATTTTATGTTTAGATTATGAATAAACCACGCATATTTTCCGGCATTCAGCCATCAGGCAATCTTCATTTGGGCAACTATTTAGGCGCCATTAGAAACTGGGTCAAATTACAAGACGAGTATGATTCAATCTTTTGCGTGGTGGACATGCACGCTATCACAGTCCCCCAAGATCCTGCCGAACTTCGTCGCAGAACCATCGAAGTCGCCAAGGTTTATTTGGCTTCTGGCATCGACCCAAAAAAATCCACCCTTTTTATCCAATCGCAAGTGAGCGAACACGCTGAGCTTTGTTGGATTCTAAACACAATTGCAAAAATTCCCGAATTGGAAAAGATGACTCAATTCAAAGACAAAACGCAAAAAACTGGCAAGGAATCATCGGCCGTCGGACTT
Organism: Candidatus Moraniibacteriota bacterium; assembly: GCA_003483065.1. Classification (GTDB taxonomy): domain Bacteria; phylum Patescibacteriota; class Minisyncoccia; order Moranbacterales; family UBA2206; genus UBA2206. Next base: position 14,377 of record DMWY01000012.1, on the reverse strand, counting down.
TTTGATTATCCGGTCCTTATGGCTTCAGATATAATTTTGTACGACAGTGAACTAGTTCCGGTTGGCAAAGATCAAAAACAACATGTCGAACTTACAAGAACACTTGCCGAAAGATTCAACAAAAAATTCGGTGAAACTTTTGTTATTCCAAAAGCCTACACAACCGAGACCAGCGAAAACATTATGGGACTCGACGACCCAAGCAAAAAAATGTCTAAATCCGCCAAGTCTGAATATAACTATATCGCCCTTAGTGATGACGAAGAAACTGTTCGAAGAAAAATCAAAAAAGCTGTGACGGATTCTGGCTCCGAAATAGTTTATTCTGATGAAAAACCAGCCTTGAAAAACTTAATAAATATCTATTCTTTGCTTTCGGAAATTTCACCCAAAGAAATTGAAAAAAAATATGTCAGCAAAGGTTATTCTGATTTCAAAAACGACCTCGCTGATGTTGTCATCAATTTCTTACAACCTCTCCAACAAAAAATCGCCGATCTAACTGACGAAAAAGTTCTGCAGATCCTCGAGGACGGCGCCAAAAAAGTCCGCCCGATTGCAAAGAAAAAATTGGAAGAAGTGAAAGAAAAAATTGGGTTTATAAATTAAAAATTATTCTAATTAAACTAATTTCTAATTGCTCTAAAAAAATCCCCCTTGGGGGATTTTTTGCTTGTATTCCATTCAGCCTTGCGAAACGTGCCACTATAAATTCGAGTGAGCTGGCGTTAAGAATTTACTCATTCGTGTCCTTTTGGTGGAGTTTAGTAAATTTAGCTAGCGAACGAAGAATTTATTGGCGCGTGAGCTCGGCTGAGAGTTCTTTTTGTTACTTTTTCTTGCGGAAAGAAAAAGTAAAGGTGAAAATTATTTTCTTATCATCCCCAAAACTTCCTCCCTCTTCTCCTCCATCATCTCTTTCGTCTTCGCTTCAAGATTAAGACGCAGAACTGGTTCGGTGTTTGAGGCTCGAACGCTGAACCACCAATCAGGAAAATCAATTCGAATTCCATCTAGTGTGTCCAATTTTCCGTTTGAGTATTTTTCTCTCAATTTTTCCATCACAGCTTCTTTGCTTTCCACTTCTGAGTTTATCTCTCCACTATGAAAATATCGCTTGAGATCATGAACTAATTCTGACATTTTTTGGCCGGTTTCATTCATTAAATTTAGTAGCATCAAAACTGCCAGTGTGGCCATCTCGGCCTTAGAATTAGATTCAAAAAAATAATGACCGGAAAGTTCACCAGCAAAAATTGCGCCCTCTGCGCGCATTTGTTTTTTGATCAAAGAATGTCCCACCCGGCAACGATTCACTTTTCCACCCGCTTCTTCAATCACTTCCTTGACTGCATTAGAACTACGAAGATCCATAAGAACTAGCCCGCCAGGATTTTTTTTGAGAACCTCCTTGGCTAAAAGGGCAATCAGATAATCCATTGGCACTGCCTCCCCTTTTTCGTCGACAAACCCCACGCGGTCGGCATCGCCGTCATAGGAAATTCCCAGATCTGCATTTTTTTCCAGAACTGTTTTTTGCAAAACTTCCAATGTTTCCACTTTCAAAGGGTTGGCTTCATGATTGGGAAAGTTACCATCTAATTCTTCGAATAAATAATCAACTTCCAGATTTTCCGGAAATTTTTCAAACACTCCTTTTTCCACTGCTCCCATACCATTACCAAAATCAACTACAATTTTTTTTCCGCCCAAGGCGGATCCGCCTTGGGCGGACTTTTTCCAATCTTTGTTAAAAAATCCCGCCACATAATCAATATATTGATTCCCTATTTCAAAATTTTCTGAAACCTTTCCCTTGTTTTCGGCGTCAATAAATTCACCCTTAACAGCTAGTTCTTTTATCTCCTCCATTCCACTTCCCTCTCCAATCGGCACCGCACCTTTCCAACAAAACTTCATTCCATTATACTGGGCTGGATTGTGTGAAGCCGTAATGATAACTGCTACATCTACTTCCAATTTCCAAGAAGAAAAATAGGTCATGGGCGTCGAAGCCAATCCAATCTTCACTACGTCCGCCCCTTGATCAGTTATGCCTCTTAATAACGCCTCTTCCATTTCCGGTGAAGATACTCGCATATCGCGCCCTACGGCTATTTTTTTGGCCTTAGTAAACGTCACCAAAGCTCGACCAATGTTATAGGCAGTTTCACTATTTATTTCTTCTGGATATAGCCCCCGAATATCATACGCCTTAAAAATCTTGGGATTTATTGTTTTCATACTTATACAGTTATGCTATTTATGCCTATATAATAGCATATTTTGAGCAATTTTTGAATTATTACGATTATACCCATAAAATGCTATAATTTAGCTATGAAAACTCTTAATCCATCTTTTAAGAATAATATTGCCATCCTTGCTCTCGGCGCTGAATCAGCCGGAAATTTTTCGGTTTTTCGTGATGGAAGAATATTTTCCTCGGATGATTTTGGTGATTTATTAGAAGAGAAAAATTGGATAAAATATCAAGCATCCGTTTTGAAATATTTAAAAAATAATAAAATCAAACCGCAAATTATTCTAACCGATCTTCATCCACTATACAAAACTACTCTTTGGGGAGAGAAACTCGCCAAAAAATCTAGCGCTAGATTTGTTCAAGTCCAACATCACCACGCCCACATATTTTCTGCTGTTGGAGACAAAATTTTGCATAATACTTCCTACTTACTACCTCCTGCTTTTTATTGCATCGCTATGGATGGCACTGGTTTTGGAGTAGATGAAAAAATTTGGGGAGGAGAAGCTTTTAAAGTAGAAAGTAGAAAGAATAAAGTAGAAAGTGTAAAACGAATTGGGCATTTGGAAAATCAGGTTATGATTAGTGGGGATTTAGCTGTACGAGAGCCAGCCAGAATGTTAATTGGAGTGTTAAGTAAACTGTTAAGTAACAAAGAAATATATCCTTTCATCAAAAAATATTATACTAAAAACCAATTCGAACTTATTTACAATCAGCTTGGGCAAAATTTCAACTGCCTAGAAACTTCTAGCACCGGAAGAGTATTGGACGCTGTTTCTATTTTATTGGGCTTTTGTGGGAATGAACGCAAATACAAACATGAACCGATTGATCTCTTGGAAAAAAATTCCACTCTCCCTTATTCTGATTTAAAACCAAAAATAACAATTTCGGAAGATAAATATATTCTAGATACTACTCACTTATTTAATTACGTAATTTCCGCCATAGGCGGATCCGCCTCTGGCGGAAAATATCCATCTAGCCTAGATAAGCATCGCATCGCCGCCACAGCACAGCTCTACATCGCCAATGGATTTTATAAAATAATAAAATTATCTTGTCGTCCTGAGCGAAGTCCGTACTCGGACGAAGTCGAAGGATCTACTAAATATTATAACCAACCAAACTACAACGCAGATTCTTCGACTTCGCTACGCGGAGTTTATCCCGCTCGTAGCGGGGCTCAGAATGACATATTTATCGCAGGTGGTATCGCCAATAATAAAATAATTTCTGATTATCTTATTTCTAAAGGAGCTTATGCCAATACAAAGATTCCCCGTGGCGATGCCGGACTTTCTTTTGGGCAAATTATCTGTTATCTTTTGGGAAAATAAAAAGCCCCGTACGATTTCGTAGAGGCTCCGGATTATATTTGCCCAATCCGGTAGGCGTTTGTGGCGAGTTTGCCACTCTTGAAATTAAACTAATCCCAACTCCTCGTCAGTCATAATCCTGACCAGGAAATTAGTAAATGCTTTTCCAGCCCCAACAGGATTACGAATAATCCTTTCTTGCGTTTGGTTACTTTTAAAATTAATTTCTGACCAACCTGTATGCTCAGCGATTAATCTTAATATTTTATTTGATAATTTTATAACTTTTTCATTCGAGAAAATTTTCTCTTTATTTTTTTGTTCTTTTTTTTCTATCGCCTCATTAAAAACAAATTTCGTGAATAAATCACCCACGATTTCGAGGTTTCTTTCTATTTTTTCAGAAATATTATTTAGACTATATCGTTCTTCCAAATAATCCCAATCCGCATTAGTTCCAAAAGTACTCATAAGCGTATGCGATTGTCTCATCGTAATTTTCATAGCGATTCAGCTTCCTCCCAAGTTCAGTCTGTTATTATATTGTTTATTTTTGATTTTGCCACAGCACAAAAAAAATCTTTGAGATTATCAAAGACACTTTTTATGTTGTGGCAAAATAGGTTTTATTATATTTTTAAAGAACAATTATCTTAGCAAATCCGTGGGATCAATTTCCCCCTCGGCACTTCAATTTTTTTGACAGCACCAATTTTGGTTTTGAGCCAAACTTCTTTCCCTCTTTGCACTTCTCCTATAATTCTAGCAGATTTATTATATTTTTTCAAAATTCCAATCACTTTTTGAGAGTCCTTTTTTGCCACTGTCGCCACAAATCTTCCTTCTGACGGAAAAGAAAAAACATCAATGCCTAGAAGTTCTGAAATTGCCACAGTTTCTTTTTTGTACGGTAAATCTTTTTCTTCCAACACAAATTTAGTTTTGGATTTTTCCGCCATCTCGTTTAGTACTGCCGCCATTCCTCCTCTGGTTGGGTCTTTGCAAGAAGTCAGATATTTAGCCACACTTTGAATTTCACATATGAGTGGCTGGCAATCGCTTTTTATTTTTGTTTGGTAATTAAATCTCTTGGCTAAAAGCGCCACGGCATGTTCGCCTAGATCGCCAGAAACAATTATGTCATCCCCTATTTTTGCGCCATCATTGGAAATTATTTCTTTGGCTAATCCCACTCCAGAAGTGGTAATTTCGATTTTGTCGATCTTGCCTTTTTCTGTCACTTTAGTATCCCCCGTCACAATCGGCACATTTGTAATTCTCGAAATTTTATTTATAGACTGAATTATTTTCTCCAAATCACTTTGCAAAAAACCCTCCTCAATCACAATACTGAGTGAAATTCCAATGGGCTTAGCGCCCATAACCGAAAGATCATTTAACGTTCCACAAATCGCAATTTTTCCAATGTCGCCTCCAGGGAAGAAAAGTGGATCAACAATAAAAGCATCCGTCGTGAAAACCAAATTATTACTTCCTGTAGAGACGCAAGATTTTGCGTCTCTATTTAAGTTAAAAACTGCTCCATCATCCTTAGTATTTTTCCATTTCCCCTTCACGCTTAAGATATTTCTTATACTTCCAATAAGTTCTTCCGATTTTTTTCCTCCCCCGCCCATCTCTAATTCGATGATTTTATTATTTTTCATAGTATTATTCAGTAAAACGAAAATTAATATTACAGCTCCCTTCTCGCGAAACCATACAAGCACCTTGCGGATTGTCCGGTGTGCAAGATTTTCCAAATAATTTACATTGCTTCGATTCGATTAGCCCTTGCAAGACTTCTCCGCAACGACAAGCATTTTTCTTTGGCTTAATTTCTTTTTTTATTTTTGTGATCAAATCTCGATGGATAAATTCGGCGTTAAGATGCTGATATTTTTTTCTAATTTTCAATCCTGATTTTTCAATTTCTCCCAAGCCCCGCCAAGAAGCATTTCTGATTTCAAAAATTTCTGAAATTATTTTTTGCGCTTTTTGATTACCTTCCTTTTTCACTAGTCTTGTATATTCATTTTCCACTTTTTTTTCTCCAGAAATTATTTGATCCAAAAGCATTTCAATTGCCAGAAGAACGTCCTCTGCGCCAAAGCCAGCAATCACTTGTGGGATTTGGAATTTTTCATAAACTTCTGCTCCGATAATTGCACTCACGTGGCCTGGATTAATAAATCCATCAACTCTAATTTTGTTATTAGCCATTAAGGCTTCCATGGCTGGTGGAAAAAGTTTGTGCGAGGAAAAAACTGCAAGCCCTTCCTGAATCCCCCAAGCTGTCATCACGGTTGTCGTTTCAAAACCAATTCCCCAAAAAACTAAATTAGAAATTTTTCTGGAAAGTTTCAGCGCTTCAATCACATCATAAACAATGTGCACTTGTGCCCCCTTTTGCCGAGCATTTTCCAAACTACCTAAACTTCCAGGAATATTAGTGGCATCTCCATAGCAAGCAATTGGAATTCCAGTGAGCGCTAGTCCCGTGACAATATCAATTTCACTTTGATCGGTGACGCAAACTGGACACCCAGGGCCAGTGATGAGTTTTATATTTTCCGGCAAAATACTTTTTATCCCATACTTTGCAATCACCTCACTGTGTGTTCCGCAAAGTTCCATAAATCGAAGTGGTCGATTAATTTTTTCTTCTTTTTTTTGAATATTTTGAACTAATTTTTTATATTCCATAATACCTTTACTACTGTATACTAGAATACGGTAGTATTTTTTATTCCGCTTTATTTCAAATATTTTTTAATCTCTTTCACATTTTCGTTCTCCATCTTTTCAATCGCAAAACCGGCATGCACCATCACATAGTCGCCAACCTTAACATCCACAATGCTGATATTTATTTCTTTTTGCACGCCCCGAAACTCAACTATCGCCAGTTGACTATTGATTTTTATAATTTTTCCCGGAATTGCTAAACACATAAATTTACATTTTAATCTTCCCCTCTTTTATCTTCTCCTTATCTCTCACCAATCTCGCCACTTCTCTTTCACTCAACACATAATCTAAATTCTTATCTTTTTTTGCTTTTTCATAAATTCTTGAAGAAATGAAAAATATTACAATGTCTTGCTGATTTATTTTTTTGGTTCTGGAATATTCATCTTTAATATTTTTTACAAATTCAATTTTCAAATTTTCTTTTCCTAATTTTACAATTTTCTCAAAACCTAAATTAATTAGCAATTTATTCAAATCTTTCTCTGGGCTTATTTTTCCAATCACCTTTAATATTTTTTCTTCTATCCCAAGATCCAAAACCGCCACTGAAAATTTTTCAAGATTATCCAAATCATCAACGATTTTAACATAATCATTTTGATCAGTGAGCGCTCCCGTTGGACAAGCCTCTGCACATTTTCCGCAAAAACTGCAATCTAAAACTTTTTCATATGGCGTTCCAACTACCACAGAATTACCACGATAGTTAAAGCCAAATTTTTTCTCTGGACAAACATTGATGCATCTTCGACATTCAATGCAAAGCTCGCTGTTTCTGGATATACAAGGATTTTCATTTTCCACCACTACACGCGACCAATTATCTTTGATCAAATCCAATTCTTCCGCACCTGTTATCTCACCCTTTCTTGGAATGAAATGAAAATTTTCAATTTTATATTCCAACGCTAAATTTTGTAATTCGCACATCTGATTTTTTTTGCAAGTCGCGCATTTCCCAGCGTGATCCGCCCAAAGAAGCTCCAGGTTTATCCGTCGTGCTTTTTCAATTTTTTCGTTTTCTGTTATCACCTCCAAGCCTTCTGAAACTTTAGCCGTGCAAGAAGTCATCAATCTTCCACCCATTTCAACTAAGCATAAACGACAAACCCCTTCGCGTGGCAAGCCTTCAAAACCGCAAAGTGTCGGAATCCTAATTCCCTCTCTTTTACACACATCCAAAACCGTTTCATTTTCTTTGGCTTCGTAAATTTTATTGTTTATTTTAATATTCATATAATCATTTTAGCATATTAACATATTAACAAAGAATACTATCTTTCTTTGCTAAAATGCTAAAATGTTAGTATGTCAATATGTTATAATGTTAAAATGTTAAAATGTTTTTTGCTATTGCATCCCGAAACGCCGTCCCCGCAAATTTTCCCAAGGGGCAAAAAGTCGTGTTGTCGAGCGTCCATAGGATATCTTCAATCGCTTTTTTGTCACGATCGGAAATTTTTCCGTCACGAAATCTTTTGGCAATTTCCCACAGCCTAAAAGTTCCTTCTCGACATGGCACACATTTTCCACAAGATTCTCGGCGAAAAAAATCCGTCCAAGAAATTAGCAGATCATGAATGTTAACACTTTTATCCACCACTAAAATTGATCCGGAGCCAAGTGGACATTCGCATTCCTTGCCAAATTCCATCTTAACTTTTAACTCTTTTTCTAAAAGTAATTTTCCACAAGCTCCACCAATTTGCGCAAACCAAAATTCTTTGCCTTTTTTTATCCCACCAGCATATTCATCAATTAACTTTTTAACAGTTATTCCCGTTGGTGCTTCATAAGTCCCTGGTTTTTCCACAGCGCCGTTTAGCAAAAATATTTTTGTCCCAGGAGAATTTTTTGAACCAATGGCCGAATATTTCTTTCCGCCATTAAGAATTATCCATGGAATGTTAGCTATTGTTTCCGCATTATCCACCACTGTCGGACTTCCAAAAAGTCCCACTTCCGTTGGGAACGGCGGACGAAGTTTTGGCTCGCCACGATTGCCCTCAACAGAATTGATGAGCGCCGTTTCTTCCCCGCAAATATATGCACCAGCGCCAGAATATATTTCAATTTCCAATCTGAAAGCTGAGCCCAGAATATTTTCTCCCCAATATTTTTTTTCTCGTGACTGCGCCAAAGCTTTTTCCAAAATTTCTTTTTGCTTTTCATAATTTCCATTGATATAGATGAAAGCTTTTTTTGCTCCAATCGAAAGTGCAGAAATTATTATCCCCTCCAAAAGAATATGCGGATTATTATCCACTATCAATCTATCTTTGTATGTCCCTGGTTCTGATTCTTCAAGATTGCATATGAAATATTTTGTTTCACTAGTATTTTTTGCTACCATTTCTAATTTATCCCCCGTTGGAAATCCCGCTCCCCCGCGCCCACAAAGACCAGACTTTTGAATCTCTTCAATCGCCTTTTCTGGATTCATTTTCAAAACAAATTTTTCCAAAGCTCCATATCCACCAAAATTAATATATTCCTCTATTTTCAAAGGATTTATTTTGCCCCAGTGTTCAGTTATGATTTTTATATCTTTCACAAAATTTTACAAATATTCTTCTAAAATGCTATGCAATGAACTCTTTGTCACTCGCTCATAAATTTTGCCGTTAACTATCATCACCGGACCATCAGCACAACGACCAAGACAACTAATTTCCTCCAGCTTAAATTTCAAGCTAGCCGAGCTTCCTGCTTTTATTTTTAATAAATTTTCAACCTCTCCAATGATTTCAAAAGAATTGTTTATTGTGCAGTTAGCTGAATTGCAGATTTGAATTAAAATATCTGGCTGTTTTTCAGTTCTAATTTCATCATAAAAACTGGCAGTTTCAAAAATCTTGCTTTCGGAAACGCCAAAATATTCCGCCATTATTTTGGCGTTTTCTTCGCTCACATAACCAAAAACGGCGCTAGTTTTCTTTAGCGCCGGTAAAATATTCTTAGCCTTAGGCTCAAACTCTAAAAGTATATTTTGTATTGTTTTCCTAATCATTCGTTAAATTAGTGCTAAATTAGTTTTTATTAGTGGCTCAAGCTTTGCCTTCACTTCCAAAATATTTTATTTTTTGTTTAACGATTTCCTTTGAAGATTCTCTGGCTGCTTCTAAAATCTTTCTGACATCAAAATTAGTACTTCCTCCCTTTAGGGAATTAATTAGACTACTAACAAACGCCACGCGAATAGCAGTATCAACATTGAAACAAGATATGCCGTTTTTAATAGCTTCAACAACTTTTCCATTCTCCCAATCTGACGCGCCATGCAAAATCAGGGGGATGTTGCAAAGCTCATTTATTTTTTTCAATCTTTCAAAATCTGGGGTTGGTCTTTCTTTGAGAAAACCATGCGAATTGCCAATCGCCACTGCTAATGCGTCAATTCCAGTCTTCTCAACAAATTCCGCCGCTCTTTGTGGATCGGTCATAAAATTATCCCAATTAATTTCTCCGCCTTCAGTTTCTCCAATATAGAGAACACTACCTAATTCTCCTTGAACATCTACGCCTTTTCCGTGACAAGAGTCTACTACTTTTTTAGTATTTCTTATATTATCTTCAAATTTTGCTCTTGATCCATCATACATCACTGAGCCAAAACCAATTTCTGCGCAACGCTCGGTAGCTTCAAAACTTTTGCCGTGATCCAAATGAATTCCTACGGGAATTTCCGGCGCATAAAATTCCACATCGTTTTTCACGATATTATAAATCATCCGCCCCCCGGCATATTCCATAGTCCTTTCTGTGATCTGAATAATCACCGGTGAACGCAATTCCTTGGCAGCATCCACAATCGCTCGGGTAGTTTCTAAATTAACCGTATTAAATGCTCCCACGGCATATCCCCCTTCTCTGGCTTTAGTTAGAATTTCTTTGACTGATGTAATCATATGTTTTTCCTTACGAATTACGAACTTTTACGAATGTACTAATGTGAGCTAAAAAATACTTCCTATATTTCTTTAAATTATTCGTATTTCGTACATTCGTACTGATTCGTAATTCGTAAGAGTTAAATTATATTTATATCTTCAAACTAATTTAGCAAGCTTGCTATCTTAACAAACTCATGTGGCGTCAGACTTTCTCTACCAATCAGCACTCCGTCCATTCCTGGTTCCAAACAAACTTGCTTGACGGTGCTAGTCGAAACTGAACCACCATAAATTATTTTCACTTTCTGTGCATACTTAGATCCAAAAATTCCAGTTAGAATCTTGAAAATCAAAACTCTAGCTTCCATAACCTCGTTTGATTTAGGAATTTCATCCGTCCCCACTGACCAAATTGGCTCATAAGCAATAACTAAATTTTCTGCTTTTGTCCGACTGACTTTTTCTAAAGCTGATTTTACTTGCCGAGTAATGATACTTAGCGTTTGATTGTTTTCTTTTTCCGACTTAGACTCTCCCACACAAAGGACTGGCTTCAAGCCATTTTTGAGAGCTGAAATAACTTTCAAATTTACCTCTTCATCTCGCTCACAAAAATATCTTCTTCTTTCACTGTGTCCAAGTATCACGTAAGCGCAACCAAAATTTTTGAGCATTGATGGAGAAATTTCTCCGGTATAAGAACCTTTCTCTTCCCAAAACATATTTTGCGCTCCGAGAATTATTTTTTTTATCTTAGCTTTTTGGAATCCCGGCAAATGAATAGCTGGCGGACAAAGAATGAGTTCGCAATTATTTATCTTTTTGCCAGTCAATTCTTTTTTGAATAAACTCGAATATTGTTCCTGCTCCACAGAGGATCTTAAATTCATTTTTAGATTTCCGATAATTAGTTTGTACATAATTTCAATGTTAGTAAATTTCCACCCGAGGCGCCTGCCTGCCGGCAGGCAGGGATCAGCCTTGGGCTGACTTTTTTAGTTTACTTTTGATTAGTTTGAATATTCCTGGAAAAACTGATATCGCAATTATTCCCATAATGACTATGGAAAAATTATCTTTTATTATTGGAATATTTCCGAAAAAATATCCCGCAAAAACAAAAAGTCCTACCCAAGTAAAACCACCGAGAATACTGTAGGAAATAAATTTGCGATAATGCATTTTTCCAATCCCTGCTACAAATGGTGCAAAAGTTCTTATAATTGGCATAAAACGAGCTAGAAAAATAGTTTTTCCACCGTGGCGACTATAGAATTCTTGAGTACTATCTATGTGCTTTTGATTGACTGGGACATATTTATTATTCACTATTTTTTGTCCAAAATAATAACCTATCCAGTAGTTTATATTATCTCCCAAAAAAGCAGCTGTCCAAAGAAGCAGCGCCAAAAAAATCACATTAAACGAACCGGTCGCAGAAAACATTCCAGCAGCAAAAAGCAATGAATCTCCCGGAAGAAACGGCGTAAAAACAAAGCCTGTTTCTGCAAAAATAATTAGAAATAAAATGGCATAAGTCATTCTGCCATAACTGGCGATAATTTCTCCTAAATGAACATCGATATTGAGTATAAAATCTATAATTATCATAAGAGTAATTCTGATTTATTAGTTTTTTAAATACTGCGCTGCATCCTCCGGACTAATTGTGATTATCTCCACGCCGGTTGAAATTTCAAATCCCGCCCAAATATTTGTTTTTGGCAAAATCTCAATGTGCCAGTGAAAATGCGGGTAATCCTTTCCGTCACAAGGAGAGGTGTGGATGTAGAAATTAAAATCAGGATTGTTGAGTTTTTCACTTAGTCTTTTGATTGCTTCGTGAAGCACAACCCCAGCGGAAATTTTTTCCTCCTGCGTTATTCTTTCAAAATAGGGTTTATGTTTTTTTGGAATGATCCACATTTCAAAATTAGCGCGTGAGGCAAATGGACAAAACAACAAAAAATCATCGTTTTCAAAAATTATTCTTTTTTTATGTTCCATTTCCCATTCAGTCATCGCGCAATAAACACAATGCTTATTTTGCTTATGATATTCTTCTGCGCCATCCAATTCACTTTTGACATATGGTGAAATTATCGGAATAGCCATTAGTTGTGAATGAGGATGAATAATATGAGCTCCGGCAATTTTCCCGTGATTGTGAAAAATATCGATATAACTTACGGACTTCTTGTTCATCAAATCAATATATCTCGACTGATAGGCATCCAAAATTTCTGCCACCAAAAGAGGTTCCATTTTGCCAATATGATTCCAATGATCACGAGTCACAATCACTTCATGATACCCCACACTATCCATCCAAAAGTATGGCCCGTCTTCCTTGTGTTTCATTTGTCCGCCACTCGGTCGAGAAAAAGCTGGAAATTTATTGGGAAAAACTCGTAGACTCCAATCACCATCTGTCGTGTTATAGATCAGAACATCTTTTTCTTGCTCAGATTTTTCCGGATCGCAAAACAAACATTCACTAGGATTATCCTGCGTTAAATCTTGTTCTTTTTTAGCAAACTCATCTGGCCTGCGCGCGCGAATCTTGGAAACCACCACCCAATCCCCCGTCACCAAATCCTGCCTAAGTTCACTAGTTTTATTTTTTTTTGTTTTTTCCTCTTCCATTTTTGTCTATGAGCGAAGCGATTAGTCACAAAAATGAGAACCCCGCATAAATTCGCTCTAAAATATTTTTGTTTTTATAGTCTAAGCCGTTAGGCGACCACGCACACTAAAATTTTTATATTACTAATTTATATTGGAATTTTGTGCGGGGCTATTCTTTATCTCTTATACTCTCCTATTTTATATTTCCCGCCCCATAATCGCATTCTAGTTTTCCACAAATCCCATAGTACTTGGAAATATCCATTTGGCCCAGTAAGACTCACTGTTGAACCTTCTTCATTCATCCAACTTACTGGCATTTGTTTTATCTTAAAACCAAGTTTTTTTGACAAAACAACAAGTTCAAAATCAAAACCAAATCTATCAACTACCATTCGACTGGCTACGGCCTGTGCCGCTTCGCCAGACAACATCTTGAATCCACATTGAGTATCGGGATAACTCCAAAGTCCAAGAACTATTCTGATTGCCCAATTCCCCATATCACCAAAAAGTTCCTTCCATCTTGCTTGATGAACTTGGATATGAGAACCAGTAATGTCTCGCGAACCCATCACAACGTCATAACCCTTTTCAAATTCAGGTAAAAATGAATCGAGGTGCGTTATTGAAGTTGAGCCATCCGCATCAAAGAAAAGTCGATATTCTCCTTTCGCTTCTAAAAGACCCTGACGAACAACATACCCCTTGCCATGGTTCTCCTTATTATCAATCACTCGAAGATTTTTTAGTCTTGTTGAAAATCCTTGGGCTATTTCAGCTGTGTTATCAGGAGATCCATCAATGACAACCACCACTTCATATTCATAGTTTTTGTCAGCAAAATATTTTTCGCATTCTTCTAAATTCCGAGCAATTCTTTCTCCTTCCTTATAGGCAGGAATGATAACAGAAAGATAAGGTTTTTGTTCCATTTCTCTTGAGATTAATAATTATTTTTATACTCAAATTATATCATAAATTCATAAAACATGAAAACCACCTTTTTTGTTTCATGCCTACCTACCGGTAGGCAGGTTTCATGTTATATGCTATATGGCTTGTCCAACCAACTTTGCAAAATTATTTTGGCTGATTCGCCATCATCAAATTTGCCCACATTTTTCATCCCCTTTTCCACCATATTTGCCTGCGCCATTTTCGTGGAAAACATTTCATTTTGATATTCGATTGAAATCTCCGGCAAAACCTTGGCAATCCTTGCACCCAATTTTTCACCTTCATAAAGCACTTCGCCATGATTGACGTGCGTGGGAATTCCAATTATAATCTTACCAACGCTTTCTTTTTCAATTATTTTGACTAGATTATCCAGAAAATTTTTGTCATTTGGAAGTGTAGTATAAACGAAAGCAATTCTGGTCTCCGAGTCCGCCAACGCCAAACCGACCTTGGCTTTCCCATAGTCGATTCCCAAAATATGGCTTATTTGAGGGATATTCGGTTTTTGTGCTTGACAATTCATATTTTATACCAAATTAACTTAATCTCTT
>DMWY01000011.1 GCA_003483065.1 Candidatus Moraniibacteriota bacterium | reverse complement strand
TTTATTTCGCAAGAGGTCTATTGGGTGCTAAGAGAAAGAAAAAGATATCAAAAAGACGGAAATAATTATAAGCAAGGGGGAAAGGCGAAGGTGCTATTTATTATGAATTATTAAAACTACCAGATGAATATCTTGTATTTCAGGATGTTAAATTTCCAAAAAAAGATTATAATGTTGATTTTGTTGTTGTGGGGCCAACGGGAATATTCACAATTGAAGTTAAGAGTCATGCTGGGTTAGTTGGATTTAATGGTGCTGAACTGATGCGGGATGGAAGGATTTTTGAAAATGGTAATCCACTAAAGCAAGCTATGCAAGAAGCGCTTCAATTAAACGCATATATTTTAAATCAAACAGGTGCTGATCATTTCGTTATTCCAGTACTTGTTTTTTCAAGTAGTAAGGCAGATGTAAAATTTGGCATGAAACCAATTAAAAATGTTTATGTAATTAAAAAAGGTTTTCTTCTGGAAATGATTACTGAAGCTAAGGTGAGGTTATCAGTCGGGGATATGGAAAAAATAAAAGTAGAATTATCAAAATTGATTTGGCCAAATCGTAAAAAATTAAAAAATGGGAAATTATAAACATCTTAATGATCATATTTATTACAGTGAACTCTACGACAAGCTCACTATTAATGATTGCGAGTATTGGGAAAATCAAAAAGATATACACATCGAAAATCCAAAAACAAAAGAAGAAGCTGAGAGGCAAAGTAGGATTATATTTACTAATGTGGCTGTGGAGTTAAGTCTATGGCTTGAAAAAGGTGAAAGATATCTTAAGAAGGAAGAAATGATAAAACAATGGATGGATCGAGATCGAGCAAAGGATGAAAAATTAGAAAACGCTATTGAGCCAAAAGGTATTCGTTGTCTCCAATGCAGTTCGCCAAATATGAATTGTATTTCAAGAGATCTCATGACTGATTCTTATGACAAGGAAGAAGTTTTATTTATGTTTCAATGTGACAAATGCAATAAGCGTCGGGCTTATTGGGAAAATGGTATCGAATGGCAATCAAAACTATACTTATGTTCTAAGTGCCAAAGTGAAATGGACTCAGCTCATATAAAAAAGGACAACGGTGTGGAAACTACTTATTCTTGCCAAAAATGTGGACACAAGGAAACCGACTCCATGGATTTTAGTAAAAAAGAAGAGGTCGTTGATCCTGATTTTGAAATGAAGCGTAAGAAATATTGTCTCTCGGAAGAAGAAGGTAGGAAATATTCTTCTGAAAAAATAAACCTTGAGCAGATGGCGGATCTTGGCAAGAAGTGGAAAGAGGAAGAAGATAATAAGGAGCTGTATGATGCTATCGCTAAAATCAAAAAGTTAACAGTTTTTGAACTTCAAAATATTCTTTCGCCAATTTGTGAAAAGGCAGGCTATGTTAAACTAGAATTCGAAAAACCAGAAATTCAAAAAGATGTGACTCTAGGCTTCAGTCTCCAAGATTCCAAATCCGGTCGATCTGAATGGGATAGTGTTCATGATCTTCAAAAATTAATTAGGAATACTTTAAAAGAAACTAACTGGAGGCTTATGAGTGACGGAGTTAATTATCGACTAGGATTTTTGACGGGTAAACTTAGGGGCGTGGAGGGTAAAGAAAAACTCTTGAATCTTGTCGAAAAAGACTTTAAAAAAAGAGACAAATTGTCTTAATCATCAAGATAGAATATATATTGTGCGCCTCGTTTACTTTTTTGATATGTTGCTAATACGGTTAAAATATCGTATCTGTAAAAATCATCAGAAAAACCTAACGAATAATTTTTTGCTAGAGTTTTTAATTTTGAGGATAATATCGAAGGTTATTTTTTTTATCCCAGCTTTTTTATTTTTTATTAAAATATGAGCGTAAAGGTTTGAATGTTGCGATCGTCGTAAAATATTGACTTATTGTTGGTTTTGTGCTAGTATTTCGTATTGAACTTTAACAAACACGAGGCGATGCCTCTTTATATAGCAAAGAATATTAGCGTAATTTCAGATATAAAATCTTAATAATCGTCAAAAAAGGAGGAAATTACAATGTATCGAAAAATGATGAGTGTTTTGTTGGTTGGTTTGATCGGTTTTCTTTGTATGGGTACTTCTGATTGTGATGGAGTTCCGCAAAAGTCAACAAGTGGTGCGGAGCAAGTTAAGTCTATTATCAGGGTTCCTAAAAACCACAAGGGATTAACTGTCGAGCAACAAAATATCAGCGACAGAATCCGGGTAACCACTGATCCGACGAAGGTCTTGTGGATACACCTCATTTCTCTGGATGGGAATATTATTAAAAGAATGCCCGTCAGAAATAAGGTAACCAGTTCAGGAAAGCGACTTGAGCCAAGGCATGTTATGAATGATCAATATAACTATCCATCTGCGGGTATCGGTAGTTGGGAAACGGACGAATTTATTCAACCGGATGGTACTTATGGTGATTCCGATTCGTATATATTCTGGTTTGACACGATGGGGCGGTATCATCAATGGGGAACTGCCGGTGGATTAGGTTACTTAATTACGGATTACCCCATTAATCTGGAAAATCCTATTGATAAGATTACGGGACTTTACCAGGTCCAAAAGGAAGCTTTGGAATGGCAGAAAAAACAGGAGGAGGAGTTAAGAGCGAAGGAATCCGCGACTCATAAAAAATGACGACAAAATTGTAAACTTCTAAAAAACATTAAAACACTTTTTAAAGAAGGAGTATAAAATGAAACAATCATGGAATGATTATGAAACAGCGGCAGAAAATGGGCCAATGGCGATAATGTTCAAAGTCTTTTTTGCTGTCCTGGCCTTTTTGCTTGTTGTAAGCGCGGTCGGATATTTTCTCAGTTGGTTTGGCGAGGCGGCTAAGGTGGCTCAGGAAGAATTTGGCGCCAAGGCTGCACTTACCAAATACGAGTGGTTCATCGATCAGGCCAATGCCATTGAAAAAATGGATAAAGATGTTGGTCTTTTTGAAACTCGAATCAAGAGCGTCGATGACCAATATAAAGGATATGGCGAGGATATGGCCAAATGGCCTCCGCATATTCAGATGCAGTATAACGGGGAAAGACAACAAGCCAGGGACGACCTCATCGCCGTTGCTTCTCAGCGGAATAATCTTGTGAAGGAGTACAATTCTTCTTCTGAGAAGTTTAACTGGAAACCCTTCCAAACAAGGCCGGATAAGCCGAAGGAAAGGTTCCACGAATATGTAACTCCGTAAATAATCTTCGAGATTATCTATGCGGAAAGCCGTCAGTGGGTTCAATTGAATACCACGGGCTTTTTTTATTTTTATAAACAATCTTAAATTATGAAGAATTTCCTTTCTGAATTTTTATTTTTTGTACTATTAAAAAATGTGAAGAAGAGACAAGTGATTGTCTCAATCATCAAAATAAGACACATACTGTCCCGTGTCTCATTTGTCTCAATTACTTCTCAAAATTGCGACCGAGGAGCCTCAAAATCTCAGTCTGGACGAATCCTCAGAAAAGCCCTATAATTCCCTATAGTTGAAAGTTCTTGACCGAGGATGCCCGCCAAAAGTCTAAAAACAGTTCAATTTATCGAGCTGTTTTTTTATTGGCTAACCTTGAACATTTCATCCTTTAATGTTAGGCTAAAAGCACAAAAAGAGGAGTGTTAATTAATATGTTAAGTAATAAAATATGATAACCGAAAAAATGGAACCAAGAGAGGGTTTGCCGACCAATGCGAAGTGTGTTTTTAAGGGGGTTATTTTTGAAGTGTGGCAATGGGAATAAAAAATGTTTGATGGAACAACTGAAACTTTCGAAAAAATTTGGCGTTATCCAACGCTGGAAATAATTGCGACTCAGGGCGACAAAATTATAATTGAAAACCAAGATCAGCCAGATAGTAAGGGGAACATCAACTTAGTTAGCGGACGAGCCGACAAGGGGGATGATATTCTCGAAGAAGCTAAGCGCGAACTTTTGGAAGAAACGGGTTGTCAATCTGATAATTGGAATTTATTTATGAAACATAAAATTAGTGCAAAGATTTTGCATGACATTTGTTATTTTGTCGCAAGAGATTGCAAAAAAATCCAAGAGCCCAATCTTGATGCAGGAGAAAAAATCGAAACTAAGCTGGTGACTTTTGATGAATTTCTTCTTCTCACCGATGAACCTAACTTCTGGGTCGCGCCTCAATTTGTCAATCTTATGCTTCGTGCGAGGTTTGATGAAAAGAAAAAAGAAGAATTGAGAAAGATTATTTTTGGGGGATAAGTAGCGCAGGGGATTTGCTTTTTTTCTTAAACTATGCTATAATTATAAGAGTTACATTGGAAATCCAATAGTTTAAAAAAGGAAAATCAGGAAACTCGGGCAAGTCCGACATCCTTTGAATCCTAATCTGAGATCAAATAAAACCCAATAAGTCGAGTTTGTTTTTAATGAAGGAATAGAGAAGAATGTTTGTGATAAGCATTTTTGTCTGTTCCTTTTTTGTTTGTGAAAAAAAACTATGACTTGATTTGAGAAATTAAATTAAGTCTAAAGTTTATATATAATAATTAATTCCAGTCGAAAGACTGGCTAGAAAGGTGATAATATGGCAAGAAAAGTTACTAGTACTAGAGCGGCAAGAGCTGCATCAAAGGTTTTACGAAGTGGTAGCACTGGAAAAAATTCCAAGATAGCTGCTGGCAGTGCTCTTTCTCAACGTGAGAAGAAGCGGAAATAAAAAAGAGGCGGACGATTTTTCTAAAAGATAGATCGTTCGCCCTCTTTCCTCTAATTAAATTATAGCACATTTTTTGTGCTTGTGGATAAGTTAAATATTATGAATAAAAAAGAGTTGGAACAGAAGCTTAATGAAACAGAACAAAAACTACAATCTCTAGGGGATTTGAGCGCTTTAATACAAGATTTTAATTCAAAAAAGCAAGAAATGGAAGCTTTGATACTGAGTGTTCAAAATCAAAAAACTCAATTTGATGAATTTTCGAATTCTCTTCCGGAAAAACAGAAGACTCTTCATGATTTATTGGAGAGCATTGAGATTTTAAAAAATGAATTAAATGGACGAGAAGAAAAAAATAAGATAGCTGAAGAAAAATTACTTGAGATTCAGTTGAAAACAAACGAAATCAATAATCTTTCACTGGAGCAATTGGGTAAAATTGCCAATGAAAAACTTTCAAATTCTTTTGATAATGTGAAGAAGGAATTAAAAAATTCAAATAAAAAATGGTTTGGGTGGTTGCTTGGGACAAGTATTTTATTACTAGCGTCAGTTGTGCTGATTGTTTTTTGGCAAACAAAACAAGGGGATTCAATTTTTGAAATTAGTTTTCTTGTTAAAATTGCGCTAACATTCCCGATTATATTTTTTGAATTTTTTGTGAATAGAGAATATTCAAGGTCGCAAAGATTAATAGAAGAATATGAATTTAAATCATCTGTGGCTAGATCTCTTGAAGCATACAAAGAAATAGTTGTTGGGCTCTTTGATGAAAAAGAAGGAGATGAATTTAAGAAAAAATTAGATTTTATTTTAGAGGCAATAGGGGGATTGTATTCATCTCCAATGGCCAATATCAAAAACAATGGAATCAAGGAGATTGATTTAGCAAAAGCTGCAAAACCAATAGTTACAAGCGTAAAAGAGATTATATCTGCTATGCCAAAATAATTCACGACCACACTTCTTTGGACGGAGCTCATTTATATGTGATCTTCGTCCTTTTTATCCTACTAACTTTATGCTAGTCTAAAGATATAAAAATAGAGTCTTTTGTAAAGATCTTCATAGAAGCCTCTAAATAATTGGGGAGGATAATGTCCAAGAAGGGCGTTTTTTTTGCTTGTCTTTTATTATTTCTTGAACTCAGGATGCGTTCTATTGACATTTTTATTAGATATGCTATCGTTATTTGTCATTAGTTCTTTTATATTAAATCCTTTTGCAAGGCAATAATAAGTTGGTATTTAAGCCATTTTATTATTGTCTTGCAGGTAGATGAATCGTGTTGGTTCATCGGCAAGGTCAATAACACAATATTTCAGGAGGAAAATGATGAGAAAAAATCCATTGGGTATTCCGCAAATCATTCTTGATATTTTTTTAAAGGCGAAGAAAGGCGATTTCAGTTCTGACGGATCCGAGAATGCTGTGGGGAATGGCGAAAAAGTTATCAGCGAGATGACGCTGTTTGAAAAAGCTTGTTATGTCATCGCATTTGATATCAGCAAAAAACTTGATGAAAAACGTGAGCTGGGCGCATCAATCGAAGATCATGATGTCCAGAGCCTTTTAAAACAGGCCAAAATGATTGATGATCTCAAGTGGTTTTCCATCGTGGAACGCCTGGGAGAAAAATACCCCAGCGATATAGGCATTCGCAAAGGATGGCAGATCGTTGAGACTTCAGGCGAAGAAGAAAAAAACTGCAATTGTCCGATTTGCCGGGCAGAGCGTCAATCGTCTATACCTGATGGTATTATGGTCATCGAAGTGTCCATGTCCGAGGGGAAGCCTGAATCGGGGATGATGGGTAATCTCCTGTCTCGCATCTTCAATGATCCCACGGGTATCTTCGCCAGAAGAGGATAAACAGTACATTTTTTTCGAGAGGGTGGGCTAGCGCGTTTAGCTCACCCCCTCAGTTTTTCCAAAAATGTCAATTAGTGGTATTTTTAGAAAAGCGATTATTTTTTAAAAAAGAGACAATAGTGTCTCTTTTTTTGTTGGCGGTTTTTGATTTATTAGATGATATGGGGTAAAATATAGAAAGGATTTACAATTTAAAAAATTCATTATGAAAGAAAATAAGATATTATTTAAAAGTATCGAAGGTGGAAAAAGTGAAGAGCCTTTCCTAACTAAACAAAAAAAGGAAGCTGTAATTACGGAAAAAATTACTGAGCAAGCTAGTTTAACTCCAAAAGAAACAAGTGAATTAGTGGCAGATATGGCAAATCAAAGAAGACTGGGTATAAGGGAGTCTGTTTTGAGATTTAATAAAAACAGGATATTATCGGATGATGAAGCAGATTTTATTTACAATAGATTCGTTGGGATGTCTTTGGGTAACAAGGAGATAATAGAGGAATTAAATGAAAGATTTCCCGACCTAGTTGGTTTTTTTGATAAGACAATGAATGATTTGAAGAATCTTAGAGAAGAATTGAATCAAGAATAATAAAATAAAATTATGGAAAAGCAGAAACTATTAATCGCTACACGCAACAAGGGAAAATTTCCGGAGATAATGGAAAAATTGAAAGACTTGCCGTTAGAATTTTTTAGTTTGAATGATTTCGATAAGTCAGATTTCAAGATAGAAGAAGTTGAAGAAACGGCGATGACATTTAAGGGGAACGCTATTATAAAAGCAGTCGCCTATGGAGCGAAATTGAATATGCTGACACTGGCAGATGATTCTGGTTTGGAAATTGATGCGCTTAGTGGTCGGCCGGGAATTTTTTCAGCTAGATATGTGGAAGGAAGCGACCAAGATAGGTATGAAAAAATTTTGGAGGAAATGAAGGATGTGCCGGAAGAAAAAAGAACGGCTCGTTTCAAATGTGTGATTGCGATTTATAATCCAAAAAATCAAGACATTTCTACTTTCGAAGGAAAAATTGAAGGCGTAATTCTTCAAAAACCGAAAGGAACTTCTGGTTTCGGATATGACCCAATTTTCTTTGTTCCTGAGATCGGAGAAACTTTAGCTGAAATTGAAATAGGGAGCAAGAATGAGATTGATCACAGAGGCCGAGCCTTGGAAAAATTCAAAGAAGCTTTTTTAAAAAATGATTTAGATTTATAATTTAATAAAATAAAGGGATTATTTTTATGAACATAAATAAAATCAAAGCTATAATATTTGATATGGATGGGGTAATTGTAAACTCAGAACCTATTCATGAAAAAGCAGAGATGGAAGTTTGCCATGAATTTGGTATGGAAGTTTTGAAAAGCGAATGGGATGGGTTTCGCGGTAAAAAATTGGAAGATATTTTTTCCTATGCCAGTGAAAAATATGGAACCGGAAAAGAACCAATCGAAAAAATGATTGAGCGCAAGATAGAACTATATCTGTTTTACGCTTTACGGGAAATTGAACTTGTGCCAGGAGTACTAGAATTTTTGGAAAAAATGAAAAAAAACAAAAAATATTCATATGCGTTAACAACTTCTGGGCGAAAAATTCAACAAGATAAAATTTTGGAAAAATTCAAGCTTACTGATTTTTTTGAAATTATGGTGACAGCTGAAGATGTGAAAAATGGCAAACCACATCCTGAACCATATAATATTACAGTACAAAAACTAAATGAAAAATCAAAAAGCTGTTTAGTTATAGAAGATTCAGACAATGGTATTATTTCGGCTAAATCTGCCGGATGTCAAACTTGTGGAATTACAACAACTTTCTCAAAAGATTGTTTGAATTCTGTGGGAGCGGATATGACAATCTCCAATTTTTTTGAGCTATCAGAAATATTATTTTAATTTTTCTGCCATTGCATAATTAAGGGCGATAGTAGAATTGAAATTAGCGATTAGTGAAAGAAATAGAAGAGTCGAAAAAAGCGTTATTTTTGGCATTTTAGGTGCTTGCAAAAGCGGATTAAAAAGGCTATAATTATAAAGTAAGAGATAAACATGGGTAAGTAATCCAAATGTTTATTTTTAAAAGTTGCAAAAAATAAAGCCAAGCTAATATGACACTTAGAGCCTACATTTGGGGAATGCGTATAATCACGCTTTTTTCGCTCTCTGCTCTGGGGGCTGTCATTTTCTATACTGATCCGGAAGGATCTGGATTGGTTGGAATAGGCTTGTTCTATCTGGCAGTTTTTTTTGCTCTGAGTGGCATTTTCAATCTACTGCTACTCTTTATCCGCAGAAAACTTTTGGGTAATGATTTGGCAGTGAAAAGTATTGAATTGAGTTTTCGCCAAGGAATACTCCTGGCTGTAATGATTCTTGCCATTATGATTTTGCAAAGTTATCGAATGTTAATTTGGTGGGACGCACTTTTGGTGATAGCGGGAGTATTTTTAATAGAGTTATATTTTTTGTCTCGAGAATGATTAATTATTAGTATGTGATAATTTTTAATTTTTGAATTTTTAATTTTATAAATAAATCTAAATTTCTTAATTTTTAAACATTAGAAATTAAAACATTATTTAAAAATTACAAAATTAAAAATTATAAAATTCTTATAAAATATTATGGCTAAAGAAATAAAAAAAGATAATGGGGATTATAATGCTAAGTCCATTCAAGTTTTGGAAGGTTTGGAACCGGTACGAAAACGTCCGGGGATGTATATCGGTGGAACTTCGACCGAAGGCTTGCATCATTTGATTTGGGAAGTAGTGAACAACTCAGTGGACGAAGCAATGGCGGGATATTGCAAGAATGTTGAAGTGAAACTTCTGGCTAACAATGTTATTGAAATAACGGATGATGGTCGAGGAATTCCAGTGGAAATTCATCCGCAAACAAAAAAATCAACCCTGGAAACAGTGCTCACTGTGCTTCATGCTGGAGGAAAATTTGGTGGTAATGGCTATAAAATTTCTGGTGGTTTGCATGGCGTGGGAGTTTCAGTAGTGAATGCTCTGTCTACTTGGCTTCGAGCGGAAGTGAAAAGGGATGGAAAAATTTATTCCATGGAATTTGAACGAGGCAAACCAAAATCCAAAGAACCAAAAGTAATCGGCAAAAGCAAAGAAACTGGAACAAAAATAATTTTTGAAGCGGATCCGCAAATTTTTCCGGAGATAAAATATTCTTGGGAAAAAATCCTTGCCTATCTTCGTCAACAATCATATCTCACCAAAGGAATCAGCGTCAAAATTTATGACGAAAGAGAAGAAACTGACAAAAAAGCTTACGGATTTTTGTTTGATGGGGGATTGGTGTCGTACATAAAATTTCTCAATCGGGGCAAAGAAGTGAAAAATGAAATGCCTTTTTATGTAGAAAAAGCGGTAGAGGATAATATGGTGGAAATTGCCATGCAATATACTGATTCATACAAGGAGCATGTTTTTTCTTTTGCTAATAATATTTTTACCCCAGAAGGCGGAATGCATGAAATGGGATTTCGCACTGCGCTTACTCGCGTGGTCAATGCTTATGCTAAGAAAGCCGGAATTTTGAAAGAAAAAGATGATAATTTTACTTCTGAAGATTTGCAAGAAGGATTGACGGCGGTGATTAGTGTGAAACTTCGCAATCCTCAATTTGAAGGACAAACCAAAGCGAAGTTAGGCAACAATGAAATGCGTGGCATAGTTTCTGGCGTAACTGCCGAAGCATTAGCGGAATATTTAGAAGCCCATCCAAATAATGCTAAGGCGATGATTTCGAAAATTATGCTCACTGCCAAAGCTAGAATTGCGGCGCGCGCCGCTAAAGATGCGGTGATTCGAAAAGGTGCTCTGGAAGGCATGACACTCCCAGGGAAACTAGCCGACTGTTCTATTCGCGATGCTTCGCAATCAGAACTCTACATTGTGGAGGGAGACTCTGCGGGTGGCTCGGCCAAGCAGGGAAGAGATCGAAGATTTCAAGCGATTTTGCCGTTGCGAGGAAAATTGGTGAATGTGGAAAAAACAACGCTCGACAAAGTGGTAAAATCTGATACCTTAAAACCAATTATCATTGCGCTTGGCGCGGGGATTGGGGACAGTTTGGACATTGCTAAAACACGCTATCACCGAATTATCATTATGGCCGATGCCGACGTTGACGGTTCACATATTCGAACTTTGCTTTTGACATTTTTCTATCGCTATTTTGAACCGCTTATTCGCGCCGGCTATATCTATATCGCTCAACCACCGCTTTACCGAATTCAAAAAGGCAAAGAAGTACAATATGCCTACACAGAAGAACAAAAAAATATTGCTGTGGATAAAATAATAAAAGCTTCAGCTGAGAAAGCGGATAAAAAAGGAAAAGCTGAAAAAAATGTTGAGCCAGAAGTGGTGATGGAAACAGATATTGAATCTGGAGAAAGTGAAGTAGGGGAGAAAATTTCTGGTATAAATCTGCAACGCTATAAAGGTCTTGGAGAAATGAATCCGCAACAACTTTGGGAAACCACTATGGATCCTGCGACGCGTCTGATGCTTCAAGTGACAATTGATGACGCTGAGGCCGCGGACAAAATGTTTGATGTTCTGATGGGCAGTGAAGTTGAACCACGTCGACGCTTTATCCAAACTCACGCCAAGAGCGTGAAGAATTTGGACGTGTAGTTTTCTTATTATAAAATACTTTTTCATCAACCGTCCACAAGGGCGGTTTTTGAAAATTCATAGATTGTGATAAAAACATAAATAGTATATAATAAAAGTAGATATAAACAAAAAAACAGAAAGGAGGTGGAATTATGAACGGAGTACAAACTTGGGGAGAAGCGATTACAATTTCCCTTATCACACTCGGACAAAGACTGATTGAATTTTTGCCGGTTTTGATCGGAGCGCTTTTGGTGCTTTTGGCTGGTTGGATTATCGCCATCGCGATTGGAAAACTAGCGGAGAAATTTATGAAGGCTCTGCGCGTTGACAAGGCAGCTGAAAAAATTGGTATCAGTAGTAGAATTTATGGCAGTGAAATCCATCTAACAATTTCCGCTTTTTTTGGCGGATTGATTAAATGGTTTCTGGTCCTGGTGTTTCTAATGGCGGCGGCTGATATTTTGAAACTTAATCAAGTGACGGATTTCCTAAATAGCATTTTGCTCTACATTCCAAATGTAATAGTAGCTGTGTTTATTTTAGGTGCAGTAATTCTTTTGGGAAATTTTGTTTACACAGTTGTTAAGGGAAGCACGCGTGCAGCGGGGATTATGTCAGCTACACTCTTGGCAACAATTTCTAAATGGTCAATCGTGATTTTTGGAATTTTTGCGGCTTTCATTCAACTCGGAATAGCTCCATCGCTCGTAAGCACAATTTTCATCGGGATAGTAGCAATGCTCGCTTTGGCGGGAGGTTTAGCTTTTGGTCTTGGCGGAAAAGACGAAGCAGCTTTGATGCTTAAAAAACTGCGAGAAGAAATCGCCGAACATCACAGATAAACTTGAATTTTTAAAGTCTATTTTTTCAAGAAACAATTCCGAGTACTCGGAATTGTTTTTTTGTAGTATAATAAAAAATTGTTGATAAAATTAAAAAATACTTTATCTAAGCAAAAAAAGGTACATTGATGTTGACAGAATGTTGTTTTGGGTGTATACTTTTACATTCAGTATCGGAAGGTTCTTTAAGCAAATAAACCAAACTAAAAAACACTCAAAACGGAAGGAGAGGGAAATGAACAAAGAACTGTTGGAAAAAATCGGCAAGGTTGTTCCGGAAGAAAAATTGCGAGCACTTCTGGACGAGTGGGATCCGATTATCCACGTCGACCGCACTGCCCGTCCCGTGTATCCAGATTTTGTGAAGGAGGTAAAATATCCGGAACTTGAACTGACGGGACCTGCCGAGTTTGATGTAACAAAACTCGAGCGGTGGCTTCACCCGAAGCAAATCGGGGGCTATGCCACGGGCAATGAGATTCACGAGGAACTCATTGCCAAAAAAATGCTCGAGGGTTGCCTCAATCTCGCCGATCTCCAAGCAATTCAGGTGAAAGACATCGGGTTTTTCCGGAAGCACTCTTCCAGAAAGGCAATTCCTGCTTGGAAGTCTGTCGTTCTGGACCGCGATGACCACCTCTATGTCCCGTATCTCTACGAGTACGGCGACGGGGTGGAGTTGGTCTGGCGCTGGCTCGGCAGCAACTTCCACTCCGACGATCCCGCGTTGCGTTTCCCGCAAGGTTAGTGCTCAGGACTTGGAATCTTAGGCCTAGTCCTAAGAAACTTAGTCCTAAAAAGCGAAAGCTTTGGGCCCTGTGGTGTATTTCACACAGGGCTTTTTAATTTGTGCTACAATAAAAAAGGTAGTAGGAAAATATGCAAGCGATTACGGTTTCTTGCTTCCGAATCCAGTATCCATGCGTTGAGATTATTCGCGATCACGATTTCGAATAGAGTGGCGTATGTAGAACTTCAAAAAAATGAAGATACTTGGTATGAAGTGCTAGGTGATTTTAGATCACGAATACTATACAGTCCTGAGAGTATTCGAAGGACAGTGGCTTGGAAGGCATTTCATATATTCGTTCTGAACCGCAATGACAACCTCAATGTCCCGTATCTCTACGAGAACGGCGACGAGGTGAAGTTGAACTGGAACTGGCTCGACAACAACTTCAACTCCAACAATCCCGCGTTGCGTTTCCCGAAATTCTCTTTATTTTTCCTCTTCCGATTTTTTATCGGGAGAGTTTTTCTTTGCCAGAATGCTTCCACTCCAACCTCCCAAATCTCTACCAATTGAATTCAATTTTTCCGAAAGTTGAATATACTTATTCTCATCCAAAG
>DMWY01000016.1 GCA_003483065.1 Candidatus Moraniibacteriota bacterium | reverse complement strand
ACATTACTACTTATTTATGACAGAGTTTGCAATAAATAATTAGGATATTGTTGGGGAAGAGGGATTCGAACCCCCGATCACGGGATCAGAACCCGTTGCCTTACCGCTTGGCTATTCCCCAATGCACTTATAAAGAATACTTTAAATTCAAGATAAAATCAAATCTTGACAGTTAAGAATAGTCTGCTAAAATCAAATTAGCACTCTGACTTGACGAGTGCTAAGTGAGAGGGTATAATAGAAATAAGTAAAAGAGAAGGTTGAAAATAGTTCCAGAAATAGGAAAATAGAAAAATGAAAAACTAGTTACCATTATTCATTTCACTAATTTCAAATTTATGAACGACAGGCTTAAGAAAATTTTAGCGGCGGTGATTGAAGAATATACCAATTCGGCTGTTGCTGTTGGCTCAAAAGTTTTGGAAGACAAATATGATTTGAAAGTGAGTTCGGCTACGATTCGAAATGATATGGCGGAATTGGAAGAAAAAGGATATTTGCACCAACCGCATATCAGTGCCGGACGCATTCCGACTGACAAGGGATATCGGTTTTTTGTGGAAAGCATTATGACAGATCAAAAAATGAGTTTGACTGATCAAAAGAAACTACAAACCGAAGTTTTGAAGCTCAAAGCGCAAAACAAAAGAATTTCTCGCACAGCAGCCAAGCTTTTGTCATCTTTCAGTGGCAGTTTGGCCATTAGTGGATCAGAAAAAGAATTTTATGATTTTGGGATTGGTGAACTATTGGAAAATCCAGAATTTCAAAATGTGGATGAATTTTGTCGGATTGCTGAAGCGTTGGATTATATCGATGAAAATGTGGATGTGATTCTTTCAAAAATCAAAGATGGCGAAACCAAGATTTTTATCGGCAAAGAAAATCCAATCAAGGAAATTTCCAATTGTTCAATGGTAGTGAGTCCATATACAACCAAAGAAGGCGAGCGAGGAATTTTGGCGATTGTCGGACCAAAAAGAATGAAATATGCCAAAAACAAATCACTGTTGGATTATGCGCGAAAACTTTTGGGCAGTTCAATTGTAATAATTTCTATAGTGGAAGGTGGAGTAATATTTTTAAAATAAAAGTATGCGAATGGCCCCGCCAAGGCGGGACACATGCGAATATTAAATTTATGGAAAAAACAAAAAAAGATTTTTTTAGTTTAACAGTCAAAGCTGTGATTATAAACCAAGAAGGAAAAGTTTTGATTATTAAAAGATCAGAAAATGATTCGATTAAGGCGGGTGAATATGATTTGCCGGGAGGGAATGTTGATTATCGGGAAAATATTGAGATTGCTATAAAGAGAGAGATTGAAGAAGAATTAGGAATTAAAGTTGAAATTGGTCCTATAATTTATGCCTTTGATTTTGAAAATAAATATGACAGGGAGTATGAATTCGGAAAAGAAAAAATTAAGGTTGGCGGAAAAGGCTTAAGATTTATCGCGTACTACAAGGAAGGAGAGATAAAATTATCCGATGAACATCAAGCATATGAATGGCTAGATTTTGACAAGGCATTGGAAAAATTTGGCGATAGTGATTTTACGAAAGATAAAAAGGAATCAATTGTAAAAACTAAAGAATATTTGGAACTAAAAAATTCTCTGGAAGGATGGAAACGTTGCATGGCAGACTTTGAAAACTATAAAAAAAGACAAAACGAAGAAAGAAAAGACATAATTGCTTTTTCTAATGTAAATTTGATTTCAGAGCTCATTCCAATTCTGGATAACTTTCATGCTTCGACGGAACATATTCCCGAAGATCAAAAAGATGGAGGTTGGGTAGTGGGAATTATGCATATTCAAAAGCAGTTGGAAAAAGTTCTAGAGGAAAATGGCGTGAGTGAAATTTTGGTAAATGTTGGAGATGAATTTGATCCAAATATTATGGAATCAATAACCGATGCGAATCTACGAACCGAATGCGAATCTACGAATGGGAATAAAGTAAAAAAGGTTTTGATGAAGGGGTATAAAATTAATAATAAAGTAATTAGGGTGGCGAGAGTAGTAATTAAATAACTAATTAAATAAAAATATTATGAGTAAAATATTAGGAATCGATCTTGGGACAACTAATTCTGCGATGGCGATTGTGGAAGGCGGAAGTCCAACAATAATCGAAAACAAAGAAGGAGCGAGAACTACACCGTCAATGGTGGCCATTTCAAAATCTGGCGAAAGATTGGTTGGGCTTTTGGCGAAGCGTCAAGCAGTGACTAATTCCGGCAACACACTCTATTCAATCAAGCGATTGATCGGTCGAGGTTTCGAAGATGAAGAAGTGCAAAGAGATTTGAAATTGATGCCATATAAAATCGTCAAAGCTAATGGTGGCGTGAAAGTTTTGATGGGCGACAAAGAATATACTCCGCAAGAAATTTCAGCAATGATTCTTTCTAAACTCAAAGCGGATGCCGAAGAAAAATTGGGCGAAAAAATCGAAGAAGCTGTGATCACTGTGCCAGCCTATTTTGACGACTCACAAAGAAAGGCGACGAAAGAAGCGGGAGAAATTGCCGGACTAAAAGTTAGGCGTATTATCAATGAACCAACAGCCGCCGCTTTGGCCTATGGTTTCAATAAAAAGAAAGATGAAAAAATTGCGGTCTATGACCTTGGTGGAGGAACTTTTGACATTTCCATTTTGGAAGTAGGTGATGATACAGTTGAAGTGAAATCAACTAATGGGGACACACATCTTGGCGGAGACGATTTTGATCAAATTATAATTAGCTGGATAATTGCAGAATTCAAAAAACAAGAAGGCATTGATCTTGGCAATGACTCATTAGCACTACAAAGAATCAAAGAGGCGGCAGAAAAAGCTAAGATTGAACTTTCTACCGCGGCGGACACTGAAATCAATCAACCTTTCATCACAACTGATGCTAATGGACCAAAGCATCTCGTGATGAAAATTACTCGAGCTAAATTAGAAGAATTGGTGGGAGATCTAGTTAAAAAAACACTTGAACCAACTAGAAAAGCTTTGGCGGATGCAAAACTAGAAGCGAAGGATATTAATGAAATAGTGATGGTAGGCGGAATGACGAGAATGCCACTCGTCATCAAGACCGTTGAGGAATTTTTTGGAAAAAAAGTTAATCTTACTGTGAATCCGGATGAGGTGGTGGCCTTGGGCGCTGCCATTCAAGGTGGCGTGCTTCAGGGAGATGTGAAAGACGTGCTTCTATTGGACGTTACTCCACTAACTCTTGGAATTGAAACAATGGGTGGCGTGCGAACACCACTGATCGATCGAAACACCACTGTGCCAACTGCCAAATCACAAATATTTTCCACCGCCGCTGACAATCAACCATCCGTAGAAATTCATGTTTTGCAAGGCGAACGAGAAATGGCCGTTGACAACAAAACCCTCGGTCGATTTATTCTAGATGGTATCCCGCCGTCTCCACGAGGCATTCCGCAAGTAGAGGTGACTTTTGACATTGATGCTAATGGAATCTTGAGCGTTAAAGCTAAGGACAAAGCTACTGGCAAAGAACAATCAATTAGAATTGAAGGTTCGTCTGGACTTTCCAAAGAAGAAGTGGAAAAAATGAAAAAAGACGCCGAAGTTCATGCGGAAGAAGACAAAAAAAAGAAAGAAATAGTGGAAACGAAA
This sequence comes from Candidatus Moraniibacteriota bacterium, assembly GCA_003483065.1. Lineage (GTDB taxonomy): Bacteria > Patescibacteriota > Minisyncoccia > Moranbacterales > UBA2206 > UBA2206. The sequence continues at coordinate 23,594 of DMWY01000016.1, read as the reverse complement.
AACATTGCTGACACGTTGATTTTCACCACTGAAAAAGCGATTCGTGAAGCTGGCGACAAAATCACAGCCGAAGAAAAGAAACCAGTCGAAGAAAAAATCGAAGCTTTAAAAAAGGTAAAAGACGGCGATGACATTGAAGTCATCAAAAAAGCTTCGGAAGAACTTTCGCAAGAGGCGCAAAAGATTGGCGAGAAACTTTACAAAGCATCTGCCGACTCCGCTCCGAAAGACGGAGCTACGTCGAGCCAAGCAACCACAGAAGGCGAGGCGAAAGCTGAGCCGGAGGCAAGGGATGCGGAGACTGAGGAGAAGAAGGAAGATAAAAAGGAATAGCTTTAAAAAGCAGGGAATAAAAAACCCTGCTTTTTTGTGGTATAATAAAAAAGTTTATAAGTCTCATAAGTCAAATATGACAAATAAGACAAATCAAGAAAACTTATTTTTTACGCACGGCGGATATCGAAATCTAGAATCTTTTAAGTCGGCAACTTTAGTTTATGATTTTACTATTGAATTTTGTCAAAAATATATAAGCTGGAAAAGTCGTACCAAGGATCAGATGGAACAAGCAGCGCGGTCCGGTAGGCAGAATATTGCGGAAGGAAGCAAAGCTTCTGGAACCTCAAAGAAAACAGAAATAAAATTGACTAATGTAGCGCGAGCGAGCCTGGAAGAATTACTTTTGGATTATGAGGATTTTTTGCGTCAAAATAAATTAGAATTATGGACGAAAGAAAATCCAAAAGCAAAAATGGTGAGAAATTTGGTTTATGACAAAAATAGGTCTAATTTGTCCTATGAGACTTATCTTGAGAATTCTGAATCTGCAGCTAATATGATTATTTGTCTTATTCATCAAACAAATTATCTCTTGGATAAGCAACTACAAAAACTCAGTAATGAATTTATGAAGCAAGGAGGTTTTACAGAAAGATTATACCAACAGAGAAATAAGTTTAGAGGAAATAGTTTTTAATGTTGGAAAAATAGAACTTAGTAAAAAGATTAAAAAACTGGTAAAATAAAATAAATCTGCTAGAATAAAAAAGTTAATAAGTTTTAGTTTAAAAATATGTCAAAAGTACTCGTTATCGGTTGTGGGAATGTGGGTAGCGTGGGATTGCACAAGATGGCGCAGTTTCCGAAAACTTTTTCGGAAATTCATGTAGTCGGAAGAACTATTTCCAAATTGGAAGCGGTTTGCGCTTCGGTGAAAAAGAAATCAAAAGGCAAAATGGATCTCAAAGTTCATGTGGGCGATGTGAGCGACAAGGAATTTTTTTCCAAACTTTTGCAAGATGTGAAACCAAAATTAGTGGTGAATTGGGGAAGTCCGTATGATAATTTGGTGGTGATGGATGCCTGCTTGGAATATGGCGTGAATTATATCGACACTGCTTGTTATGAAGACAAAAACAAATATGGTTTTTCCTATAAATTGCAATTGGCTAAAAATGAAGCTTTCAAGAAAAAAGGACTTTTGGCAATTTTGGGGATGGGTTTTGATCCGGGGGTGACCAATATTTTTTGTGCTTATGCCAGAGATTATATTTTTGACAAAGTTTATGCCGTGGATATTTTGGATTGCAATGGTGGATCAAAAGATGAGAAGATAAAATTTGCGCCTAATTTTGATCCGGAGATAAATTTGCGAGAATTGATTTTGCCGATCAGATTTTGGGAGGGGAAAAAATGGCAAGAGAAAGGTCGGCTGATTGATGAGAAAGCTTCGCACTTTGAATTTAACTTTCCTGAGGCGGGTAAATTTGACCCATATTTGATGTATCACGAAGAAATGGAAACTATCCCGACTCATATGCCAGACTTGAAGCGAATTCGTTTTTGGATGACTTTTTCCAAAACCTATCTGACCTATTTGCGAGTGCTGTATAATGTTGGGCTCACTCGAATTGATGCAGTTGATTATAATGGATGTGATGTGGTGCCGGTGAAATTTCTCAAAGCTATTTTGCCAAAAGGGGAAGATTTCAATAGTAGCTACAAGGGAAAAACAAATATTGGCAATATCATTTCTGGCGTCAAAAATGGCAAGAAAAAATTCGTCTATATTTATAACGTCTGTGATCACGCTGAGGCCTACAAAGAAACTAACGGAAACGCAATTGGATATACCACAGCCATTCCAACAGTCACTTGCGCAAAATTAGTACTTGAAGGAAAATGGAGTGGCATAGGCACGAAAAATTCTGAAGACAAATCACTGGACTCGAAAATTTTCTTGGAAGAAATGGCTAAGACCGGCCTGACTTGGAAAGTTAAAAATCTAAAAGACTTACCAAAAGAATTGAAAAAAAATTATTAAAATGAAAACAAGAATTACAAAATATGTGATTGCCGGACTCATGGTTGTTTTTGGCGCACTCGCTTGGTTTTCAGTTGAGCGGGCGATTAATGTGCCAAGTTCAAGCACGTGGTTGGTGCCGTCAATTTGGTTTATACTTTTCTATATAGCAATTGCATCGGGTGCTATCTTAATTAAGGATAAAATCGTTCTGATTTCTGCTTTGGTGTTTAGTTTTCTCGCAAATTTTATTTTTTCTTTTTCTTTTTGGCATATTGTGATTTTGTTCTTTTCTTTCTTTTTGGCGCTGGCGGGATTGGAAAGAATTTCTAGGGACATAAAATCTAATATCAAATTCGATATCGCCAAATCAGTGCGCACCGGAAAAATAATGTTGATTTTGGCGCTTTCAATTATAATCACTTCCCAATATTATGTTGAAGTAAAAGATACAGGGAAAATAAATATCATTCCAAAATTCGAAGCAGGGGACGCTGTTAATCAAATTTTGCCGAGAATTTATCCTGAGTTGAAAGATAGTGAAAAAAGCGACTTGACGGTGGATGAATTTATTTTGAAAATGTCCAAAGAAAATTCCGATAGTTTTTTGGGAAATATTCTGGAAAGTCAGGGGCTAGATGAAAAGCAGATTGGAGTTAGTAAATCTCAAATAGAGAAAATAATTGCAACTGATCAGGGAAAAATTCTGGCGGAACAAAGAAAAAGTTTCAGCGAAATTGCGGGCGTACCACTCACTGGCCAAGAAAAAATCTCAGATGTTTTTTCTGATATGATAAATAATAAGATAAATGAATTTTTTTCTACAAGTCTTGAGAAAGATAGTATGCCGTTCTTGCCTTTTATCGCTTCGTTTATACTTTTTTTGACAGTGGCTTCGCTTGGGTCTTTTTTGGGTTCTATTTGTGGATATCTCAGTGCTCTGGTTTTTTGGATACTTCGAAAAATTAATCTTATTCAAGTTTCAAAGGTGATGGTGGAGATGGAGATAGTGGAATAAAAAATATTAGAGTTTTAGTCTATAGACATTAGTGTCTCGTTTTTCAAAGCCAATTGAACAATAAAAAATATTAGCTTTTTCGCGAATAGGCTTACTCGTTAAGTCAATGCGATCCATTCCTAAATCCTTGCCTTTTTGAATCATCTGATTCATTAATGTTTTTGCAATTCCTTGACTACGAAATTTTTCATCAACTACAATTTCTTCAATTGTTCCAAAAAAAACCGAAGGCTTATAAGCAAAGGCTAATGTGGAAATGCCTACGAGCGTGTCATTGTTTCTGGCTGTGAAAAGAATTCCATTTTGCATAACTCTTACAAGATGGTCGTAGATAATGGTTTTTGGATGGGTCAATATTTGTGCCATAAGTGAATTAAACGCTTCCATATCCTCTGGCTTAACATCATTTTGAGAAAATTTTATTTCAGACATATCAATATTATTTATGCTTATTAATTAGTATTATTATATATGCCAGAAAGCATTTTAGCAATATTAGCACTCAAGGATGGGGATTGCTAATTTTTTGAAATGGTAGTATAATTATTTTACGATTATTTACAATTAAAATAATATGGCAAGTGATTATTATGATATCCTAGGGGTTTCCAAGGGTGCATCGGATGATGAGATAAAAAAGGCCTATCGAAAGATGGCGCACAAACATCATCCTGACAAAACCGGTGGAGACGAAAAAAAATTCAAAGAAATAAACGAGGCCTATCAAGTGCTTTCGGACAAGGCTAAACGCCAGCAGTATGATCAATTTGGCAAAAATTTCGATCAGGGTGGATTTTCTGGGCAAGGTCAGGGCGCAGGTGGTTTTGACTTTTCTGGTTTTGACTTCGGTCAAGGCGCGGGTGGTTTTGAATTTGGTGGAACAGATTTTGAAGATATTTTTTCCAATGTTTTTGGTGGTGGGAGAAGCCGAAAGCAAAAACGAGGTCAGGATATCCAAGTGGATGTGGAGATAGATTTTTCTGAGATGGTGAGTGGGGCGAAAAGAAAAATAAATTTATATAAAAGCGCTGTGTGTGACAAATGCGATGGATCTGGTGGAGAACCGGGTTCCAGCATCAAAACTTGTTCGACTTGCCGAGGCGCAGGACAGGTGCAAAAAAATACGCGAAGTTTTTTTGGTTCTTTTTCCCAGGTGATAACTTGTCCGGATTGTCTTGGAGAAGGCAAAACTTATGAGAAAAAATGTTCCAAATGCGGAGGCGATGGTCGGATCAAAAAAGAACAAGAGATAGAGATAAATATTCCTGCTGGAATTGCTAGTGGTCAAACGATTTCCATGCAAGGCGCAGGGGAAGCTGGTGGAAAAGGTGCACGCTCAGGCGATTTATATATTTTAGTTCGGGTTAAAAATCACAAAAAATTCACCAGACAAAACAATGATATTTTAAGTACGGAAGAAATTAGTTTTTCCTTGGCTACGCTGGGTGGAGAAATTGAGATTGAAACCATCGAGGGAAATTTAATCTTGAAAATTCCGGCCGGAACGCAATCAGGTGAAACTTTTCGCATCAGAGAAAAAGGTGTGCCGGATGTTCATGTCCGAGGTCGAGGTAATCATCTGGTGAAAATAATTGTGCGCATTCCAAAAAAACTTAGTCGCGAACAAAGAAGGCTGATTGAGGAGTTGGAAAAAATGGGGGAATGACAAATGTAAAATAAAGTGGTATAATAAAAACGTAAAAAATAATTTTTAAAAAAAACATATGGCAATTATATTTGCTCTAATGCCGTTTCTCATTCCTATTTTCGTGTTTCTTATTTTACCGGGTTTTCGTGTGGTGAAACAATATGAACAGGGTGTAATTTTTCGTTTTGGAAAAATAATTTCTAGTCGAGAACCAGGGTTGAACTGGATGATTCCTTACGTTGATAAGATGGTCAAGATTGATTTCAGAACTATCACTCTTCCCGTGCCAACGCAAAAAATTATCACCAAAGACAATGTTTCTGTGGATATTTCAGCTGTAGCCTACTATAAGGTGGTAGATGCACAAAAAAGTATCATTGCCATCGAAAATGTGATGAGCGCTATAAATCAAATTGCTCAAACAACTGTGAGAAATATTGTGGGAAGATTTCAATTGGACGAAGTTCTGTCTGAAAGAGATGCAATCAACAAGGAAATTAGAACAGTACTGGATGCGCATACTGAAGCTTGGGGAGTGGTAGTTTCTATTGTGGAGATAAAAGATATTGAATTGCCGGAAAATATGCAACGCGCTATGGCAAAACAAGCAGAAGCTGAAAGAGAAAAGCGGGCTAAGGTAATTGCAGCGGAAGGAGAGCTTTTGGCGAGTAAAAAATTAGCTGAAACGGCGGATGTTATGGCCGCCCATCCAATCGCATTACAACTTCGAAATTTGCAAACTATGTCCGAAATAAGCGTTGAAAAAAATTCAACTATTATTTTCCCTGCACAATTTATGTCAACAGTTACTGACATCAAAAGCTTTATGGAGAAGGAAAAAATTGCTAGCGGATCTATAAAATAAATTTATCTTAATGAATCTAGATTTATTACTTTCTAAAATAGGCATCTCACAAAATTTCGTGCAAGATTTCACGCTTCTTCTTGTGGTGGTTATTTTGACTGTGGCGGTTGCTTTTTTGGTTGGACGCCATCGACTCGTTCAAATGCTAATTAGCACTTATGTGGCGCTGGCGCTTCTCTCGGCTTTTCCGGAAAAATATTTGAGTGATTATTCATTTGAACTGGTTTTCTTTTTTGTCGCGTTAGCCCTCGTCACAATTTCTAGCAAAAAAATCTTCGGAATTTATATCTCTAGTTCTGAATTTATGTGGCGGATTTTTGTGATGAGTTTTCTGGAAGTAGTTTTACTCCTCAGTATTATTTTTACAATTACGCCCAAAAAAATAGCGCTAGGATATATTTCTCCCAACTCCTATGACTATCTAGTCTCTCCAATTTTTCATTTCACTTGGTTATTTATCCCCTTGCTTTTTATTTATCTCATTCGAAGAAGGCTTAATTAAGGGCTTTTTATTTTTGACAAAATAGCACGAATATGCTATTGTTTTTGTAGCGTTGGCATGCATGGTGTGTGCTTTAGCCTAGAATCTTAGGTAGCGCTGCGGAAGAGAGTTTTTTTATGGAGAAAGGGTTGCATTATGAAGAAAAAGTGTGAGAAAAAAAAGGCTAATAAGGAACTTGACAATGACTGTGTTATCGTGGGGACTCTAATGCAAATGCTAAAGAATCCCTCAACAACTCCTCGAAATAGGGAGTTTGCAGAAAACCAGTTGAAAGGATTCAGTAGAAAAAGATTAGCCTTGATTTAAAACTCTCAAACCCTTAACCCGCCCGGAAATTCGTGGAAGTAGAAATTTGGAAGCAATGCGCAAGAGTCCAAATCTATACCGAAACAATTTCCGGGACCTTTTTTTATCCAGTTAACTTTCTATTGACTAAAGAAATGAGAGTGATATAATAGAAAAGTTATTTTTGCGCCCATAGCTCAGTTGGTAGAGCAGTTGCCTTTTAAGCAAACGGTCCCAGGTTCGAGTCCCGGTGGGCGCACAGTTGAAACTTCGTAAATTTTACGAGGTTTTTTGTTTTTTCGGATTTATGATATAATTAAATTAAGAAAAAATAAGAAGTATTTTCTAGAAATAATAAATTTTTACACTAGATTCCCGCATTCGCGGGAATGACACAATTTATGAGAAAAATATTATCCATCGTAGCCGCATCGTTTTTAGTTTTGATTTTTTCGGGTTGCACTAGTACTAAAACTGCTACCGTGCCAACTTTCACGATAAGTCAAAGTATTTGGAAATCAATTGATGGCGGAGCGCAATGGAAAGTGCAAAACAAGGGTGAGGGCAAGGCTAATATCGCCGAGGCGGATGTTTTGAGTTTTGCAATTAATCCCTATGACGCTAACAATCTATATGTGGGACTGCGAAAAGGTGGGATTTTGAAAACAAGAAATGGTGGAGAGACTTGGGAGTTTATGAATTTTGTTTCAGAAAAAGTCTATGGCTTGGCAATCAATCCATCTGATGGCAGAACGCTTTATGCTAGTGGAGTCTGGCAGGGCAGAGGAAAAATTTTCAAAACCGAAGACGATGGTGCTAATTGGACAGAAATTTATACCAGCCCGACTGATGGACCATTGGTCATTTCTTTGAATATAGACAAAAAAAATTCAAAAATTATCTATGTTGCTACTAGCGAAAAAGAATTGATAAAAAGCATGGATGGCGGAGCGACCTGGAGGAATATTTATTTGTCAGATGATCCGATTGTGAAAATTGCCATAGATTCGGCAAACAGCAATCTGGTTTATTTTTTGACTAATGGTGGAAAAATTCTGAAGAGCAAGGATGCGGGGGAAAAAATTGAAGATATTTCCGAAAATATCAAAAAAGAATCTTTTTCTTACGGCAACGGACAATATAAAATCCTAAAAACTGATCCGACGCGAGCGAATACTGTCTTTTTGGCTGGCGCGGATGGGATAATGAAAAGTTTGGACGGCGGAGAAAAGTGGGAAGAAGTTTTGGCGCTTAATAATCCAGAAAATTTTCCAATTAGAGCTCTGGCGATCAATCCAAAAAATTCCAGCGAAATAGTTTATGCAATGGATCAAGCGACATATAAATCACTTGATGCAGGAAAAACTTGGAAAACTTTTCAATTTAACAACAAAATGAAAGCAAATATTTTGGAATATAATCCAACAGAAGGTACGGAGTTATACATTGGTTTTACTAAGTAACGATGCTAATCTACTAATAAATGCTAATCTGCCAATTGCTAATACAATGAAACAAGATTTGATTTATAAAGATTTATCATATGAAATTACTGGGGTGCTATTTGAAACTCATAATGAATTAGGGAGATTCTGTAATGAAAAACAATGTGGTGATCTAATAGAAAAGAAATTAATTGATAGAAAGATAAAATATGAAAGAGAAAAATTTTTACCAACTTCTTTCGATGGTGAGAAAGATAACAGGAATAGAATTGACTTTATAATTGAAGATAAAATAGTTTTAGAATTGAAGTGCAAAAGATTTATCGAAAGAAGTGATTTTTATCAAGTAAAAAGATATCTTACTGCTATAGATTTTAAATTAGGACTTATTGTAAATTTTAGGGATAAATATTTAAAACCAAAAAGAATATTAAATTCACAAGTAAATATTAATTAAAGTGTTAATTCGCAATTCGTGGATTCGCGTATATTAGCGGATTAGCATCACTCTCAATATTATGATTAATGAAACAATTAGCAAGCGCAAAGATGATTTTGAAAAGACTGCTGGACATTTCAAGGAAGAATTGGGGAAGCTTCGCACTGGGCGAGCCTCAGTATCTTTGGTGGAAGATTTGATGGTAGACTATTATGGCGCAAAATCACCCTTGAAACAGGTCGCTAGCATTACTGTGCCGGAAGCCAGAACAATTGCCATCACTCCTTGGAGTCGAGATGTTTTGGTGGATATTGAAAAAGCTATTCGCGAATCACAACTAAATCTAAACCCGATTAATGATGGGCAAATGGTGCGAATCAATATTCCAGCGCTCAATGAGGAACGCAGAAAAGATTTGGTAAAAATGCTCAACCAAAAAGCGGAAGAAGCTCGCGTGTCAGTGCGAAGAGTGCGAGAAGAAATTTGGGAGGAAATTCAAAACTTGGAAAAAACTGGAGCGATTGGCGAGGACGACAAATTTTCCGGTAAAGAAAAGCTACAAAAAGTTGTAGATGAATATAACGCTAAGATTGAAGAAATTAGAAAGAAAAAAGAGGAGGAGATAATGACAATATAATAATTCTAAATTTGAAATCATAAATTTTAAATAAATTTTAAATTTCTAAATTTCTAAATTATAAATTTAATTCATTGGGATTTTATTTAAAATTTTAAATTTAGCCTTTAAAGTTTCCTTTTTATGTTAGCAGTATTAGTCTTTGTAGTAATTTTGGGAGTTTTAATTTTTGTTCATGAATTGGGGCATTTTGTGACGGCTCGGCGAAATGGCATCAAGGCTAGCGAATTTGGCTTTGGTTTTCCGCCCAGAGCGATAGGCTTTCAGTATCTATATGAAAATGGCAAAAGAAAAAAATGGCGGATTGTTTGGGGAACAAAAGATGGTGATGATGAAAATGAGAAAAAAGACTTAGCACAGGCGCATGAGAAAAAAATGCAGGGTGGAACAATCTATTCGATAAACTGGATTCCACTGGGCGGATTTGTCAAAATCAAAGGTGAAGATGGAGGGAACAAGGATGACACAGATAGTTTTGCGGGAAAATCCGGTTGGGTAAGGACAAAAGTTTTGGCGGCGGGCGTGGTGATGAATTTTGTTTTTGCTTGGGTTTTGATTTCGTTGGTTTTTATGATCGGTGCTCCGCAAGCCGTCGATTCAACGGAAAATGTGTCTGCGACAAAAATTCAAATCTCCGATATTTTGCCAGAAACTCCAGCCCAAACGGCAGGACTTCAAATTGGTGATGAAATTGTGAAAAATCAGAAAAATCCAGCAGGGGAATCAGTGAAACTTTCCAGTGTGGAAGATGTGCAAAATTATATAAAAAACAATGCTGGGAAAGAGCTTAATTTAGCCATAATAAGGGGGGGTCAAGTTTTATCGATAAAAATAACACCCCGAATTAGCGCTCCAGAAGGCCAAGGACTTTTAGGCGTAAACTTGGCGCAAACAGCCATTATCAAATATTCGGTGCCTAAAGCGCTCTGGGAAGGACTAAAAACGACCGGCAATCTTATTTTGGCTATTCTAGTGGCCTTGGGTGGGATAATTAAGAGTCTTTTTATGGGTAATGGCGTGGGGGCGGATGTGGCTGGACCGGTGGGCATTGCCGTGCTCACCAAACAAGTGACAGGCCTTGGCTTGGTCTATATTTTGCAATTTGCCGCGCTCCTGAGCATCAATCTTGGGATAATAAACATCTTGCCAATCCCAGCGCTAGATGGCGGAAGAATTCTTTTTGTGCTCATTGAAAAAATGAAAGGCTCACCCGTGAGCCAAAAACTCGAACAAACTTTTCATTCAGTCGGATTTTTGCTTCTCATCCTGCTTTTAATTCTAGTGACATTTAAGGATGTGATGAAATTTGTGAAATAGTTTATGTGAAAAAAGACAAAAATAAAAAAGCTTTTGATGTGTTTGCTCAGTTTGCACTTCCGGGGTTGACTATTGGTGCGCAGATTTTAACTTCTTTTAAATTTCCTCAGCTTGGACTAATTGCAAATTTACTCGCACAGCCTTTTTGGCTCTATTCAACCTGAAAAGCATATAAAACAGCCAATCAAATCGGAATGTTCATCAACATTGTCATTTTCACAATCATAACTATGTTTGGAATAATTAATTATTGGTTTTTGTAGAAACTATGTTTAAAAAAGATTTTTCGAAAAGAATATTTTTGAGTCTAACTGGAGAAACTGAAGATGATTGGCAGGCAAAAATAAAAGAGATAAATTCTCTGGGGATTGATACGGTTGCTTTATTTTTAGAATTTTATCGAAAGCCACAGCGTGAAAAAATATATATGGCCTTGGAAAAGAGTTCAATTAAAAAAATTCCATTAGTACATATAAAAAACGATATGGATAAGGAGGAATTGAAATATTTATGTGCGAAATATAATAATCCATGTTTGACTATTCATGAAAACTCTTTTGATAATTTTTCAAAATGGGCTGGATATCATCACCATTTGTATTTGGAGATGAATTATAATAATAGTATTCCAAGAAATGTGGAAGTGGAAAAAACGGGAGGCTTTTGCATTGACTTGTCTCATTTCAAAGCGGCGGAAGAGAAATGGTCCAAGGAATTCGAATATGTTATTGGAAAAAGAAAAAAGAAAGATCTTTTTCGATGCAATCATCTTAATGGTTACTCTTATGCGAAAAATGAGGATAGACACATTATCTCTTCTCTGGATGAGTTTGATTATTTGAAAACTTTGCCAGAATTCGTGTTTGGGGACATTATTGCTTTGGAAGTTTTCAATTCGATAAGTGACCAAATTATGTACAAAAAATATATCGTAAGATTATTGGAGGAAATTTCTTATTTTTGACAATAACTCTCAACCCTCGCAGGTTCAAGCGTCTTGCTTGAATCGCATAGTTCTGGTGAAGTCTCTTTTATTTTTTACAAACAAATTTAAAAGAAAAATGCCTTCAATAAGAATTTCTAAAGAGAAGATTGGTATTGGTCTAGTGCTAATTTGAATTGTGAATTGAAGGTAGATGATATAAGTGATTTGGTTTTGCTAGAAATGAGAGACTAAGAGAATGTTAAATTATTTACAAAATAAAGCACAATAGATTCAAAATTTTATTTTATGAAAAAGTTAGAACGGCCATTTTTACTCAAAAATGTTATCAAAAATTATGAATGGGGACAAAAGGGAGAAAAAGCTTTCATCCCGAATTTTCTTGGAACAAAAGCCACGAAAAATGTTCCTTACGCTGAGCTGTGGATGGGGGCGCATCCAAATGGGCCGTCAAAAATAAAACTAGAAAATCAATGGATTGAGCTTGGCGAAGCTATTGCAAAATATCCCAAAGAAATTTTGGGTAATTCCAAAAAGGAACTGCCTTTTCTTTTGAAAATTCTTTCAGCGGAGAAAGTGCTTTCTATTCAAGTTCATCCCAACAAAAAACAGGCAGAAAAATTGCATGAGAATGATCCGAAAAACTATCCAGATGTGAATCAAAAAAACGAAATAGCCATTGCGCTAACTAACTTTCTTGCGATAGTTGGTTTCAAATATAAAAAAGAATTCTTTCGAGTTTTTGAAAGATATCCCGCATTTAGAGAATTTATTGGCAAAGAAAAAATTGAAAAAGCGAAAAAAGCAAGCAATTTTTGCCAAATTATTTTGGCGGAGCTTATCCGAAAATCAAAAGACGAAAAATTTTTGTCAGAAACTATCGAAAAGATAGCGCTTCAAATTAAAAAAGAAAAAAAAATCGAAGAGGGGAAAATATTTTTGCAACTCAAAAAAGAATACAAATTGGATGTGGGACCTTTGTTTTTTTTGCTGATGAATTTGATTCGACTTAAGCCTGGCGAAACAGTGTTTTTGCCAAGTGGAATCTTGCACGCCTATATTCGAGGAACGATTGTGGAATGTATGTCTAATTCTGACAACACTATTCGCGCTGGACTCACACCGAAATTTAAGGACGTTGAAAATTTGAAGAAAATAGTCAGCTACAAAGATTTGGAGTTGAAAATTCTGGAAAAAAATTCCAGTTTTTATTGCGCAGATTTTAGTATTGCAAAAATTAAATTGAAAAAAGATGAAAAAATAAGGCAAGAAAATGATTCCTTGCGAATGTTGCTCATAACAAAGGGAGAATTGTTCATAGAATGGGGGAACAGAAAGAGATTATTCAAGAAATCCCAGGCGATTTTGATTCCGGCAATTTTGGGTAAATTTACAATTTTAGCTAATACTGAGTGTGATTTTTTTGAAGTAAAATAGGTTTTTGACAATAACTTTTGGATAAAGTAAGATAGAAGAGTAAAATAAACATAAAAAATCTTTTTAAATTATAAAAATTTCCCAACCAAAAGACGTTGGAGTTTTAAATTATGTTTAAAATTAGAACTTTTTTGCAAAAAATAACCGGTAATTTTTTTGGCGGATTTTCCAAGGATATTGGAATTGATCTTGGAACAGCCAATACTCTTGTCTATGTAAAAGGCCGAGGAATTGTGATTAATGAACCATCTGTGGTGGCAGTTAACAAAAAAACCGGTCAAGTTTTGGCGATTGGGAGAGAAGCCAAAAGAATGGTAGGGAAAACGCCGAGCCATATCGTGGCGACGCGCCCCTTGGTGGACGGAGTGGTGAGTGATTTTGAAATTACTGAGCAAATGCTCAAATGTTTTATCGACAAAGTTAACAAAGGGGGATTTTCATTTTTTTCGGGACCAAGAGTGGTAATTGGAATTCCATCAGACGTGACAGAAGTGGAAAAAAGAGCGGTGATTGACGCAACCATAAACGCTGGAGCCAAAGAAGCCTACTTAATTGACGAACCAATGGCGGCGGCAATTGGCGCGCGACTCCCTGTGCAAGAAGCGGCTGGGAACATGATTGTAGACATTGGCGGTGGCACAACTGACATTGCAGTTATATCTCTGGGAGGAATTGTGGTGTCAAGAAATCTGCGCATTGCTGGAGATGAAATGAATGAAGACATCACGCGTTATTGTCGAGACGAATTCAATCTCTTGGTTGGAGAAAAAACTGCTGAGGATGTTAAAATTGCTATTGGTAGCGCTTGTCCACAAGAAAAGAAAATGCAAATGGCAGTGCGTGGGCGTGATTTGGTGACGGGTTTGCCAAAAGAAATAATAATAACAGCCGAGCAAGCGCGTGAAGCACTTTCGAGGTCTATTCGGATTATTATTAATAATATAAAAACTGCCATTGAGGAAACTCCACCGGAACTTGTTTCAGATATTATGCAAAGAGGAATTATTTTGGCTGGCGGAGGCAGTCTTATTCGGGGCTTGGACAAGTTGGTAGCTGATCAAACAGAAATGCCAGTGCGCATGATGGAAGACCCGCTCACGGCCGTTGTACGAGGCACGGGGATAGTTCTGGAAGACATCGAAGCTTTGCGAGAAGTTCTGGTGGAAAATCAGCACGAGAAATCTTTGAGATAGATATTTATGCCAAAAAAACTTCTAACTTCAAAATTGATAAAATTAATTTTAGCTATTGCAATTTGCTTGGCGCTAATTTTATTCAATCCAAAAAACTTTTTCGCTCCAGTGCGGGGATTTTTTTTCGCCTTGGCCTATCCATTTCAAAAAACTTTCTATTTTTCCGGACAAGCGATGCATAATTTTTCTAGTGTTCTGTTTTCCATCGGAGACTACAAAAAAGAAAATGAAAAATTGATTCGAGAAAACAATGAGCTCTTGGCAAAATTGGCTAATCTTGAAGATCAAAAAAAAGAAAACGATGAACTTAGGCGTCAGCTTGAACTTTCTCCGAGAGACAAATATGAATTGGAAAGTAGTTTGATAATCGGTCAAGATCAGCGCGGTTCGGGTAGTTGGATAATGATAGACAGAGGAAGGTCAGATGGAATAGCAGAGGGTATGCCCGTGATTGTTTATGATGGAATTTTAGTGGGGAAAATAAGCGAAGTTTATGAGAAAAGTTCCAAGGCGCTTCTTTTGTCAGATTCTTCCAGTTCAATCAATGCTTCCGATGTTCAGACTTCCGCCAAGGGAATTTTGACAGGTGAATATGGTCTGGGGCTAATGCTTGGAATGGTAGAGCAGACAGATATAATAAAAGTGGGGGACGATATTATAACTTCTGGGCTGGGAGGTCTGATGCCAAGAGGACTTCTGATTGGCAAGATAGAACAAATTTCCAATACTCCCGACAAACTTTTTCAGCAAGCCGTGGTTCGACCTAAAATTAAATATTCCGATTTGAATGTTGTTTTTGTGATTAAGCAGATGAAGTAGTTTTTATTTTGAAGATTTTGCAATTATTTCTATTGTCATTCTGAGCGGAATCGAGTCCGATTAGGACGAGATGAAGTCGAAGAATCTACTTTGTGGTTTAGTAGGCTATATTATTAGGCAGATCCTTCGACTACGTTCTGACGTCGAAACGTCATCACTTCGCTCAGGATGACAATAGGGCAAGTCTTGAAGGGGGTATAAATTGGTAGGAGATATAAAAAGGTTGAATTTTTTTATAAATTTTATGGCATCAAAAATTAGAATATTGATAATTATTTTTCTAGCGGTTATTTTGGAAACTTCTTTTTTCCCAGCGCTTTTTGCTGGAGTCATTGTTCCGGATGTGGTTTTAGTGCTCATTATTTTGTGGTCTTCTCGCAAAAAATTTGAAGATATCTGGCTGTGGGCATTTTTTGCTGGATTTTTTTTGGATCTGGCAATATCTCAAAAAATTGGAATCAATGCAATTTCTTTTGTGATAATTTCTTTTGTGGCGAGTTTTCTTAGGGAAAGATTTTTTATCGCGCAACGAACTGGTGCTTTTGCCATCGCTCTGACTCTTGTTGTTGGCGGAACAATTTTGAATTGGTTTTTGATAAATTTTTTGACAAACTTTTCGATGAATTTTTCCTGGAAATTACTTGTTATGAAAATAGCTAGCAACTTAGCCGTGGCAATTTTTATGTATTTTTTAATCGCCAGATATAAAAGAGTTTTTGGGATTAGTGAGAGTAAGTTGATTATGAAATAAATTATGTTTCAAAAATTTTTCAATCAAAGAAGGATGGGAAAGGGCGCGGAAATTGAAGATTCGATTATGACCGTGACGCAAAAAGAAGAAGCGATAATCGAATCGCCTTTTGAAAGGCGAGGACTGGCTTTGATGTGGATATTTGCAGTGCTTGTTATTTTTGTTTTGGCCTCCCGAGTGGTCTACTTGAATTTGTACCAAGGAAAATATTATAACGAAATATCTAAAGGTAATCGTATTCGTTCAATTGTCATCAAGGCGCCTAGAGGAACAATTTATGACAAACATGGCAATGTGCTCGCAGGCAATGTGCCGAGTATCGATGCGATTGTGATTCCGGCAGATCTTCCAAAAGAAGAATCTCGAAAAAAAGAAATTGCGCAAAAACTTTCCGAAATTTTGGATATGAATTCTGGCAACATCGAAATTATGTTTGCTAGTCAAGATTCTGCATCGTTAGATCCGGTACTTCTCAAAGAAAATATCGCGCGTGACCAAGCGTTGATTTTGGCAGAAAGAGAAAATGATTTTCCCGGAATAAAATTGGAAAAAACAGCCATTCGTTCATATGACAGTGGGCAAATTTTTTCCAGTTTCATCGGTTATGATGGAAAAATAACTAGAGAAGAACTCAAGGACAACGCAGATTATTTGATGACTGATTATATCGGAAAAAATGGTTTGGAAAAAAGTTATGAAAAAAATTTACGGGGAGTTTATGGCGCGACGCAGTTGGAAGTGGATTCTTTGGGGAACACTAAAAGAACTTTGGGAATAATTAATCCACAGTCAGGCAGTGATTTAGTGTTAAACATCAATAGTGAATTACAAAAGAAAATTTTTGATAGCCTAAATGAATCTTTGCAAAAATCTGGAGTGAAAACAGGTGCAGTAGTTGCTATCGATCCGAGAACGGGTGGAGTGTTAGCAATGGTAAATTTGCCAAGCTATGATAATAATCTTTTTGCTAAAGGGATTTCTAATGATGAATATAGAAATTTAATTAGTGATAATGATCTGCCACTATTCAATCGTTGCATTTCAGGAGTTTATCCACCCGGATCAACTCTGAAAATGGCAGTGGCCGCCGCCGCTCTTTCAGAAAAAACCATTAATCCGGAAACGATAATCGATGGTTTGGGTGGAGCACTGCATATTGGTAGTTTTCGTTTTGGCGATTGGAAAACGCATGGGCCAAGTGCGGTTCGCCAAGCCATTGCGGAAAGTAATGACATATTTTTTTATACGATTGGTGGTGGATATGGAAACATTCAAGGTCTTGGAATGTCTCGTATGAAAAAATATGAAAATCTTTTTGGCTTTGGAAGTTCTACCGGTGTTGATATTTCTGGAGAATCAGCTGGTTTTATCCCGAGTGAAGATTGGAAGCAAGAAAAAATTGGTGAAAAATGGTATATCGGTGATAGCTATAACTCATCAATCGGGCAAGGTTTTGTGACGGCCACGCCAATTCAGCTGGCTAATTATACCGCTTCGATTGCCAATGGTGGCACACTCTATTCTCCCCGCATTGTGAATCGCATCAAAAAAAATGATGGCACGGAAGAAATTATTAGTCCAAAAATTCTCAATAGTAATTTTATTTCGCAAGACGTGATGAATGTGGTGCGAGAAGGGATGCGAATGACAATTACCGATGGAACGGCACAGGGTCTCAAGACTTTGCCAGTCGAAGTGGCAGGAAAAACCGGAACGGCACAGTTCGGAACGGAAGGCAAAACTCATTCTTGGTTTGTTGCTTTTGCGCCATATGATAATCCGGAAATTGCCATAGCGGTAATTGTGCCTGGGGGTGGAGAAAGTCACAGTGGAGCGGTGCCTGTAGCCAAGGAAGTACTGAACTGGTATTTTAGTCAGGACAAAAAATAATTATTGTTGACATAATATCTCATTCTGCTACAATTGGTTTTGTCATTTTAATTTTAAAAAATATTTTATGGGAAAATTTATTACCGAAGAAGGTCTCAAAAAAATCAAGGACGAATTGGAGAACAGAAAAGTGACTATTCGCCAATCTATTGCCAATGCAATCAAAGAAGCTAAGGAGCAGGGTGATTTAAGCGAGAACGCTGAATATAGTGAAGCTAAGCGACAACAAGCGGAAAATGAGGCTAGAATTGCCGAATTGGAATTTATGCTCAAAGAATCAACGGTGGTGAAATATGACAAAACTTCCGGCGGAGTGCAAATGGGTTCAAAAGTTATGGTGAAATTTTCCGCCCAAGGCGGATCCGCCTCGGGCGGAGATGGATCAGAAATGGAATTCCAAATCGTAGGATCCAATGAAGCTAACCCGAGTGAAATGAAAATTTCCAACGAATCACCAATGGGCAAGGCTTTTATGGGACACGCCAAAGGCGACAAGGTGGAAGTTGATACTCCAGTGGGGAAAATGAAATATGAAATACTTGATGTGAAATAGACCTTTACGAACTTGAAAATGCGAAAAAACAATTCTAAACAGGAATTGTTTTTTTGTTGCAGAATTGGGGAAAATAGGATAGAATGGGGATATATAATAATTTCTTCAAAAACATATGAGTAGTATGGAAGGGGTAAAAATTCCAAAAAAAGCAACGACACCACCAGAATATGTACAAGGAACTTTTTTTGCAGATTTCACAAGAGAACAAGAAGAGAAAAAAAGAAGAGAAAATGCTATACCTCAAGATGTAATGAAATTATATTCAAAGAATAAAAAAATAGGCCAGCCTGTAATAAAAGAAAAAAAAGGTGAAAATACAATAGAAAGCAAGGAAGAAATTACAATCTTGTGGGGTCCTGTTCATTACCCATTACCGGGGCAGTATCGTCGCGATACGGACACTGCTGAAACAGTCAAAGTTTATTTTGGGAGTGATTATAATTGGCATGTAGGTGGAAAAATAGTTTCTGATATTTATGCTCTAGAAATTATAGAAGAAAATGAAGACAGAGATAGGTATGATGAAATTGTAAAAATAATTGAAGAATTAAAAGAACTTAAAAAATAATTTAAAATAATTTATGCGAGAAGACATTCAAAAAACTAAATTGGAAAAGTTGGAGAATATAAAAAATTCTGGAATGGAGGCATATCCGGAAAAATGTGAAAGAACAATGAAAAATGCGGAAGCGCTGGAGAAGTTTGATGACATCAAAGAAGAAATAATTTTGGTTGGAAGAGTAAAGTCTAATCGTCCGATGGGCAATGTGGTTTTTGCGCATATTGAAGACGGCAGTGGCAAAATTCAATTGTTTTTGAACAAGAAAATTGTGGGGGATGAGGCGTATAAACTTTTTGCCAAAAATGTGGAGACGGGAGATTTTGTGCAGGCAAAAGGAATTCTTTTTAAAACCAAACAAGATGAAAAATCTTTGGAAGTGCGAGAATGGAAAATGCTTTCCAAAAACATTCGCCCGATTCCGACGGAATATTTTGGCTTGAAAGACGAAGAAGAACTTTTGCGCAGACGCTATTTAGATTTGATGATGAATCCGGAAACTCGGGAAATTTTCAAAAAGAAAAACATTTTTTGGCAGACAGTGCGAAATTTTTTGGTCAAAGATGAATTTTTAGAAGTCCAAACTCCCGTTTTGGAACATACTCCTGGGGGTGCAGACGCTGAACCATTTGTGACGCATCACAATGCGCTGGATCAGGATTTCTATCTGCGAATTTCTTTGGAGCTTCCGCTAAAAAGACTTTTAGTGGGTGGATATGAAAAAGTTTTTGAGATTGGAAGATGCTTTCGCAATGAAGGAATTGACCGAGAGCATTTGCAGGAATTTGATAATACTGAATTTTATGCGTCTTATTGGGATTTGGAAAAAGGAATGAAATTTGTTGAAGCGATGTATAAAAAAATAGTATTTGAAGTGACTGGTGGATATGAGACGCAGTACGAAGGGGAAAAAATAAATTGGGATGTTGATTTTCCTCGGGTGGATTATTTTGAAGAATTCAAAAAAACAACAGGTTTGGATTTATCTGAAGATATTTCAATTGAAGATTTGCGAAAAAAAGCTGATGAATTAGGAATAAAATACGATAGTGCTTATGGAAAAGGAAGGATGATTGATACGATTTATAAAAAAACTATCAGACAAAAATTAATTCAACCATGTTTTTTAGTTGGACATCCAATTGAAGTTTCTCCACTGGCAAAAGCTGATCCGAATAATCCAAAAAAAGCTTTGCGTATTCAACCAATTGCTGGAAGCTCAGAATTGGGAAATGGGTTTTCTGAACTTAATGATCCGATCGATCAGAAAAATAGATTTGCCGAGCAAATGAAAATGCGTGAGGCGGGAGATGCTGAAGCACAAATGATGGATGAAGATTTTGTAGAAGCCTTGGAATATGGAATGCCACCAGCTTTTGGATTCGGAATGGGAGAAAGATTCTTTGCTTTTATTATGAATCGCTCAGTTCGTGAGACGGTAATTTTTCCGGGGATGAAGAGTAAATAATCTCGCCTTACTTTTTCTCTCCGCGAGAAAATTATCCCCTTACTTTTCTTTGCCTCAAAGAAAAGTAACAAAAGAAAGTGGCCATCCGAGCTCATAGAAAGATAAATTTTCAACTTTTTCGCTAAAATTTATAACTCGCTACGCTCAGACAGGATAAATTTCTTAACGCGAAAAAGTTTCAATTTATTTCTTTCTATTTCGCAAGGATGGATTAAAAATATAATTAAAAACCTAGCTAATAAAGAAGTTATGTATAATCACTCACCAGAAAATTATAAATGTCCGATATGTCCGGCGATAAATGGCATTGAAAATGAAGATACTTGGATTAGGCAGGCGGATATTGTTTACAGGGATGATGTCGTGACTGTTTTTATCGGCTCTAAGTTTGTGAAAAATAATCCTGGGCATCCAATTATTGTTCCAAATGCTCATTACGAAAATATTTATGATTTACCAGAAAATATATCTTGCCATATTGCTAAAATCGCAAAGAAGGTTGCGTTATCCTTGAAAATAGTTCGGAAATGTGAAGGAATAACAATTACTCAAAACAATGAACCAATTGGCGACCAGCATGCTTTCCATTATCATATGCATGTATTCCCAAGATTCGCTGATGATAATCTATGTGAAAATATGACAAAAGCTAGTCTTTCAAAACCTGAAGAAAGATTAGTTTATGCTGAAGAATTAAGAAAAATATTATAAAATAATTTTATGGGAATCAAAGTTGAGTTTAATCCGGATTTGGCGCTTCGAGATATCTCGGAGTTCAAAAACGGGAATAGAAAAATAGAGGAATTTATTCCGGAGAATTTGGAAGTGGGGAAAGTTTATGAATTTTTGAAAAGTGGACAAAGACTTTTCTATTTGTCAGATAGTGAATTTTGGGGCAATGGACAAATTCCACTTTGTCGCACTAATGGCAAGGAAGAATTATCGCGTCCAATCGCGAGTATAAAAATTTTGGAAGTGACGCATTTTTTGGAGCAAGGTGAAATTTGGACAAAAGGAAAGTATAGAGTAGTTGAAATTTTTGATGAGAATAATCCAAAAATTAATTTTGAAGCTTGTAAAAGGATATGAAAGATTTAATTGAAAAACTTAAAAAAGAAGTAATTTTGGCGTCTGAAAATCCGGAATTCATTCATCATAAATGGTTTGTGAAATATCATCTGGAAATTGTTGAAAAAATTGCTTTGGAGCTTTGTGATATCTACGAAGAAGCTGACAGAGAAACTGTAGAAGTGTTGGTGTGGCTTCATGATTATGGCAAAATACTAGATTTCAAGCGCGATAAAGAATTGACAATAGTAGCTGGAAGGGAAAAACTTCTAAATATCGGATTTCATAAGGATTTTGTTGAAAAAGTGGTTGAATACGCCGAGATGAATGATAAAAAATTGGAAATTAATTTAAGTGATGCTCCGATAGAAGTCAAAATTATTTCATCGGCCGATGCGGCTTCTCATTTAATTGGTCCTTTTTATAAACTTTGGTGGTATGAAAATTCTGGTAAAAATTTTGAAGAACTAATGGTTGATAATATTAAAAAAGCATTGAAAGATTGGGATAAGAAAATTGTTCTTCCTGAGATAAAAAAATCTTTTGAAGCACGACACAAATTTTTATTGGAACAATCAGGAGAGTTTCCTGAGAAATTTTTATCTTAGAATGTTTATTTAAAAATAAAATTAAAAATATGCCAGAAAAAAGAAACGGACAATTTATAATTAAAAACTCTATTCAAAAATATAAAAATCCTTGGATTGAGGTCACTGAGGATCAGGTTATTCGGCCGGATGGAAAACCGGGAATTTTTGGGACAGTAAGAGTGTTAGATGGAGTAGCTATTCTTCCATTAGACGAAGATGGTTATGTTTATTTAGCTGAAGAGTTTCGATACGTCCTTGGTTTTAAAGATGTTGGAACGGTTAGCGGGGCACCAATTGTGGGCGAAGAGCTAATCGATACAGCTAAGCGTGAATTAAAAGAGGAATTAGGGATGGAGGCACAAGAGTGGATTGATTTAGGATTAGTTAATCCATTTACAAATATAGTCAAAGGATTTCAAAAAATATTCCTAGCAAGACAATTATCATTCGGAAAAGATAATCCAGAAGCGACAGAAAATATTAAATTAGTGAAAGTGAAACTAGAAGAGGCAGTGGAGATGGTGATGAATAGTGAGATTACTCACGGAGCGAGTTGCGTTTTAATTTTAAAAGCGGCTAGATATTTAAAAAAATGAAAAAAGTAATGGCGTTTGGGACGTTTGATGTGTATCATAGGGGGCATGAGAGTTATCTCAAACAATCGCGTAAATTAGGGGATTATTTGGTTGTGGTGGTGGCGAGAGATAGGACAGTAGCAATAATCAAGAAACAAGAGACAAGAAACAAAGAACAAAGAAGAAAGAAAATTTTGAAAGAGAGTGGTTTGGCGGATGAGGTTGTGTTGGGAGATTTGAAAAATAAGTATGCTGTGATTGAAAAATATCGACCGGAGGTGATTGCGCTGGGGTATGATCAGAAAGTTGATTTGGTTGAATTAGAAGGAAAACTTAAAGAATTTGAAATAAATGCAAAAATTGTTCGTTTGAAATCATTTAAGCCGGAAATTTATAAATCATCTTTAATCATGAAGCATAAAGCATGAAACATGAAACATGAAGTATGAAATAATAAATTTAATCACTATCATCTACTTATATTAGGAAGTTTTAAAAAGATGGTTTGAATATAAAATATGAAAAAAATAATACTAATAGTTGTGTTGTGGTTGGTTATTGTGAATGTTTTTGGGTTTGTGGTGCTCAATAGGTTTAATCTTGAGCCGGACACGGCCTATACTTGGATCACGCCAGAAAGCTTTCCGGTTGCTAAAAATAGCGATTTTGTTGATATGCATAATCGTTGGGATTCATATTGGTATCTCGATATTGTGAACAACGGATATTATCTGCGAACTGACAATACTTTGGCAAATGTAGTTTTCTTTCCGCTCTATCCGGCCCTCATCAAAATTCTCGGAACAATTCTGGTGGGAAATTTTGTGTTGGCGGGTTGGATTTTGAGTATGATTTTTTTGCTTTTGTCTTGTGTATATTTTTTCAAATTCCTGAAAGAATTCCATCCGGAAATTGATCCGGAACTCCCAATAATTTTGATGCTAATTTTCCCGACGGCCTTTTTTTTCAATGTGATCTATACTGAATCAGTTTTTCTGTTTCTCACCATCGCAACTTTCTATTATGCCTTCAAAAAGAATTTCTATCTAGCTGGTTTCATTGCATTTCTTGGAGCGCTGGCACATAGCAATGGAGTTTTTTTGGCGTTGCCAATACTTTGGAAAATAGTTGAAATGAATGGCTGGAAAGAAATGCTGATGCCAAAAAACTGGCTTAAGTTATTGCCGGTAGCTTTTGCGCCAATAGGAAGCTTTTTGTTTTTGGGATATGATTTTTGGAAATTTGGCGATCCATTTTTGTTTTTCAATAGACCTCTTGCGAAATAAA
>DMWY01000024.1 GCA_003483065.1 Candidatus Moraniibacteriota bacterium | reverse complement strand
CTATGTATCTCATCTTCTTCAGTGCTTGTACAAGATTTGGCTTATATAAAGAATTTCACTCCACCACAATCATTGCCTTTCTTCCTTGCTTAATATTTTCCGGTTTCCCGGGGAAATCATGAATAGCGTTGTATAAAATATCGACATTATATTTATAACCCTCCCCTTTTCGCGTGCCAGGATCATTAGTTAATATTGTGTCGCCATCATAACCGACTAAAACTAAATTATGATAGAGTGGTCCCGGCGCAGTGAAATTTGGATTGCCCAGTTCTCTCCCCGCAGCTGGGACAATAATTGGAAAATCACGCGCAAGATATTTTTTCAAATCAGCTTTGTCAAAATCATAAACTACTTTGAGTTTTTTTTCATTTTCTATTTCACCATAAAAATCCAAAAATAAATCGGCCGTTTGCTGGGCAGTGGTATCTCTGAAATCACCATAATTTTTATTTTGAAATTTAACCAAAGCCTGAATTTCTTTTTCAGCAATTTCTCTAGTCAATTTTTTTCCGGTAAAATAATATTCCAGCATAACAATTGATGCCTCCTCGCAAGTTTCCTCATGAATTTCATCCCATTTAGAAAAAGGTGCCTGGGAGGTGAATGGAACTTCAATTAGAATTTTGTCGGGAAGTTTTTCCACTGTCTCTTCCGACTTTACTATCACATCATCTTGAATTTTTTCATTATTCAAAATGATTTCTTTTTCCGAAGTGCCGATTCTATTTTCCAAATCTTCCTTCACCTTCCTTGCTTCATTTTCCAAAATAACACTCACTGCTTTTTTTTCACTACTTTTTCCATATTGAATCATTTTGATTCCTAAGCCCAACAGTGTTAGTGCTGAAAAAAACAAGACGAGTATGTTTTTCCATCTTATCTTTCGACTGATTAAAATCAAAAATATTTCAGCACTAAATATAATACTCCCACCATCAAAAATAGCGTCGATTATTTTCCCCGTTCTTCCCATAACCAATGTTTGATGAAACTCATCACTAGCACCGAATAAAATAGCTCCTAATAACGCTAACCAATAAGCTTTTTGCATTTTAAGCTTATGCGCGAGAAAAAAAATTCTCCATAAAAGAAAAAATAAAACTGAAAATTCCGCGAAATGTGCTCCTTTTCTCAAAATTATTTCTTCAACTGCGCTCTTGGAATATCTAAGCCCAGGAATAGAAGAAAAATAGAATATAATCCACATCCAGAGAAGAGCTGGCAAATAGTATTTAACTAATTTTACAAATAACTTCTTCATAAAAAAATTATTACTTTCAGTGAAATCATAAAAATCATATGAGAATCAGTGGTTCTGATTTAATAAATTATCACCGGCGTACCAACCTCAGCAAAATCATAAACTCGCTTGGACGAACCCACTCCAAGTCGCACACAGCCATGAGAAACTGGAATGCCGAGATGCGCCGCGCCTTCTTTGTACCCACTAGGCCACTCTGGAAGTTCATGAATGCCATACTTTCCATCCGACACCATCGCCATCCAATTGGGCATAAAAAGTCCATAGGCTTTGGAAAAGGCACGTGGAAATTTGTTATAAATTTTTGTTTCCATTTTGGGGGTATCCATTCCTCTTTTCCCGCTAGAAACCATATAGGAATCTAGATTTTTTCCATCTTGGAAGATACTCATCACCTGAGCAGACAAATTTATATCGATATATTTTCCGGTTTTTATTTTAGCTGTCGTATATCTCCTGGCCCGTTCCAATCTAATTTCTTTGTCTTGATCCCAGATAATTTTTGGGGGCATAATTGCTTCAAAAGAACTTTCAAAAATTTTCTCGTAATCTTCATTTTTGGCATTTTTATATTTAGCATATACTTCCAAAATATACTTTTCGCCATATTTCATTGGGTTTTTTGGCATCAACTTGAATTCGTCTCGGTTGAAATTAGTTTCAAAAAAAGTTTCGTTGTTGTAATTTAGCATGAATTTCAAGGAAAAATCGGCGGTGGATTTGGCAAAATTCAATATTATCGGATCCTCAATATCAATGGCCACATTTTGCATTCCATTTTCTGGAATTATTTTTCTAACTTGTGGATATTTTTCTGTGGAAAAATTAATTGTTTGTTTTTCCACATCGGAGAACATAATATTTTCCCCTATTGGCAAAATTATTTCATATTGCATCTCTGGTTGCCAAAATTTTTGTGGGATTATTTCCAGTTTCTTATTGGAATCTTTCCACTGAATTTTATACCCCACACTCGGACTAATTTTAATTTTCGAATTATAGTCTTCGGTAAACACCGGGAAGGAAAAATCAATCACAATTGATTCTTCAGGACGAATGTCTTTGGAGTTTTCCAAAATCACACTAGTTTTGAAAACTTCTGGATAAGCCTTTATACTAAAAACCATACCAAAAACTCCTAGAATTATAATTAATATGGTTAGGATAAATTTTTGTGGTGTGTTGATATGATGCACGCCAATGTGATGTTTCATCATTTATTTCTCTAGGGGTTATTTAACTTCATTGAATAATTCTCTGGCCGTATTCCAAACTGCTGGATAATTTTTTTCCACCTTCAACCAATACCACCATTCCACGCCCCAAAGATAAATTTCCGGAAAACCAACTTGACGAGCATAGGTCACATTTTCTCTCAATTTTTCTTCATTCATTGATTTGAATTGTTCTTCGAGTGTGGCATCAACTGTCCATCCTTGGATCCACGGTTCAGCTTGTAGTTCCGCCACAATGGCATTTTTTTGTTCCGCGAAAAGACCAATAAGACCATATTTAAAACGAAAGAAACGCGGTCCAATCGGATAGGAATAATAACCCCAATCTTCATTATAAATATTGCGATACATCGTAGTGCCAAAAACATCCGCCCTTCTGGCTGCCCGCACCCAGAGACTCAACTCTCCACTATCAGAAACGATTATTTTCCGGCTATCATCAATTCTTCTAGCCAGAGAAATTTCGCTGTCCAGCAAATCCGCGTCCGGCTTCGGACAAATACCAAATAGCAAAAATGGTTCATTTTCAATTTGCCAATATTTTATCTCAGGATTATTTTTATATCTCTCCATCACCACTGAGATAAAATTCAAAAGAGATTCCTTTCTTTTTTGATCACTAACCATCGCCCAATCCGGAATGGCGCATTCTGGCCAACGTGGAACTTTCTGTCCGATTGTCAAAATAATATCAGCATTTCTTTTTTGCGCTTCTTGAAGTTGCCAATCAATATCAGAAAAATCAAAACTTCCTTCCTTTTTTTCCACCAAATCCCAATAGACCGGAAGTCGCACTTTTCTCACCTCCAAATCATCTAGCATCGCCACATAGGCTTCCTTCCAATTTATCCCAATATTTGTAGCATAACGACTAGAAAAAGTCACCCCCAATTTTGCTCTTTCATTTTGATCACTCACGGGAATATTGAAATAGATAAATAAGCCTAAAACCAAAACCAAAACAATTATGCTTGTTTTGCCAATAATTCTTAGAATTTTTTTTATATATTTCATAGATTTAAGACTTTACCCTATGGAGTAATTCCACAATAAACCACAGGTAGTATTAAAAAATAAATCTAATTTAAATTCTTATTTATCACTATGTCCGTACTCCATAGGGTGAAGAAACTAAAATTAATCCCCAGGTAATAATGGCGATAGCTATAAGCTTTTGAATCACACTTTTGAAATCTTTTTCTTCTCGCATTATTTTTGGCATCCAACCAGAAAAGATAATGCTTAGAATAAAAATGAAAACGTATTCCACTGAAACCAAAGCGTTTACCACTGTCACACTCGCCAAAGACATTGACACTGCATTTTCTTTGAGAAATGATCCGCTTCCTCCCAGTGCCTTAGCGAGCACAAAAGAAGCACCAGATTTTTTTTCTTCTTTTTCAGATTTTTTAAATTTCAATAGTGAATTCAAAATAGGTTTTCGCCAAATAGGAATTAGGAAAAAACTCAGCACTCCTAAAAATGCCCCCATTCTTGTCCAGATAAAAACATTCAAAAAATTATCTTCATTATAAAGAGCTTTGATAAATATAGTTGAAAGTGCCAAAAGTAATCCGGCCAAAACTGAAGCGCGAAAACCTTCAAAAAATATTCGTGTTCTATTTTTAGCCAAGTTAAAAGAAATCAAAATTCCACCAAAAATCAAAGCGCCGATACCGAGACTACCTCTGATTCCCAAATTTTCTCCCAAGAATATTATAGCTAGAAAAAAAGATGTGATTGGCACCACCGCACCCACAATCGGAAGCACACGACTGGCCTCTCCTCTTTTCACAGCCGAAAAAAGCGAAAGCATTCCATAAATAAAAATAATACCAGCAATAAAACTAAGAAATATTTTTTCATAACTGATTGCATGAAAACCAAAAGGAATGAGAAAAATCACAAACAAACTCATTGTTCCAGAATAAAAAGCATAGATGGCTGGATGAGAAACGCGCTTGGAAGAAAGCAAAAATTTGTCCAGAACAATTTCCAACGCCAAAAGAAAATATGCGACAATGGCAATACCTATCCAATTCATAATTTTTTATTTTACCTTATTATTTTACACTAAAATTAAAAAATAAACCACTAGGGTTTATTTTTTAATTTAGAACTTGTGCAGTTAAGCAAGTTCTATCCTTTAAGAATTCAATTTATGATAATAGGCACTCACATCACTCACCCATTTTTTGACGGCCGTCGGATTATCCCAGGAGCAATCCCGTCCACATTTCCAAACAATCATTCTTTCCGGCGTATCAATTCCTTGATCAATTAGATCTTTAATTCTACCACCAACAACTGCGATAGCTTGACCTGGGTCATCAAAACAACTATACCCTGAATCGGTGGAATTGTAGCCTCCGCGATAACCCCAATAGTTATAACAATCCACCCCATTCTTTTTTGGAGAATGTTTCCCCCAATCACTTTCTTTTTTGGCAATCGCGATAAGAAATGCTGCTACTGATTTGTCCTGCTTAGAAATTTCCAAAGTCATAACGGCCAACGGATAACCTTTTACTAGCTCATTATAAATCTCCTCTTGCTTATTATTAGCTCCTTTATCTTTCTTAAGAATTGTTTTATTATAACTAGCTTTTTTTTCCTCACTTTTTTCAAAAAGATTTTCCAGATTAATGTTTTTTAACGGATCAATTGAACTAAATTTTTGACCATTAGAAATCTCTTTTGAATCTTTTGCCAGCACTTTATCACTGCTTACGACAGAAAAAAACAACCTCACGACTAGCGCGAGAATTATTAATGCTAGAATATTATGTTTTTTAATCCTCCTTATCCCCCCGAGCCGAAGTTGTCCGCTCATTATTTTCAGTTTGTCTGGAATGTCCCCTTTTTAGCCTAAGCTTTTGCTAAACCTCCCTGCCACCCAGTTTTCAAAACGACCTAAATATCCTACCATAGAGAGGTTTTTTGTGCAATAGCTAGTGTGTTTTATGGCTTAAATAAGCCACTCTTAATTTTATCAACAAAATTGAACTCCTCCTCCGAGGTCTTCTGTCTTATATTTTGTATTTTGTATTTTGTATTCTGCATTTAACTTCAGCCTTTCTCTCCTCTTCTCACTAAAAAC
>DMWY01000006.1 GCA_003483065.1 Candidatus Moraniibacteriota bacterium | reverse complement strand
AAAAAACGACGAAGTCAGGAAAAAAGGCAACACTGATTCAACTAGTATCTCTGTGCAAACAAACATTCTTTAAATTGTGATATTTTCACAAAAAAAACTCCGGTAATTTTCCGGTGTTTTTATTTTTATATATTTTATTTTAAGCTTCTTTTTTAATCAAGCTATCAAAATTTCCGATTTGATTTTTACTGAAGAAATAAAAGAAAGGCGCAATAATAAGAATGGAAATAAAATGCATTGAGGAAAAGATATAACCAGATATATCACTTGAATCAAAAAAAATCATTCTAAAAATAACTAGCGAGAAAAACAAAAGACCCGTAGAAATTCTCACAATATTTATATTGTTTTTTATAACAAATATTTTGTTTATAAGTTTTGCCGAATAAATTATACTTATCCAGACAAGAAAAAATTTCACTGCTTCACCTAAGATTGCCAACCAAACAATCACTCCGAAATTTTTAGCGATACCCTCAACTATATGCCCAAAAATTGCACTAAATAAAAATGGCGCAAGAATTCCCGCTAATAACCAATGTAGCAAGGCTACTTGCCAGTCTTTAAATTTCTTTATCTTTTTCATAATAAATTTTTATTTTTAGTTTTTGTCTTTTTTTATTATACAATATTTTTGAAATTCATCAAAATCAAAAAGTTTTTATTTTATTTTTATCTCCTTAATTGCACCCTCCCCCAGTTCTTTGTTTATTTTTTTAATAATCGTATTTCTATTCATAAAAAGCTCACTCGCCCAGGCGGAGCTAGTGAGTTTTATAAAAATAGTTCCATTCTTAAAATAATCCGCTCGAAGTTTTGACGCTCCAACATTACCAAATTCTTCTTTAATAACTCTGTTAAAAATATAAAAGATATCCTTGTCTGTTAAGGATATCTTGTGAATGCTTTTTCTTTTATTAATTAAACTACTAAGTGATTTCATTTTTTAATTATTATTTTTTTTCAAAAAATTATACACAGCGCGCGCAGCGATAGCTCCTTCAGACGCGGCGGTGATGACTTGGCGAAATTTATCCGAACCATTTGTGATGTCACCTGCCGCAAAAATTCCTAGCACATTTGTTGCACCAGTTTTTTGAATTTTTATATATCCATTTTCATCCAATTCAATTTCTAGTTCACTAAAATATTCCACCGCCGGATCTGAACCCGCTTCAATAAAAAGACCATCTAAATTTAATTCATTGGAATTATTATGAGCTTTATCGAGTTTTATTTTTTCCAGTTTTTGCTCACCTAAAATTTCCACTACATTAGTTTCATAAAGCACTTCTATTTTTTTATTATTCTTAATTAGATTTACCCAAAAAGGTTCAGCGCGAAGTTCTTTTTTGCGATAAATTAAATAAACTTTCTCTGCTAAATCAGCTAGATATAATGTGGCAGTCGCTGCACTATCTGATCCACCAATCACACCCACAGTTTTATTTTTATAAAAAAATCCATCACAAGTAGCACAATATGACACACCCTTTCCAATAAATTCTTTTTCTCCTGTAATATTTAGTTTTCTTTTTTTTGTTCCAGTCGCTAAGATAATTGTCTTTGTATGCAAAATATTTTTATTCGCAAGAGTTATGGAAAAAATATTATTTTCTTTGTTTATTTTTTCCACTAACTCAGGCAAAATTTCCACCCCATATTTTTTCGCGTGATTTCCCCATTTTTGACTAAATTCAAATCCACTCATATCCTCCATCCCCGGATAATTATCAATCTTATGTGTCTCACTAATTTGTCCACCTAAAAGCGCGCCCACAATTTTATGTTCCACTCCATAACGCGAAGCATAAATTGAAGCTGAAAGTCCCGCCGGCCCCGCACCAATAATAATCAGATCTAAAATTTCTTTTTCTTCCATTTTATTTAATAATTATCCCCTCTCGAGTTAATAATTTCCTTTTTTCTTTTTCTCCCCGATTATATCCACCAATCTCTCCATTTGAACAAATGACGCGATGGCATGGAATTTTTAAATTATGATTTTTATGTAAAATATTACCCACTGCCCGATAAGCTTTTGGATTTCCTGCTTCTTTGGCCACTTTTTTATAAGTTAAAACTTTCCCAATTGGAATTTTACCAACTATTTCTAACACTTTTTCCTGAAAACTCTTTTTCATACTAAATACTAATTCTTTATCGGCATCACAATATAAGTGAAATTTTCCAATACCTCACCGGATTTTTCATTAATTTCGCGAACAGCCACAGGAGTAGCTTCACTGTTTAGTAAAATTGCCACTTGAGAAGTGGTAGTGGCGTTAATTCCATCCAAAAGATATTTAGAGTTAAAAACAACTTCCTGAGATGGTCCTATGATGTCAAATTTGAGCTCAGCTGAATTTTCACCAGCTTCAGCGCTAGAAGATAGAATAAAAATTTTTCCTTCCTTTTGGTTAATTTTGAGCGTTATCTCATTTGATCCGCCAGCAGAAAAAACACTCGCTATTTTAATGGCATTTTGCAAAACTTGTTTTTCCCCTACTATTCTTGTTTTATATTCCGCCGGCATTATATGTTTATATTCTGGATATTTTCCATTTATAAGCCGGGAGACTAATTTAATACCATCTATTTCAAAAAATATTTGCCCCTCTTCAATAGTTATTTTCACTCTATTATCAACATCAGGCGCAAGCATCCGATTTAATTCCCCTAAAACATTAGCTGGGATAATCACATTTTCATTTTTTTCAATAAAAAGCTTATAAGTTTCTTTATTTATATTAATTTCTTCTATTTTAATTTGACATTCTGAAAGACGAAAACTATCTGTGGCCGCAAAAATAAGCTCTTTTTCTTTTAAAATAAGGTTTATTCCTGTAAGTTCTTGACGTGATTCATTAAACGCTACTGCTGGCATTACCTTTAAAATAGCGGTTTTTAACTCTAAACTAGAAAGATCTAATAGATATTCTGTTTTTCGTAGAGGTAAAAGAGGGAAATCTTCTGCTGAAATTCCTTTTATTATAGCTTTATTTATTCCACTTTTTATTTTTAAATTATTATCCACAAGTTCTAATGAAATATTCTCTCCATTTGGAAGATTAGCAGAAAAATTACTAATAAGTTTTGCTGGAATTGTTATTCGCCCTTCTTTTTCTATTTTTGCTCCTATTTTAGAAGATACTCCAATTTCTAAATTAGTAGCAGATAATTTCAATCCTCCTTTTTCTGTTTCAAAAAGAATATTATTTAAAATAGGTAGGGTATTTTTCTTTGAAACTACTCTTTCACAATTAAAAATTGCTTTCTTAAAATTCACTTCCGTACAAATTAATTTCATATTGTTTTATTTAGTATTTAATTATTCTTATTATTAATATAAAGTTATTACTATTATTAGAGTGGTTGATAATTGGGGATAAGTACTAATTTTGTTTTATATAAGCTAAAATATATGTGGATAAAAACTGGATAAGTGTTTTGTGGGAGTATTTTTTTGACGGGATAATTTAATGGTAAAAAATATATTTTAGAGATAGTTCAAATTAATAACAGGGTTTTTTGTATTTTAAACACAGAGTTATTAAGGGGTTTTTAAGGTGTTTATCCACAGATTATACACTTTTATTAGTTTATTGCATATAAAAAATCTTTAAGATGGGTGATTTCTTCATTAAGTTTTTCATCTAATTTAATCTCTTTGGAAATTTTTTCATAAGCATGCATAGCTGTGGTGTGATCACGACCCCCTAATTTATCACCAATTCCTGGGTAAGAGAAGGAAAGCTCTGTTCGCATAAGAAACATAGCTATTTGACGGGGTTTTACCACTTCTTGTTTTCTGTTTTTAGCTACTAAATCAACTGGAGATATTTCATAAAAATCAGAAACAGCTTTAATAATGTGTTTATGATTGATACCTTTTTTTTTGCCACTAGAGATAATATCAGATAATATTTGCTTTGTATAAGCAGAATCAAGCGATTTTTTAGTTAATTGGGCGCTCACAGACACACGATTTAGCGCACCTTCTAACTCACGAATATTATTTTTAATATTTGTGGCAATAAATTCTAAAGCTTCCTCAGTGATTTCTACCCCATTTTGAGCGGCTTTTATTTTTAGAATAGCGAGTCTAGTCTCAAGATCTGGTTTAGAAACATCTGCAATCATCCCCCCTTCAAAACGTGAGCGGAGTCTTTCTTCAAGAATTTGAATGGCTTTAGGGGCTCTATCACTAGAAAGCACTATTTGTTTGTTGAGTTGGTAGAGATAATTAAAAATATGGAAAAACTCTTCTTGGGTCTTCTCTTTTCCGGAGATAAACTGGATATCATCAATAATAAGCAGATCTATTTTTTGATAATATTCCTTAAATTCCTGGATTTTTTGATTTTTTATCGAATCTATTAGATCACTCGTGAATCTTTCTGAAGAAATGTATTTTACCCGAGTTTGTGGGTTTGTTTTTAGCGCCTCATTACCAATTGATTGGATAAGATGGGTTTTTCCCAACCCCACTCCACCGTAGATAAAAAGCGGATTATAGACGTTTCCAAGGCTTTTTGAGACAGCATAGCAAGCGGCGCGAGCCAATTCATTACTTCCACCAATAACAAAATTTTCAAAAGTATATTTTGGGTTTAAATTACTCTCTTGGCTTATCTGAGGCTTTTTTTCATAAAAAACATGGGCTCTTTTTGGGGCTTGCACGGCATCAACGGTTATTTCTTTGTTTGTTTGAGGAAAAGATTGGGTTGGGCCAGAGGAAATCAAACAAGAAACTGACTTTATATCACCCTGAATGTTTTTCAAAGCTCGTAAAATATAAAGATCATACTTATTTTCTAGCCATTCTTTGGCAAAGCCATTTGGCACACCAATAACTACATGCCCGTCCTTTAAGGAAAGAATAGAAGTGTTTTTAAACCAAGTGATAAAATTAGCCTTGGAAATAGAAAGCTCTATTTCTCCTAAGGCTGTTTGCCAAAGTTCCTCGTTGGTCATTTTAGTAGTTAAATTAATAAAGAAAGCTTTACTAAAAAAAGTATAACACAGCCAAAAAATCTAGTCTAAGAAAAAGGGGGATAAAGCTGTTGATAAGATGTGGATGACTATAATTAAATATATAATACAAAACAAAAAGAAATGCAAGTTTATCCCCCACCACTTTTAGTTTATAAGGTTTTTGTGTAAAAAAATCTTCAGGTGTTTAGTTATTTATTCTAGTTTAATTAAGATAGTTAAAACTAAAAGTGGTGGGGGATGAATTGACTTATGGTCTATTAGCTGGTAGAATTTCAATTGAATTAACTAATAATAATAAAATGAGCGTAACATATCAACCAAAAGCAGGCAGAAGAAAAAAAAGACACGGTTTTATCGAAAGAAACAGTACTAAAAACGGAAAAGCTGTTTTGAAGAGAAGAAGACAAGCTGGTCGAAAAAAATTATCAGTATAGGTATAATCTTATGCTTCCTCGAAAAAATAGGCTTTTAGAGACAAAAGACTTTGAAATGATTAATCGCACAGGCAATTTCTTTTCTTTTGGGGAAGTTTTTTTGAAGGTAAGGAGAAATAATAGTGAAGAAACGAGAGTGGGTTTTTCTATTGGAATTAAGTTTTCTCCTAAGGCAGTAGAAAGAAATCGAGTGAAAAGGCAATTACGAGAAATATTTAGAAAAAACATAGAAAAATTGAAAAAAGGAAATGATATGATGGTTTCTCTTCGAAAAAGTAATCAAAAAGAGTTTTCTCAGGATATCTTAGAGCGAGACACTCTAGAAGCATTAAAAAAAGCAAAACTAATATAACTAATTTATAAATCACAATGTCCTTTTTGTTCAATGAAGTTGTTTATAAGCCGATCTATAATTTTCTAATCTTTACTTATAATGTAATCCCCCTACATGATTTTGGGATAGCGATTATTGTTGTGACTTTGGTTTTGAAGTTTCTTTTAATTCCACTTAGCAAAAAACAAATTCAGTCGCAGAAAAAAATGCAAGAAATGCAGCCAAAAATCAAAGAAATTCAAGAAAAACACAAAAATGACAAAGAAAAACAGAGTCGAGCCTTGATGGAATTCTACAAAATGAATAAAACCAATCCTTTTTCGGGATGTTTGCCAACAATTTTTCAACTTATCTTTCTGATTGCGATTTATCAAGTATTATTTAATATTTCCAAGGCAGGACTACTAGTAGATCCAAAGGAGCTATATTCATTTATCCCAAATCCAGGGCAAATTAACCAATATTTTTTAGGAATTATCGATCTTTCTAAAACAATTAATATAAATCAAATAACTATTAAGGTTGTTCCGCAACTCATTTTGATTGTTTTGGCAGCGCTGGCTCAATATGTGCAGATAAAAATGATGACCCCTAAGATAAGCACGCAACCCAAAGGCTCAGAGCCAGATATTTCGCAGATAATGTCTAAACAAATGATGTATCTCGGGCCACTTCTGACACTTTTTATTGGGATAAAATTTCCAGCGGGACTTGCTCTCTATTGGCTTGTTTCAACAGTTTTTGCTATAATTCAGCAGACGAAGATATTGGAAAAAGAAAAGACTAATAGTTAATTTTAATAATATGGAAAACGAAAAAATAACATCTGAAACTAAAGAGGAGATAAAAAAAGCGATCGAAGAACTGGTTCTAAAGATGGGATTTTCTTGTGAAGTTGAAATTATAGAAGCTCAAAATAATGAGCAAGAAGAACTGGTTTTTAACATTAAAACAGAAGAATCAAGCTATCTAATTGGACAATACGGAGTGAATCTTCAAGCTTTGCAACATATGGCCAGAATAATTTTTCGTGGAAAAACGGAGAATAAGGCCAATTTTACATTGGATGTTAATTCTTATCGACAGGAAAAAAATGAATCTGTCTTTGCTTTGGCTAAAAATATGGCGGAGACATCTCTTCGTGAAGGACGAGCAGTGGTAATGCGTCCAATGTCTCCATATGAAAGACGACTTGTGCACATGGAATTGGCTAAAAATGACCAAATTAAAACCGAAAGTACCGGCGAAGGAGAAGATCGAAGAGTGGTTATCAAGCCAGCTAATCTTGTTTAGCTCCTACGAATTACTAAGCGAATATAGATATGGAGTCACTGAAGAATTAAATTTTTTTCAAAATTCCTGCCGGCAGGCAGGAAACTCGAACTCTGAATTTTATAACTAAAAATTTCCCTCAATCGACGGCTGCCAAAGGAAATTTTTGGATAAAATTCGAATTCTCAAACAAAAATTTTGTAAAAATTTTAATTCTTCATTGGTTTGGACATAACTTCTAGAATTATTTGTAAATTAGTATATTTGTATTTGATTAGTAATTCGTAATTTTATGGTTATTGCAAGAAAAATAGCTTATAATGTTCTAGTTAGCAGTTTTTCTAAGATTCTTTCGACTATTTTAGCGCTAGTTTCTATTGGGTTAATTACAAGATATCTAGGCCAAGAGGGCTTTGGGAATTACGCCACAGTGTTGGCGTTTTTATCTTTTTTCACTGCCATTGCTGATCTGGGACTTTATTCTACTGTCACTCGAGAGATTTCTCGAGAAGGGGCGGATGAAGAAAGGATTGTGAGTAACATTTTTACTTTAAGAATAATAATTTCACTAATTGTTCTAATCTTAGCTCCAGCTATTGTTTTTTTCTTTCCATACCCAACAGAAGTTAAGCAGGCGATTATTATAGTGGCGTTGTCTTTTCTTTTTTCTTCGTCCTATCAAGTGCTAAATGGTGTTTTTCAGAAAAATTTAGCCATGGATAAAGTAGCTATTTCAGAATTAACTGGGAAGATTGTCCAGGTAGTTTTTATTTTTTATGCTATAAAATTCCAACTTAGTTTTCTTTGGATAATCTCCTCTCTTCTTTTAAATATGATATTTAGCTTTTCTTTGATTTATTTTTGGTCTAAAAAATATATCACTTTTTCACTTAAATTCGATTGGCCTTATTGGAAAAAATTTGTTAAAGAATCTTATCCGCTAGGTATTGCGGCAGTTATTAGTTTTATCTATTTCAAAATTGATACAATTCTTTTGTCTGTTTTGAAAACTAGTGCGGAAGTGGGAATATATAATGTGGCCTATAAGGTGATTGAGAATATCACTTTTTTCCCAGCGATGATAGTAGGATTGGTTTTCCCAATTATATCAAAAAACATTTTTTCTGACAGAACGCGTTTTTGGGACATTTCCAATAAGACCTTTAAGGTTTTTTGGATTTTTGTTATCCCGTTAATTGTGGGTACAATGTTTCTTTCAAATGGAATTGTGGAACTTATTGGAGGGAAAGGATTTTTTGCTTCGAGTATTATTCTTCGTATCCTAGTTTTTTCTCTGGGCTGTATGTTTTTTAGTAATTTATTTAATGTTATTTTGATTTCTGGCAATAAGCAAAAAAAATTAATGGTAATTATGGTGATAGCCGCTATTTTCAATGTGAGTGCTAACCTAATTTTTATCCCGATTTATTCTTATATGGCGTCTGCAATAATTTCTGTGGCAACAGAATTTTTTGTGACAGTAGCCACGCTTTTTGTCATAATTAGAGATTTGAAATATTTTCCCAAGGTGGAAAAATTTTGGGCGATTGTTTTTTCTGGTGTGGTGATGGCGGTTTATTTTTTCGTCTTTTCTAGGATCAATTTTTTCCTCTTGGCTTTTTCTGGGACGGCCGTTTATGCTTTGGCTATCTGGTTATTTAGAGCAGTCAAAACTGAGGAAATTGCTAGTATAATTAGCAAAAAGGAACTTATATAAAAATAAGTTACAGAAATAATAAAATGAATACACCTAAGGTTTTTATAATAATCCTAAATTATAACGGGCAGGATTTTTTGAAAAAAACACTCACGAGTGTTTTTCAAATGGAGTATCCTAATTTCGAAATAGTTTTGGTGGATAACAATTCCAAAGACGGTTCTTTCGAAGAGGCGCGTAGAATTTTTCCTAAAATAGCTTGCATAAAAAATAGCGAGAACCTTGGTTTCTCTGCTGGTAATAATATTGGAACTGAATATGCGCTGGAACGCGGAGCGGACTATGTGTTGCTTTTGAATTATGATACGGTAGTTAAAAAAGATTTTCTCTGGCCACTGATAGATCTAATGGAGAAAGACGAAAAAATTGGTATTGCTAGTCCGGTTATTCTAAAAAATGAGACTTCAAATGTTTGGTTTTCAGGTGGAAAAATAAATTGGCTCAAAATGAAAACAGAGCACCAAGAAAATAATTTGAAAGAAAATTATTTTCATTCAGATTATATCACTGGGTGTGCCATGATGATCAAAAAAGAAGTTTTTCGGCGTATTGGACTCTTAGATGAAGACTATTTTTTATATTGGGAGGACGCCGATTTTAGTGTTCGAGCCAAAAGAGCGGGATATAAATTGGCAATTTGTGCGGGCAGTCAAATTTGGCATTTGGAAAAAAGCCAAGAAAAAAAGGCCAATAAAATATATTGGTTGGTGCTTTCGGGACTTATTTTTTTCCGAAAAAATTCTCCAGCGTATCTTCAACTATGGATCTTTGTTTATGTTTTTTTGCGCAAAATAAAAAACAGAAAAGATGTGAAGCGTCTAAAAAATTCCATCAATGAATCAGTGCAAAAAGCGTATAGGGATTTTAGATATGTTAAATAAAAAACTTTCGGTCATTATTGTGAACTACAAAAGCGCGGATTTTTTGGAAAAATGTGTGGCTTTGGTGCGGGAAAAAATAAACGAAGAGTTTTTGGAAGAAATTATTATAGTAAATAATGATCAAAAAGAAAAAATAGAATTAGATTTGCAGGATAATTTGAAAATAATAAATAATGCCAAAAATGTAGGTTTTGGTGCAGGAAATAATGTTGGTGCTAAGCTTGCGAAAGGAGATATTGTTTTGTTTTTAAATCCAGATACGGAAATTATTTCCACTGAAATAGAAAAAGTTATTGCGCTATTTAACCAAGATAATAAAATTGATATAGTTGGGAGTCAATTAAGACTTAATAACAACGAAGTTCAGCCTTGGAGCGCTGGACATGAAATCAGTTTGATTAATTTAATAAAAAATAATTTAGGTTTAGTAAAAAGTCAGAAAATCTGGAAAGCGGAAGAAGAAAAAATGGTTGATTGGGTTGCTGGCACGGCGCTTTTTATACGAAAAGATATTTTTGAAAAAGTCGGTGGTTTTGATGAAAAATTCTTTATGTATTTTGAAGATATGGATTTATGTAAAAGAGTGCGAGAGACTGGGAAAAATATTTTATATAATCCAAATTTCAAAGTCAGGCATATTGGTGGCAAAAGCTATCAGGAAAAAGGCTTTCAAAAAAGAGATTATTATAAAGCGCAAGAATATTATTTTAAAAAGCATCGAAATTTTTTTGAATGGTTGATTGTGAGAATAGCAAGCAAGTTTCTTTACTAAGTTTTATATTTCTAGAACCTGCACATTTAATTATATTAAACGCGCTACGGCGCAAGAGTTTTCTACCAGACAGAAGTCTCGACAGTACGAATAATTTTCTGTAATAATTAGATTGATAACGCCTCCGTAAGCTCTTAATATAATTAAATGCGCAGATTCTTTGATTCACATTATTTTTATGATATTTAATTTATTTTTATTCCTATGTTTTTATCTGCCTTTTCAAATTGCGCTTAACCCGGCGGCGGGGGTTGATCTGGCTTCGATAAGAGTCTTAATTTTAATGCTATTTTTTGTTTGGGTTTATGATAATATTAGGAATAAAAAAAAGTTATTTTTTTTAGATACTCAAGTAAGATTAATTTTATTTTTTCTTTTTTTGAGTGTAGCTTCTTTGTTTTTTGCTCAAAATTATGGTTGGGGAGCAAGGAAATTGCTTTATTTATTTTCTATTCTTCCACTTTATTTCGTAGTAAAGGATATTTTAAATAGCAGAGAAAAAGTGATAAAAA
Source organism: Candidatus Moraniibacteriota bacterium (assembly GCA_003483065.1). Taxonomy (GTDB): domain Bacteria; phylum Patescibacteriota; class Minisyncoccia; order Moranbacterales; family UBA2206; genus UBA2206. Next base: position 44,229 of record DMWY01000006.1, on the reverse strand, counting down.
CTCTAAAATCCTTAGTTTTATCCGGCGCTATAGTTTCTATCTTTGGAATTATTCAATTCTTTGCTCAATTTTTTTGGAATTATGAAAATATTTCAAAACTATATTCAAATTATATTGGACCAATTTTTTGGGGAGAAAATTTGGCGCGGATGGTGTCGGATTATCCAAGTTGGTTAGTGGGTGTTTCGGGGCAAAACTATTTTCGCGCAATTGCAACCTTTCCAGACCCGCATTCTTTTTCGTTGTTTTTGGGAATGATGTTGCCGCTCTCAGTGATTTTGTTTTTTGTTTCAGAAAAGAAGGTTCTTTGGATATTTTCTTTTGTGGTTATTTTTTTGGCAAATATACTGACTTTTTCGCGCGGAGGGTACGTGGCGATTATAGTGGGAATAACAATCTTTGTGGGTGTTTTTTGGAATAAAATACAAATAAAACAAAAACTAATGGCCGGATTAGCAGTGATAATTCTTGTTTTGATGCTCACTGTTCCGGGGCCGGTTTCACAAAGATTTGATTCAAGTTTTGATTTGCAAGAAGGATCAAATGCTGGAAGGATTGGGATGTGGCAAAAATCATTGGGAATAATTTTAGAAAAACCATTTTTTGGAACAGGGATTGGCAATTTTTCGCTAGAGGTAGATAATAATGCAGGCTATAGAAATCCAATTTATGCGCATAATACTTATCTGGATATTGCTGTTGAGGAAGGTATTTTAGCTAGTCTAATCTGGATTTTGATTTTATTCATAACACTTCTTAATTTTTGGATTTTTTCCAAAAAAGATATGATATACTGCGGTTTTTTTGTAAGTCTGATTATCTTCAGTGCTCATTCTATGGTAGAAACTGGTATTTATTCCCCTATTGTTTTGACGCTTTTCCTTATTATCATCAGTCTTCAATATGAAAAAAAATAAAATATTGGAAAACTTAATCTATTTGGCAATTTTTCTTATCCCGCTTTATTTAGTGAAGATAAAAATAGGATTTTTGCCGACAAATGCTTTGGAAATAATAATCTTGGGAATCTTTTTGTTGTGGATTTTTTTTGATAAGGAAAAAATAAAAGCCAGAGATTTTTTTATTGAATATAAGAGATATGTTATTTTTAGCGGGATGATGTTTTTGGGTGTTTTACTCTCGACCTTTTTTAGTGGGAATAGCACAGAATCTTGGGGAATAATAAAAAGTTGGTTCTTGGTGCCAATAATGCTATTTTTTTTGATAGAAAGAATTGTTGAAAAAGAAAAAGCGGAATATGCTTTTTGGGCATATTTTTTTTCGGCGACTATGGTAGTGATTATTTCTTTAGGATATTTAATACTAAATCAATTGACGTATGACGGACGATTAGCCGGTATATTTAATTCGCCAAACTATTTAGCGATGTATCTTGCTCCAGCGATTATAATCGCGCTAGAGCAATGGCAAAATTTAAAGAGAAACTTTAAAAACATAATTATTTTATGTCTAAGTAGTATCCTAGTTGCTTTTTATCTCACCTATTCCTATGCGGGATGGATTTCGGTTATTGTGGCGATTATGATCATAATGATAATAAAAAATAAAATTTCTTTCAAAAAAATAGGGATAATAATAGCGATTTTTTTGTTGCTTTTCCTTTCTCAACTAAATAGCAAAAAACTAACAGATATATTGTCGGCCAATCCCCGCTCGTCACTGTCTTCGAGAAGTATGATTTGGCAGGCTTCGGAAAAAATGATTGAAAATAATTTTGTTTTTGGCATTGGACCAGGGAATTTTCAAAAAACTTATTTAGAATATCAAAAATTCTATCCGCCCTATTTGGAATGGGCAGTGCCACATCCAAATAATTTATATTTAACCTGGTGGCTTTATGGCGGGATATTGGGCGTGATTGGTTTTTTTGGTTTAGTATTTTTCTTTTTGCGAGATGTTCTTGAAAAATCAAAAAAAGAGCCTAAACAGGTTCTTTTTGTGGCTCTCGGTATAATGCTAGTCATTCTAATCCATGGAATTTTTGACACAACTTACTTCAAAAATGATCTAGCGATTATTTTTTGGTTGAATTTTTTGGTTCTAAAAAAATAGACCTAAAAATTATAAAACTATTTTATATAATTTCTTGTCTATTCTATTCACAAAGAATAGTAAGCTTTCGTCGGTGTTGAGAAAAAATTCAGAGGCATCAAAAGAAGTGTTTGGCATGTCGCTAGTTTCCACTAAGCGACTTTTTTCTCCTGTCACAGTATCAATTTTCCAGAAAGTATCAGCGGTGTTGAATTTTCCAGCCTTATAATCATTGGGCAAAATTGAATTGTCAGGGATGTTTCCTGGAAGAGCACAAAAAACTATTTTATTGTCTTTTGACCAAACACACTTAGAAACAAATGTTGGCAGGCCGATATTTTTATACTCTCCTCCATTATAATTCATAACTCCTAGGTGTATTTTTGTGCCACCCTTGGCGTCTACTTGACTGACTAGGACATAACTTCCAGAATTATCCCAGAGATAATCAGCACCAAAAATATCCTTATAGAGACTTTTATTGTCCTCTCCGAGCAAGGATACTGTTTGGAAATCAGTTGGATAATTCGCATCGCCATTATTCCAAAAAGAAATTAGGCCGGAGCGAGGAATTTGCAAGAAAGATATTTTGTCATGAGGCAGATCAATAATTTTTTTCCAATTTTTTCCATCCGCATCGGAAACATTCAGTGAACTTTTTTTGCTAGTCGGATCAGAATATTTATAAATTATCTTTGAGGATACGGCCTGCCAGGAAACAGATGTGATATTGCTATTAAGAGGCGAAAGCTGACTGTTTGTGATGTCAAAGACTGAAAAAGTATTGTTTCCTCTTAGTAATACTTTTGATTTGTCTGGAGACCAAAGAGCACTAGAAGGATCTGTGATTTTTGTTTCGCTTACTTTTTTTGAAGCACCACCAACAAGATCAGTTTCTTTTAGTTCTCCAGAAGCTCCAAAATACCAAATCTTATCGCCAGACTTAGAAATGGTTGGTGAAATAACCGGCTCTTGTGAGGCAAGAGATATTTTTTCCTTGGAAATAGGAGGAGTTTTTGGCGAATCTTGTGAGGGAGGATTGTTCAGCGGAAGGATTGTATTTTTAGGCAATTCAGTTTTTTTGAAAGACAATGTATAAATTCCCCAAAAAAGTAGGGACAAGAAAAGGATAAAAAGCGAAAAGAAAAATATTTTTTTGAGAGTGGACATAGAAAATTATTTAGTTGGGGTAGCAGAACTTTGAGTGTTGCAACTGAAGGTGTACCAATTAGTAGCTTCTTCGACGCCTAATTTAGTTTCAGCAGAGAGAATCCACATAGTTACGTTCACAATTAGCCAAGCGCAAAGCACTATGGTAAAACCAGTGAGGCTGGCAGTAAGAAATGCTTTGGCATTTGTCATCATTCCTTCATTACCGGAAGAAATGATATACATTACTCCCGCAATGAAAATTCCCACAGCTCCGACAGTAATGAGCAGTTTCAAGCCAAAAGAAACGATGTTTTGTATCCCAACAATCAGATGACAAAGAGTACAAATCTGACTTTCATCTACATTCAATGTGGTGGCATCATCTTGACTTGATCCGCAAGGCACAAGTCCGGCCTGCGCAGAAAAAATCGGCAAAAAAATTCCCACGAATAACAAAAAAACAGCGATTTTTATTTTAGTTTGCATAATTATATATAATTATTTACTCATTAATCCAGTAGCATTCCAAACATAACTGATGGTTTCTTTTAATTCGCCAGGATTTTTGCAACATTCAAAAGCACTGCTTCCAGGACAATCAGAGCTTGGATATAGAGCTGGTTTTTTCCCTTCGGAAGTAAGTGATTTCCCATAACCACTATTATAACCGGCAAAAAGTTTTTCAGAATCGTTCATATATCCTGATTGTTTTATGTATTTAGCAGATAATCGTATGGACAGAGCATCGTCAGCTATTAATTGGGCGCAAGTTACGGGACTACCATTGAGAGTAGATGCTGTAGCTGGAGCTAACTGCATTAATCCACAACACTTAGCAGGACTTTCTCCTTTTTTAACTCCACAAGTTGATTCTATTTGGGCGATTGTTTGTAATATTTTAGCACTGACTCCATCAACGCTAGAAGGAATTAATTTTGCACAATTGGAATCTACAATAATTTTTGGATCATTTGGAGCTTTGGAAAAATCAGCAACATTAGCTACCGTATCACCAGCAGGACAAGCCTTGGCATAATTTTCAGCGATTGTGCCACCAGTGCTACCATTGCTAGTTCCGGTTGTTGCACTAGAAGATGTTGATGTAATGCCTTGTAATTGTTTAAATTGCACCAACTCTGGATTGATTGTCCAAAGCAAAACATAAGAAACTAAAGCCAGGATTATCCCAGCGATAGCATCAGTGATTATTCCCTTGGCCTTGCCTGTTTGAGAGTTATTGCCGGCAGAAGTGAGATATATATAACCACCAATCATAATCATAAACATTGCGGAAGTTCCAATCGCCCAAAGTCCGAATTTGTAGATTGCCATTAAATAATCTGGAAAATTTTCAGGTCTGCCAAAGCCAGGAATTTCTTCCATCGGAATATATTTGCCAGTTGTCGCAGTGGCTGCCAAACAAAAAACAGGAATCAAATTGACTAGTAATAAAAGCAAGAATGTTATTTTTGTTTTTGTGAATTTCATTTTGTTTTTTAATATTAAAAACTTTGTCATTCCCGTGAATACGGGAATCTAGTGTAGGAACTTAATGATTTGCGACTGGATCCCCGCAGGAGTTTATGCTCGCGAAGCGGGTGCGAGGATGACACTACTCTTCTCTTGAATTAATTTGTGGAGCAAATGAAAAAACTAATTTAGTGACAAATAAAATTAGTGAAATAGTCAGGACTATGCGAAGGAGAAATGCCAAGTATGCTGGCGTAGAAGAATAGATGGTGGCGAATATTTTTTTTGATTTTGCACTAGTTGTTGTGACTGGAGCATCTTGCATAGTTATAATAGCATCATCAGAAACTGCTTTTTCATAAAATTGGTTATATGTCACGCCCCAAATAGCATTTAGCGCTTTTTTGACTAAATTATTTTGAGTATAGAGTGTGCCGACTGAAATGTTGTAGCTCTCACCTTGTTTTTCTTTGGGAGGCAAAGTTAGCGTCCCAGTGCTATCAATCCTGAAGCCATAAACGCTAGCATTAGCAGAATTTATCGAATCCCCATCAATTTCCCAGCCTAGACTTTCTGGTGAAGCGGAAAAGCCCGTCGTGACTGCTTTTAATTTTATATTGGAATTATTATAGGCCCAAAAATTGAGCAAGCTGTAATCATAAAATGATTTTCCATCAACATCAAAATATTTTCCCAAAACTGTTTGATTGCAAGTTGTTGTATCAGCGGAGAGAATGGTAATTTTCGGATCAACCACTTGAAAATTTCGAGTGATGTTTATTTTCTCTCCTTTTTTGTTGGTGGCAGTTAGATTCACAACATATTGTTCCCCAACTTCCTTAAGAACGGGAAAATAGGCAACATTCGTTTGTTTTGTTAGATCACAGTTACTAAAAAAACAATAAGGATAGGAAAAGGGTTTGCCATCAACAGTCCAAAGAAAATCCGGATTGGTTTCTTCTGGAAAATGTTCTGCAGGAACGGATATGCCAACAATTTGATTTTTAGTTACTGGGCAAATGGCTTTCTCCATTGGATTTTGATCATCGTTGCAAATTTCATTTCCTAGAGCAAGATTTACTTTGGATAAATTATTTATATCAGTTGAATCTGTTGCTATGATGTTATGGGTGATAATTTTTTCTGTAGTAGAGCTAATAGGTATAATTACATCTTGAGTGCTTTTGCGAGGATGATTCTCATCTCCAGTATTTTCTGTGACAGTGAGAACGATTTTCAGATACTTATTTGTTTCAGGCAAGCCTAATTTGAATTTGAAAGTGTCAATTCCTAGGCCAACCGACTGAGTTGATTCAAATAAGGCGGATTTTAAAAGCGGATCACCCCAAAGATCCGAACTGATATCGGTGGCAGCATAAACTTTCCAATCATATTGCAAATAGTTAGTATCTTTAGCATTGGAAATTGAAGAATTTATTGTGAGTAAATCGCCATCGCCCGAAGCGCCAGAGGGATCATTGATGGGGTTATTTGGAGAATAAGAAAGGGCAATGTCGAGCTTATTACTTCCGGGAGTGTTTTCTTGCGGGGAAACTAATGAGTCATATAGGAACTTATTTAGATCGCTTGGTTTTTCAATCTCACCATCATCAAGCTCATATTCTTCAGAAAAATCTTCAGTGGAATAAGTGATGATTGGATTTAGAACAGTGTCTGTTTCGGCTACGTTGGTGTCACTTACTAAGGCTTGAGTGGCAGTGACTCTCACAACATTATGCATCGTGACAGTAGTTTTAATGTTAGCTATGCCATTAACAATTTCACCTTCTATTTCCTTGAGAGTTGTTTCGGTAAGATAGGTCGTTTGTCCTGCGATAGGAGTATCAATAGTTGTAGAAATAATTTCATCGGTTGTGCTTGGGTAATCTTCATTGGTAAGATGAGCGTCAAAATCATCCATCCCCTTGTTCATCGCCCACATTGTCTTATAGGAGGCGTCTTCAGTTGGTGGCGCATCAGTAGAAACCCCCTCTACAACTACACCAACCTTATCGCCTTTCTGGTAGTTCCAAGCAAAACTAGTAATTCCAAGTCCTGCAATTGTAGCTTCATCCGGATTGCCTTTGTTGGCGGTATCATTGCTATTAGGGTCAGTTTGCCAAAATTTTTCTTCATCTCTACCAAAATCAGCTGTTGTTGCTGTCTCTTCGTCCAGATCTATTTCATTGCCATTATGATCAATAAAATTTTCATATTTAGCACTAGGGAAAAGATGACCACAATATTTTAGTTGATATTCCTCACCCGATTCTGTATCACGAATATAGCAATAAGCCTTTTTTCCTTTTTGGTCATTTCCGCCGGAAGAAGCTTCATAACCGTCATCATCAGAAGAGGATTTGTAGATATTGTCAGAGCTTATAATAAAGCCACCATTGGCAATAATTCGCATAGCTTTTATCTTATAGTCTTCAATATCAACCTCATCATCATTATTGAGATCGCATTTATCAAAATCACCCGATTCAAATTTATTTTTATAACCAGATCCATCCGAATCTCTATCATAACAAATAGCTGATTTCAAAAACCAGGTATAGTACAGTTCTTTAGGGTTATTCATAAAATAAGAAGGTGAGGCAGTGACGGTGACTTTTTCTCCCTCGCTTGGATTAGTCGGGGTGAAAAAAAGAGAAACTTGAGGCGGAGTTTTTTTGAGTTGAGAGACATTAGCAACTTCGGTAAAAGATTTCACAGTCGATGCATCAAGGCCATATTCGCTTAGTATTTCATTGGCGAGCATTCCTGGTCCGGATATTCCCCAAAGTTTACTGACATTGCCAACTGAAATAGCTTGAGCACTTGAAGGAGATAAAAATAATCCAAGAATTATAATTAGATTAAATAGAGAATAAATTTTTTTGAACTTTTTATTTTTCATTTTAGGTGATAGATTATGAAGCTATCTAAGATTACGAGTGAGAACAAAGCAACAATCCAAGAATAGAAAATCGATCGGCTCTTATAAACTATTATACCAGAAAAAAGAGAAATTACGAGAGTCGGCGCCATTTGCCAAAAAGAATTTCCAGTTGGAAGAAGAATTAATACAAAAAGAAAAAATTGCAAAAAAACTGCAAAGATTCCTATTTTTTTGGAAAAATAAAGCTGGACAAAACCACGCCAGAAAAATTCTTGGATAAAGACAAAAAAATTGGCAAGGATAAGTTCATAGGCGAGAAAAATCCAAAAATTATGCACAACATAGGACGAAAGTAGATAGTTTTTTCGGAAATCTGTATAAGTATAGAGCAGAAAAAAAGTCAAAAGAGTAGTTAAAAGCATCAATACCCCCCAGAAAATGCCAGCTTTTTTGTCTCCCAAGGTCAAACCAAAATTGGTAATTTTTTTCTTGAGAATTAGTTTATAATAAAGAATTGGAACAATAATTAGAAAAAAAATATTTCGAGTGAGAAGTTGGATGGAGCTTTGAACTGGGAAGAAAAGAGACAAAAGAAGACAAAAAACAATCACACCAGAAGTGATGACGATTTCCTTGTTCTCGATTAAGCGAGAGGATAATTTTCTTTTGTGATAATAGCGCATTGATTTTTATTAAGCGTAGCTTTCTTGCTCTGCATACGCCTTTTCTATTTTTTGAGCATTTTGTTTTCTTTTTTTCAAAACTGTGAGATATATCATTGTCACGAGACCCATAGTCGCCGGCAAAAAACTTATCCCAGGGAGAATTTCCACAGCTGTTCCGCCAAAAAGCATTAGTAAAATATTTATCCCTCCACCTCCGCCCATAGAAACACCAATTAGAATCATAAAACCAATAAAGATAAAAATCAAAATAGTCATTATGATTACTAGGGCATAACCAACTCCTGTGGCCTGAAAAAGATCCAGTAAATCTTTTAGTCCTGCAGCCACGAGTGCAACAGCAAAAACTGGATCGGATTTTTTAATCTGAGAAAAGCGGGAAGTTTTTTTGGTGGGTTTTTGAGGTGTATTATCAATAGGTGGAACAGTTTTTTTGGCTTGTTCTTTTTCCTCAACTTTTTTTTGCTGGTCTTGTTGTTTAGCGTCTTCTAGGTTTTGTTTTTTTTGGAGACTATAAAGCATATTTTTCATGTATAGTTTGTGTTAGTCCTTACGAATTACGAACATTTACCAGCCTCGCGTCGACTTGCGTCTAGCGAGTCGAGGCGGGCGAATGTACTAATGTGTTTTTTATTTTGTACATTCGTATCAATTCGTAATTCGTAAGGAAGCCTACTCTTCATCAAATTCTTTTTTGGCTCTTTCAATTTCCAGCATTTGCGCTGGATCGGTGGTGATTATCTGATCTTCTGAATATGAGGCTACCACTTTAATGGCAACATGATTAGTGCCGGCGAAAAAAATTCCTTCTCCAACATTAGATTCAAGAAGTAGGAATTTTTCTTGGTCTGTCAGATAGAATGTTTCACTGATCACGTCCACGGCTGCGGGCGATTGTTTCAAGAGTAGTTGAATGGAGGAATTGGTGACAATGGCTTTGCCATAGCGGGAGCTCAAAAAGTCGTTAACATCTTGAGTGACGGTAGTGAGCCCGGTATAGTATTTTCGACAACGCTTAGCAATTCCAAAAAGGAAAGAAGCGGCGTCATCATATTTCATCATTACCCAAGCTTCATCCGCCAAGACAATTCTTTTTTTGAGATTGGTGCGCATTTCATTCCAGATAAATTGCATCACCATATACATTGCAATTGGTCGTAGTTCCTCTTCCATATCACGGATATTGAAAACCATCATTGGATTGTCCACCACAACATTAGTGACATTATTTAGAAAACCGGAAAAAATTCCTTCAGTATATTTTTCCATTCGAATAGCCAAGCTTTCTCCACCATCCATACTGCGCAGAATTTGGTAGAGATCAGACATAGTTGGGTAGGATTCTTTGGTGAGAGAATTGAAATTAGTTTCGGCTGAAATATCTCGAACAGCATAAGTTTCCTTGATAGCTCGGCCCAAAATCGAATCTTCTTCGGGAGTGATATTGCCCAGCATAATGTGGAGTAGTCCAAGAAGGTTGGCAATGTTGTTTCGCAGAACATCTTCCGGATCTTCATCTTCTTTGATATGCGGAAGATCAAAAGGATTAATATGGTTATTAGAATTGAGAGAAATTTTTATGAAAGTTCCGCCAACTGTGTCGCAGAGATGTTTATATTCATTTTCTGGGTCGATAATAATCACATCAGTTCCCATCATAAGCGAACGCAAAACTTCCAGTTTTATAGTATAACTTTTTCCAGCACCAGACTTGGCAAAAACAACCATATTGGCATTTTCCATTTTAAAGCGGTCAAAAATAATCAAACTGTTATTGTGGCGATTTATTCCATAAAGGATTCCCTCATTGGAAGACAGTGTGGAAGAAACAAAAGGAAAAGTCGTGGAAAGCGGAGCGCTGTTCATGCTGGAGCCTATGTCTAGTTCATCATTAGCCAACGGCAATGTTGAATTGAAGCCTTGTTCAGACTTAAAAATTGCAGGTTTGACATATACTAATTGAGCTTCCAAGATAGCTTCAATAGAACGAGTGATATCGGAAAGTTCTTTTTCATTTTCACCGTAAGCAGTGATATATAGTCCGAAGCGGAAGAATTTTTCCGTGCCTTGTTGCAGATTATTTCGCAGTTCATCAATATCTTGAATGGCAGTTTCAAGGGCGGGATCGCGAATCATACCTTTTTCTTGCTCAATATGAATTTGTGATTCAACTCGAGTGGCATTTTTTTTGAGATCTTTCAAAATATCATAAGTTTCAATCGGGTGGATAAACATTGAGATATCAATGGGCAAATCGATGTTTATTATTGGAGAAAACCAATTGCTATTGAGAAATCTTGGATAAGCCACTACAAAAATAGTTTGCGCCAATGTTTCTCCGACGCGAATGAATTTTGGCATTATTTTTATCGCGGCAGGAGCCAAAAGATCATTGAGACGCGAAACACCTTCTTGGTAGTATTTTTCACCTTCAAGAATCTCATTGGTTTTAGCGGGAGTATTAGTAGTGTTATTTTTTTTAAGAAAATTAAACATAAGTTAGTCCTTACGAATTACGAACATTTACGAATGTACTAATGTGTTTTTTATTTCGTACATTCGTACCAATTCGTAATTCGTAAGGAATTTTATCTTGTTAATTCTAACTTCTCTACACCTTTCAATTCTGACGCATTGAAAATTTCCGGATTGTATGAATTAAACAGTAGCTCGATGAGTTCTTCAGTTTTGAGTGGGGCGATACGCAAACCAATCCCAGAAAGAGCAGCAATGATGTGATCAACTCTTTGAAAAAGCTGATTTTTGTAAGTTTCAAAATTTTCGTTTTTTTCGATGATGTTTTTTTGTGGGTTCATTAGACTGCCGATATTGGAGAAAAAGCCCTTTTCCTTGTTTTCAATGGGGGAAAATGGAATGATGATGAAAAAATTCTTTTCCATAATATTGGAACCACTCACGAGTTGTTCGATAAAACTTCTATATTCAGACAATTGCAAGCGGAGAAGTTCGCTGGGTTGAGTTTTTTCTTTGCTAGTGACATAGTCAAAATAATTTCGCATATCTAGTTTTCGCGAGCTCACAAGTATTTGCACTGGGAAATCCACCGAGTTCAAGAAATTTTGATATTGATTGATGATTGCTTCCTGTTCTTGAGTTGATTTCAAGTCAAAATTTATTGCCGACACAGCCAAAACGGAGCGCATGGCGCCTGATTTCAAAATGACCACATCATCTTTGACTTCTGCCACGTCCAAATATTTTTGGGTTGGCGAAGATGATGGTTCCTGAGAGAGTTTTTTTGAGTGTAAAAATTCCATAATTGTAGTCCTTACGAATTACGAACATTTACGAATGTACTAATGTGTTTTTTATTTCGTACATTCGTACCAATTCGTAATTCGTAAGGAGTTACTTCTGGTTTAGTCTTTCCGTCAATTCTTTTATTTTGTCATTATCTAAAACTTTTCTTTTAACAATAATTTCTTCTTTGGGTTTCTGGATTTTCTTGGCTACTTTCATATTATCATAATATCGTTTCCAAACATAGACCTTGGGTTTCATAAAAAAGTTCACTCCGGACATTAGAAAGTTGAGAAGTGGTTGATTGTATGGTCGATAGAACGCTAGCGCACCAAAAATTCCAACGATGATAACTGCCACCGGAAGAAAAGTGGAAAAAACCAGAGTGCTCCAAAAAATCAAAAGCAAAACTCCAGCAATTCCAAGCCAGCCAAGTTGTTTGGCTGTGAGCGGACCGACGATCTTGTCTTCGATGTCGATGAATTGTGGGACGTTGAATAACATAATGCAATTTTGTAATTTTTAATTTTATAATTTTTAAATAAATTATAATTTCTAATGTTTAAAAATTTGAATTTAAGATTTATTTATAAAATTAAAAATTGTAAAAATTAAAAATTTTATTTTTTTAGGTTGACTATATTCCCCGGCGGAACGTTACTGTTTCGCAGATTTTGGGAGGAAATGTGCATTGGTTGTGGGCTCGGAGTTGGTTTTTGGGATTGTTGAATTGACTGAGGTTGAATGACTTGTTTTTCGTAGGGTAGTTTTTGTGGAGAACTGAAATTTATATTGCCTGCATTTCTATTTTCTGTGGCTGCTCTTTCTTCTTTGAAAATATCATTCTGTTTTATTTCTTGTTTTTGAAAATTATAAACTTCTTGGATATTTCTTTGTGGTGTTTGGTTATGAAACTCTCTCGGAGGTTCGACCTCCCTTTTGGAGGTCGAACCTCCATTAAAAGTGCTTGTTTCATGTTTTGGAAAAACTATCTGTTTTGTGTTGACATTGACATCGATGAGTGAATTTTCATCATAAGCTTTCAAAAGAAAAGAAATTTTTTCACGGTCAGTTAAGTTTAAAATTTTGGCATTTTCATTGCGGAAAAGATATGTTCCGCGATCCATGGCACTGTGTGATTCAAAGCCGAGATTGAATGTATAATCAGAAAGCCAATTATTGATTGATGGTCGCACAGGTTCTGGAAAATTTTTGAGTTTGATGCGCATTGAGGTAATGAGTTGTTCGCCAATTTCTGGGAATTTTTTGAGAGCGTCGGAAAGGGAAAGTTGTTCTATTCTTATGTGTTCTCCTTGATTTTTAGATGTTATATTTTCTAATGCATTAAGATTATTATAATTAGTATAAGAAGGTGGCGTATTTTGAAAATTTTCATTTTCCGGTAAATCAGAATTTAATATTCTAGTTAATTCTGATCCAGTGGCTGGTAGTGTAGTTATTAACATATAATCATAAACATGGAGAAGTTCTTTTAATCTTTCTCGCAGAAGAGGATTTATTTTTTTTGCCTCTTGATTAGTTATGACAAAATCAACTGGAGCGGAGATGTTTCTAGTTTGAATAGGATATTCTTTTTCAAAAGCCGATATCCATTGAGAAACAGTTAAATTTCCTAATTGTTGATTATTTTCCGAAAGAGCCTTCCTGAATTTTTCTCGCAAGGTATCTCTGGGAATTTCCGGAAGAGAAAAAAGAGAAACAGTTAATCGGTTTTCCATATCAATTTCAATGTCATATGAGTCTAGATAATTATTTCGGAATACCTCAGAAGCTTCTTTGTCGGATAATTGTGGAATAGCAACAATTCTCAAATGAACTAGCAATTTTTGAAGTTCTTGAAATAAAGCAGGATCATTTTTTTGAATATCTTGAGATGCTAAAAAATTCTTTAATTCCTTGATTAGTTTTTTTGCTTCAACATCATCATAATGCCGAATAGCTTCGTTTGATTTTTTTATAAATTCGTTCATCTTATAATAAATAAATTAAGTTGCTTTATTTTAGTTTGCCCTGATCTGCCAATTTAATTCCTTCTATAAATACATCAAGTCTTTGTACTTGAGATTCTAATTCTTGTTTTTGCTCTGGCGTAAGTGTTAAAACTTTAGAATCGGCATCAATTTTGTTTCTTAGTGTTTCTATTTTATTTAGTCCTTTAAATATTCTTTGCATAGCATCTCCTCGTACACGACTCAGTTGTTTCAGTTGGGCACCAGTTAAATTTCTTAATTGACTCTCGCCCATTTCATGAAGATCACCAACAGACCCATTTCCTTTTTGATTAAATAAAGATGTCCAATGAAGTGTGTCGGCCCATGTTTGGGCTTTGGTTTCATTTACCTTACTCTGAACCATTCTGACTCGCTTATCTTTGTCAGTCACTTTTTCATAATTACCATTATCTAGGTTTAGCTCAAACGCTCCATGGAGTTGTGTCATACCTTTTCCAATAGATGTATATCCCATATCATTTACTTGTTTGGCTGCCATTTCTGGACTCATTCCCGCTGCTACTAATTGATCATAATAGCGATCAGTTGTAGCAAATGGATCAAATGATTGATCGGCTGCTATATCAGCATCAATTTGAACCTGTGTTTTGCCAGCTTTTTTACCAGCTTCAGTTATTTCACGTTTTCTTTCGGTTATCATAAATGAATTACCCTCATTTGTTTTAGTGATAATTCGCAAAAGAGCTGTCATATCTTCTGTTTTTCCAGCTTTTTTCGCTTTATTATATTGATCATAAAGATAACTAAATTCCGTACTTACGTTTTCGAATTCTTTTTCTTTTTCACTTATATGATTTTGAACAGCAGCTTCTTCAAAGCGCGTAATGTGTTTCCCTCCGCTCATAACTTTATTTATGCGATCCCTCCAAGCTCCAGTAGCTTTTCCATATTTTCTTTTATCCAATTCATCTTGTCTAGCTTTCCAAGCTTCCTTAAATGTTTTCACGCTAAGTCCACGTTTAGCGAGTATATCCCTATCGATCATATGACCTAATTTTTTAGTACCAAATTTTGCCAATTTATATCCACCCGTAGCAGGACTCATTGCCCATTTCCCCGCCCCCTTCATAAACCCTTGCGCTTTGCCGACGACTGCGCCCGCGCCAGCGATGCTCATTGATTGCGCAATGCCGAGACCCATCCAGAGGATGACGATTGGGATAACAAAAAAAGAAAGAGCCGCAATTGTGTCTGGATCACCAGATTGATCTGTGGCAATGTCTTTCATGGAGCTCATACCCGATTTTGCAAGTGCAGTCATTAGTGTTGAAGCAATATAAATCATAAAAAGCATTATTGGTCCAAAAAAAGCGTATTTGAAAAGCTTGTTCCACCAATCAGAGGCATAGGAAGATAGCGGTGGAATAGCGGTGCCAACAAAAGCCAAAGAGGAAAAAATAATCAAAATTGCCAAGGCTATAGTACGAATGACAAAGAGAACTGTGATGGTCAAAACAGTGACAGCGAAAATAAAAATAAATATGACGGCAGTGAAAAGAGCACTCGTGCTAGCATTGCCAATTCCTCCACTATAAATTATTTCTGGTAAGCCGGTTGCATCAGCAAAACCAATAACTGTTTTTCCTGCGTCCATTCCTAGAGCGCTGGCAAAATAATACATCATCATATTAGAGACATCAATGATGAAGCGAGAAATGGGAAAACTAAAATTGACGAGAAGTGCCATAATCACAAGAGTTTTTAGAATGTTTTTATAACTATATTTGTCAATTTGAAAAACCGTGGCGAAGGCGGAAAAAAGCAAAAACATAATGAAAGATACATTAAGCGCATCGCGAACAGTTCCCCAAGCAGAATAAATCACATCGTTACCAATAACGGAAGTTATATTTTCCGGAGCCATTATCCATTCAAAAAGAGCTGTGGATAATTGAAGCAACGAAACCATTAGGTTTAGAATGGTAAGAAGTAGACAATTTATAAAATTATCTTTCCATTCACCAGCGCCAGAGCAAGAATCAGGACCGCTCGCTTTCTTGCCCTTAGATATTCCTCCTACAAAGTTAACTTTTTCAGGGCTTTTATCTGTTACCATGCCATCATGATAACCTAGTCCCTGACAAGCCGTATCGCAAGAATTTTTAGTATAAGTATTATCTGAGTTTGGAGAAGTATATGGAGTAGAATCATTTTCTTTAAAACAATAACAATATCCTTTGTCTACAACAGCCGCTTCCGCCTTTTCCCCTTTCCCAAACCCAAAACCAAGCACTAATATGAAAATGATGGCGAGGAGAATTTTGGTTGTTGTTGATTTTTGTTTCATAGTAGCGATGCGAACAATGCGAATGACATGCGAATGATGCGAATAATTAAAATGATTAGACTTTACTATTAATGACTCGCTTTGGTTTTAAATATGATTCTCTGAAATTAATAAGCAGACCTAGTTTTAACTTTGATGAAATTAAATATCTTTGCATTTGCCCATAATCTTCTTTGGTGATGAATTTTTTAGCCTTAAAATCAATCAATAATTTATCTTCGATTATAAAATCTACTATATTACCATTGACATCATTACTTTCTAATTTATTTAATGCGAATTCTCTTTCGTACTTTATTTTTCTTTCTATCAACCATTTTTCAAATTCATCAGCATATTGTTTTTCTTTGCAAAAACGACCTAGTCTATCTTGAATCTTAAAACAAATCCCAACAATCTCATAACATAAATCTTTATAAATTATTTTTTCTTCCTCCATTTTTTTTATTTATGTTTTATTCGTTGCATTCGCATGCGGTTTGTAGATTCGCATCGCTATATATCACAGCACGAGATCCCCGACTGATTTCTCTATATCAGTAGCTGTTTGTCCAGAATTTTTCACAGCGTCTACTCCAAATCTTGCGGCTGGTCCGTATGTGCCCATAGCAGAATTAGTGGCGTTGGTATATTTGGTCACTCCGGCGGTGGCTTTGGCGGTTTTGGAGCGAACACTCACAAATCCTTGCATAACTGATCGGCTAATCATTTGTGTGACCAAAGCGGTGGCAACTTCCGGAATGCTGGAAGCGGCTTCCAAAATTCGGTCGGGCATAGTTTGCTTGCTGTTCATCATCGCGCCAACTGTGCTACCAGGCATAGTTTCTGTTCCGGGGGAATCTCCTGGAACGCCGAGATATCCTCCACCAGCAGTGCCTTTTGTTGTAGCGAGAAGTCTATTGTTGTTGAGTACTCTTTGTTCTTCGGCTTGGACAGCGATATTGAAACCCCAAGGATTATTGACACCAGAAAGATAAAGTTCCATATTTTTGAAATTTCCACTTTGAAGCATTTGCGAAGGGTCGCCTTCATAGGTCAGTCTTTGTTGTTTCGCACTACCTAAGAGTCCTGCAGTTTGTCCAAGTTGGGCGCCATAATTAGCCGGACCAGAAAAACCTTCGGCGGAATAGAGTGATGAAGAATTTCTTCCGCGAGTCATTTGGCTGATGTAGTCATTCATATAGAGATTGGTTGCGTTTTGCGGTTCATTGATGAGATAGTCTTGCCAGTTGACGATAAAGGAAGCTTGTCCGTTGGCGCCTCTGCCCGCCAAGGAATCAACTTGAATACTCAGCATCATAACAGCCTGTTGTTTCAAGGTGCCGACCATAAGACTATCAATCATATCTTCTATCATCATTAATCCTTCCATGATAATTGGATCAAGTCCTGGGATCCAAGCAGCTTGAGTTTTAGGCACACTAGAAAAATAAAAAATTTCCAGCATAAAAACTATTAAAAATATTTTTCTTATAATTTTATTTTTAGAACGAAAAAACATAATTTTTTTGTACTTTTGTATTTTTGCCTGCCTGCCGGTAGGCAGGTAAAATTTTGTAATTTTGTAGGGAGGCTTTATTTTTCAAAAATATCCACGCTAATTCCTTTGTCGTTTAGTTTGTCTTGAATATTTTCCGAGTCAATGCCATAATCACTCATTTTAGTTTGAATTTCTTCATAAAAACTATTTAGGCTTTGCACAAAAGTAGCAAGCTTAGAATAGTTGGCCAAATTTGACAATGGATCGCTAGGATCAAGTTTGATTAGATTTTTCAAGCTTTGGGCATAAAGACCATATTGTAAAGCTTTTATCTGAGTTTCAGTCATATCTTCTGGCACTTCTACTTCCTTGAGTTGCTCATAAATCTTTTGACCACTTTGGCTAAGATCACTCAGATTTGATGGATCGCCAGAAGTTAAGGAGGAAGAAATTTGAGTGACAACTTGGCTTATCACGGTATTCGTGTCTGAAGCAGAAGTTAGAGGCTTTGGAGAATTGCTAGTGAAGATATAGAGAATAGAAACAAAATAGTTGACGGCATCCTCTTTCATTTTTTCTTTGGCTTTTTCTTTGCTTAAATTTCCATAATTCTGTTTTAGGATTTTTATCGAATCTTTGGAAATTTCCGGCAATTCATTTTTAAAACTCTCGCCATTCATAATGGAATCCAAGATTGTTTGAACTTCCTCCATACCAACTTCTTGATCGTCTGTTTCGGTTTGACTAGTTAGGGTGGATATTTTTTTGGCTACTTGTTCGGTTAGGTTTTGTTTTTCTTCTTTGTCGGTGGTGCTTTCGCCTTTGACAGCTGGAACGGGTGATGTTGTGAGTTTGTCTCCCGGAGCCTTTTTTAGCGGGTCATATCCGGCTTTGATTTCGGCGCCGTCAGAATATCCATCGCCATCAGTGTCAGCTTTTTGTGGATTTGTTCCATAGGTTTTTTCTTCAGCGTCAGTGAGACCATCTTGATCGGAGTCGAGAAAAATATTTTTTGTACCATTGGAATTCTCAGTGGCGCTCACAAAAAAAGCCAAGCTTAAAGACAATAAGCTCACTAGTATTAGTAGGGTTGCATTGATATTTTTTAGTTTCATAATTGCAAATAAATTATACCATAAAAAAGAAAAATTTAAAACAAATCTTTGGGTGTGGATAAGTTCACCCCGCACCAATTTAAAGTAGTCTGTTGATTAATAAAAATCTTAAGGCGAAGCCGCTTTTGGTTTCTGGCTTTTGGTTATATGTAGTCTCTATGAAATTGGTGCGGGGTTTGCCCTTGGGGTGTACTTTTCCAAAATTCTTTGCTAGATTTAGATTATGAATAAACTTGAAAAAATAGAACTTTTTTTGAATAGCTTGTTTGAAAAAAAAGCCAGTCTTTTGTCTTGGATAATGGCTTTTTTGAGTGTTATTTTTGTTCGAATCTTTATCGAGCAGTTTTTGGCTTTAGCCAATCCAATATTGCCCTATGAGGTCGTGATTGAATATGTGCAAAGCTTTTATTTTTTTTCCTTGGCAATAGTTATTATTTGGCTTTTTATAAGCCTTATTTTGAAAATAAAACCACAAAAACTATCCTTCGTCCTCATTTTTTCTCTGCTTTTAGTTCCTCTTCCTCCACTTATTGATATAATTAGAACGGGAGGAGAGGCTTATTGGAGTTTCTACCTTTTTAGCTCTCCAGCTGACTTGTGGCTTCAATACAGGACTGTTTTCGGGCATCTACCCAGTGCTATTGTCTATTTTGGGACCAAAATAACCTTCATCGGAGTCATTTTATCGCTAACTTTTTTAGTCTGGCTTAGAACAAAAAGTTATCTCAAAACAGCATGTAGCACTGTTATAATATATTCAATATTGTTCTTTATGGGAGGTTTTCCATCTTTCTTTTATTATGGCTATAATTTCATTTTCCAAAAAAAGAGTTTTTTTGAGATAAAATCTTTTGAAATCTTTGAATTTTTTGGTTCACCTAATAAGATATTAGGGGTGGATTTCCAAAATTTCAAATATTCAGTCGCTTATCGCTTGGATTTTATCTACTTTATCTTGCTAATTGCCCTGCTTGGACTTTTGTTTTGGCGGATTGATCGTCAAAAATTCATTGCAGTTTGGAAAAATGCTCGTTTTCCTCAACTTGTCTATCATAGCGGACTTTTTTTTATTGGAATTGCTATTGGAGCTTTGAATTATCCGCATAATTTGCGTTTGGATTTATTTTCTATCTCGGCTGTTTTTGTGCTTTTGATTTGTGTTTGGTTGGCATGGCTCGCATCAGTTGTGGTTAATGATCTAAATGATTTTGCCATTGATTCTGTTTCTAATCCTGAGAGACCGCTTCAAAAAAGAATTTTTATGCGAGAGGAATATACTAATTTAGCTTGGTTTTTTTTCCTTCTTTCGATTATTGGCACGCTTTCAGTGGGTTTTCCTTTTATGGTGCTAATTATTGTCTATCAGATAATTGCCTGGGCTTATTCTGCTCCCCCATTTCGTCTCAAAAAATTTCCCATCGTGGGAACATTTGTAAGTTCTATGGCACTACTAATGATTTTGTTTTTAGGCTACATCCTGATGTCGGACAATCAAACTATTTATTCACTATCTCTCCGAATTATTTTTTTGATGCTTATTTCTGGCACAATTTGTCTTCCAATTAAGGATTTCAAAGATATTGCTGGGGATGCTCGGGATAATATTTGGACATTGCCAGTTATTTTTGGAGAAAAAAAGGCACGTCTAATGGTGGCGATAGGATTGTTCAGTTCTTTTGTACTCAGTGTTTTTTTGTTAAATGAACTTCGACTTTTTTGGTGGGCGATTATTTTTGGTACAATTGCTTTCTTGGTAGTGGTCTCAGAAAAAATAAAACCGCGCCAAATATTTTGGCCGGTCTTGGGGATTATTTTTTTCTATGGGTTGGTTATGGTGAGGGTTTTATTCTTCTAGTAGCGACGCGAACAATGCGAATTTTATGCGAATGCCACGAAAAAATATTCGCATCATTCGCATGCTATTCGTAGATTCGCATCGCTATCTGTTTCCAATCCTCCACACTCAATTCTTGCGCTCTTTGATTTGAATTTATGCCAATTTTTTTCAATTTTTCTTCCACTTCTTTTTTGTCTAGCTTGAGACTAGCGGATAAATTATTGATCAGTGTTTTTCTTTTAGCCGAAAATCCAGCTTTCACAATCCTGAAAAACTCCCTGACCCCCTTCTCCTTGCTAAGGAGAAGGGCTGGGGATGAGGTGGCGGGTTGAAAAGGAGTAATTCTAATCACCGCCGAATCCACTTCTGGCACTGGAAAAAAACTTTTCTTGTTAACATAAAATAATAATTCTGGCTTAGCATAATATTGCACACTCACAGCCAGAATACTCATTTGTCCCGCTTGTGCACAAATCCTTTCGGCTACTTCTTTCTGCACCATCAAAATCATTTCAGTTGGTGGAAACTCAGTTTCTAAAAAAAGCTGAATGATGGGCGAAGTAATATAGTATGGAATGTTGGCCACAACTTTATATTTTTGAAAATTATTTTGTGTAATTAATTCTGGTAAATTTATTTTCAATATATCTCCTGAAATAATACCAGAATTATTTTCGAATTTATAATTTTGATCATTGAAAATTATTTGGAAATTGGAAATTGGAAATTGGAAATTGCGCGCCATGTTCCTAGCTAATAATTCATCTTTTTCTATCATAATTAATTTCCCTGCTTTTTTTTTAAGTTTAGCGGAAAGTACGCCTTCTCCTGGCCCAATTTCAACTACTAAATCAGTCGGCTTCAAATCAGCCGATTCAATTATTTTTTCCAGCACTTCATTGTCTCTTAGAAAATTCTGGCCTAAAGATTTTTTTGGTTTCATAAATTTAATTTAGTACTTCTTCAACTTTCACTCCGATTACTCCCGCACCAAGACTGGCAATTTTGGCAAAAGCCACCTTATCTAGGTCAATTATACGCCCTTTTCCTTGTGGCCCATAATCATTGATTTGCACCACGATGGATTTGCCATTGGCGGTATTGGTCACTTTAGCATAGTTTCCCTTGGGTATGGTAGTCGAAGCGGCAAACATCCCGCCCTTATAAGCATACCAGGTGCCTTGACCCTTGTTGGTTTTTCCGAGTTTCATATATGTTCCTTGTGTCTCAATTTGTGACACGGGATCTTTGACAATATTTTTTTCTAACACAACTCGAGAAATTTCTTTGCTATTTTTATAAGTAATTTTATATTTCACCTCTAAAATTCCCTTCTCACCTTTTTGTTCAATTTTTTTCTCTCTCCAACCAAGTTTGGAGTTAGTTTTGGCAATTGTTTTGAAATCAATATCCTCTTTTTCAATTTTTTCTTCAACATTTATTCGAGTGACAATAATAGTGGAATTATTTTCTACTGGATAAGTAAGGCGTGGCTCAGTTTTGTCCAAGTGCGTGAGAATAATATTATTTTCTTTCAAAGCTTCGCTGATGTTTTTCCCCAGTGCATAAGTTTCAATGGTTTTTCCATCAACTTCAATTTTTATCTGGGCTGATCTTTGAATTTCAATTTTCGAACCGGAAAAAATTTTAGCATTAATTTCCGGAACAATCTGATCATGTTCATTTAATTTTATATTTTTATCTTTGAGAAGATCAGAAATTGAATTGGTGGAGGTTGAAGTTTCAAAAACTAAACCGTTATCATCTAAAATAATTATTCTTTCATGATTTTCAAAATCTAATTCTCTGTTTGGGGATTTGAAGATAAAATAAAAAATACCGTAAAAACCTAAAAGTACGATAAATATTGACAATACTCTTCTTTGTTTGGATTTTTTTGGTGTCATTTCCTATCAATTCTAAACTGAAAAGAGAAAAAGTACAATCTATTAGTTATTCCGCCTTAAATCTATATTGCAAAGCTTCGGCGATGTGGGCGGGGGTGATCTTTTCTAATTCAGACAAATCGGCGATAGTGCGGGCGACTTTGATTATGCGATAGTAGGCGCGGGCGCTCAGGTGAAAATTGGAAACAGCTGATTTCATAAGTTCCAGTGATTCAGGAGAAAGCTTGCAAAAATTTTTGATTTGTTCGCTACCCATTTCGCTGTTGGAAATAGTTGTGGAGCCGGAAAATCTTTCTTTTTGAATAGTGCGAGCTTTTTCGACGCGAACTCGAATGTCACAAGATTTTTCTCCCAAGGTTGCATCTTCGGAAAGTTTTTCAAATTTGATGCGTGGAACTTCGACATGGAGATCAATGCGATCCATAATCGGTCCGGAAATTTTTCGTTGGTATTTTATGATTGAAGCTGGATTGCAGACGCAAGTTTTTTCTGGATCAGTGGCGTTGCCACAAGGACAGGGATTCATCGCGGCTACCAATGTGAAGCGCGCTGGAAATTCCATTGTGCCTTGGGCGCGAGAAATTGTGATGATGCCATCTTCAAGTGGTTGACGCAAATTTTCCAAAACAGCGCGAGAAAATTCAGGAAATTCATCAAGAAAAAGAATTCCGCGATGCGAAAGACTAATTTCTCCTGGACGAGGAAAGGTTCCACCACCAACTAAAGAAACTGAAGAGGCGCTGTGATGTGGGGAGCGAAATTGTCGCTTGGTGATCAGTGAATCAGATCGTCTGAGTTGTCCGGCAATGGAAAATATTTTGGTCACTTCCAAAGCTTCGGGAATGGTGAGTTTAGGCAAAATTGAAGACATTGTTTTGGCGAGAAGTGTTTTGCCACTCCCTGGTGGGCCATTCAAAATTACATTGTGTCCTCCGGCAGCCGCAATTTCGAGCGCACGCTTAGCATGCTCTTGTCCGCGAACATGCGACATATCTACTAGATAATCATCATAAGAAAAAAGCTCTTCCAAATTTATTTTTTCCGCCGGGACAATTTTTTGTTCGCCAGAAAGATGATCAATAAGTTCAATGAGGGTGGATACACCAAAAATTTCTACGCCAGAAATGACCGAAGCTTCACTGATATTGTCTTTGGGAATATATAATTCTTTAATGTTTTTTTCTTTGGCTAACAGCGCCATCGGAAGCACTCCTTTGACCCCGCGTACTTTTCCGTCGAGTGAAAGTTCACCTAAAAATATTTTGTCTTTGAAATCAAAGGTCAATTGATCGGTAGCCAAAAGAAAACCCAATGCAATTGGCAAATCATAAATAGGCCCTTCTTTTTTGAGATCCGCGGGAGCTAAATTGACCGTCACGCGCCCAGCGCGATGTGGTGGCAAGAATCCGGAATTTCGAATGGCTGCACTCACACGATCTCTGGATTCTTTGATGGCAGTGTCGGGCAGTCCGACAATATTAAATTGATGAAGGCCAGCAGAAACTGTGTCAGCTTCCACTTCGACGAGTTCACTTTTGAGTCCAATAGTTGCAGCCGAAAAAACTTTACTAGACATATTTTCTGGTTCTTATTAATAATATTATTACTCCTATTGTAATATAAATATCTGCGAAATTGAATACGGGCCAGAATTTTAGATCGATAAAATCAATGACACAACCTAGATATAACCTGTCAATAATATTAGCTATTGCTCCTGATAAAATTAGCAGTGCAATTATTTTGCTTTGTGTCTTATAATTTGAAATTTGAAATTTTAAATTTGAAATTGATTTTAAATTTATAATTTTAAATTTCAAATTATAGATAAATAAAAATAAAGCAATTAATAATATAGCCGAAATAATTATATGCGGGCTTAATCCAAAAGCCAAATTTTCATTGCAAATATAAAATCCGCCTTTGGTGCGGATGATATATTTTGAAATCTGATCAAGTAAGATTAAAAATAAAAATGATAAAATATAAAAGAATTTATTTTTTTGCATTTTAATTCGTGATAAGTCATTTTAACATTCGCGACTATTCGCATTTAGCAGTCAAGACAAACTCGCGCGCTTGGATTAACTTGCAGTCTTTCCAAAGGAATATCCTTGTTGCAATTTTCGCATTTCCCATAAGTGCCTTTTTCCATTTTCTCCAAGGCTTCCAGTATATCTTGCAATTGTTTTTCTAGAGAAGTTTCTACTGATAAATTTTGAGAATATTGATCAACTTCAGTAGCATTGTCATCCTTGTCATTGCCTAGTTCTTCAAAAGAAGTTTCATAATCCCCTTCTGCTTTGTTGACTGGTTTTGCAATGCGTCCTAAATTTTTTTCTAATTCTTCTTTTTCTCGAAGAAGCATTACTTTCAGTTCGTCTAATGTTTTTTGGTCGATGGCCATAAATTTGTTTTAAGAGTTAATACTTTTTTAATTATTGTCATCCTCGCACCCGCTTTCGCGAGCATAAACTCCTGCGGGGATCCAGTCTCGAGGCTTTAAGTTTTTACACTAGATTCACGCCTACGCGGGAATGACAGGATAAACCTAATACAATTTTAGCAGAGAAAAAGTTTGATGTCTATCAGAGGCTGGGGATGTGTTTTATCTTAGCTTCCTTTGTTTCGGTATTGATCCAAACAGAAATTGCATCAAAGCGGTATGGCGCATTATTTAGATTTTTGATTCGCAAGTAAACGCCAGCAATTTTATTGAGTTTTCGCAGTTTTGCGCTCGTGATATTCTCCTCTGGCAAGGTATCTTTGTATTTTTCGTAGTCTCTGGTCTTTACTTCCATAAAAACAATTTCACCATTTCTCAATTCTTTGGCGATAATATCAATTTCTCCCAATCTTCTGCCAAGATTATTTTGAAAATTACGGTCTAGAATTTTGTAGCCATTATTTTGCAGAAATTTTATGGCGGCATCTTCGCCAAGGTCTCCTAATTTTTTAGTTTCGTTAGTCATAATTAGATTATAGCAGATTTATAATTTACGAAAATACTAATCTAGCGAAAGTACTAATGCGGACTGACTTTCTCGTTGCCTTATTGGTATTATTCGTACATTCGTATGGATTCGTAATTCGTAAAGGCAACAAAAAACACCCTCTCAAGGTGCCTCTAAAATATAACAAGATAATAAAATTCTCTAGTCTCACCCGCCCGATTACGCATTAGGTATGGTAACCAGGCGCTTCAAACGCCCGAAATAAAAATTATAGGCTGGAAGCGCCCGGTGTTTGTCATGTATTAACACCGAGAGCGGAAATCTTCTAGCCCGGGTGAGAGGCTTTGGTATATCCACTTAAAAGAATAAATATTATTCCCTTAAATGGACATACCATTCGAAAATTATAACTAAGGTGTATTTTATATACATGCCACTGTTTTTAAGCATTTCCTGACTTTTTTTAATGCTTCTTCTTCTACCGTCCTCTGGCATTTAGCCTTTGGTTTTTATAAAGAACTTATTTTTTATTTTTATTTTTATTTTATAAAAAATATTTTTTTGTTTTTGTTTTGGGTCTCCAAGGTCAGAAATCTTGGAGCGACTCCTGCGCGTTGGCAGGAATACTTGGACAGCAGAATAGTTTTCAATCGTAAATAGGGGGAAATTACGATTGAAAACTATTCTGCCATGCTTTTATTCGCATGTGCACATTCGTAGTGTGCCATTCGCATACAGTTTTTAATGTTCAATATAACTATTATATCAAAAAAAATGGCAAAAGTCAATTCTTCGCATGAATAATAATTAAAAAAACTATTATTTATGCGGTTAAATGATGTTTTTTGAATAATTTTTATTCTCTTTGCTTTTTAAAAATAAAAACAGCTGGTTTTTAAATAAAATCTCTTGTTTTTGTTGAGTTATCCACAGGTTATTCAGATAATCGATCTAAACTTGAAAATAGGGTGGCTTTAGTAGTGCCAATGACTAGTTTATTCCCAATAATCGCATAATCTATGGCATAATCATCTGCTGAGGTGATATTCGTATAGCGGACAGTATGATTTTTGTATGTGGCAGAGGAAAAAGTACTTATAGCAGGCGCAGTTATAGTCGGATAAAGTGGGGATAAGCTAGTTGGAAGATTTTTTTCTTCTTTTGTGAGGGCGGTTTTCATGAAATTGTCATTTAGTGCAGTCAAAAGTAATCCAAATCTTGTTTTGTCGCCGTAATTATAGATATACAGACTGAAGTCTTGGCCGATTTGAGCGGATATTGCCGGCGTTAGGTTTATGCCAAGCGTTGTGGCAAAATCTTGAAAAGTGACAGGGGTGTTTGTTTCGTCAGTTATTAGAAATTCAAAAACTCCTATTTCATTAGTCGCCAAAACTTTGGCTTTATATTCATTTAGTGTTTGCTGAAGATTTTCAGTAGTTGCTTGAGTTAGATTGATTTGCAGATAGTTGGAGTTTTTGGATGAAAGATTCGGAATCGGTGTTGTTTCCTCGGGTAGTGTTTCTTCTGGCAATGTTGTTTCTGGTTCTTTGATGACAATATCTTGTTGGGATGGAACGGATATGCGAGTCATCCAAAAATAATATCCACCAGCACTAGCAATTAGAATGACAAAAATCACAATTGCAATGGCAACTGCTTTGCCAATGCCGTGATGTGGTTTGGTAATATTTTCTTTTGGAGTTTCTTGAAAAGTTTTTTGCATAGTGGGTTGCGGAATTTTCGGCATTTCTTTTGGAGAGATATTTATTTTTTCTTCAACTCTCGGAACACTAATTGGTCTTGGCGCAGGTGTTGGAATTTCTCTTGGTGTTTCAACAGCTATTTTTTTTGGAAGCTCCACGGATTCATCAAAATAAAGTGGCTCATTTATTGTCTGGGCAATTTTAGGTGCATAATTAGCTGGTTTTTCTTGATTTTTTGGAGGTTCTGGGCGAAAGAATGGTCCATTTTTTTCAGAAAGATCATTTTGCGGTTTTGTGTCGAAAGAAAATGTTTTTTTAGGTTCAACATTTTCAATGGGAGTTTCTTTTTTGATCGAAGGATTTTGCAATTCTTTCAGATCTTCTTTCATGGTATGAATAGGAAAATCTTCCAATTTGAAATTATCTTCACTAAGATTTATTTTCTCTTCAGTCGTTAAATTTTTATTTTGCGGATTATTTGACACCGCTGAATTTTTTCCAAACATTTTGTTTTTTTAATAAGAAATTTTACTAACTATATTTTACAATAGATTTGAAAATTTGGGAAATGGAATTTTTATGAGCAACAAAAAGCGGAGTGTGATTATCGCATCACCTCCGCTTTTAGTTATGTCATTCCTGTGAAAACAGGAATCTAGTCACAAATTATTAAGTTTTTACACTGGATCCCCGCATTCGCGAGGATGACAATACTTTATTCCTTATTCACATTCTTCATAGTCAGACTTATTTTTCCTTGATCGTCGATTGTTTTGACGCGCACTGGAACAATTTGTCCAACTTTCAAATAGTCTTCTACATTTTCTACGCGTTTATCGGCAATTTCGGATACATGAATTAGACCATCTTGTCCTGGGAGAAGTTCTACGAAAGCGCCGAAAGCCATTATTTTGACTACCTTAGCTTGGAAAATTTCCCCGGCCTTAACTTCTCGAGTGAGATTATTGATCCATTCTTGGGCTTTTTCAGCCGATTGTTTGTCAACGGAAGTGATGAAAACTGAACCATCATCTTCGATGTCAATTTCCACTCCTGTTTCGTCAATAATTTCATTGATGATTTTTCCGCCAGTGCCGATAACATTTCTGATTTTGTCCGGATTGATATGCATAACTATAATACGTGGAGCATATTGAGACATTTCCGGATTTGGAACAGAGATTGTGTCAGTTATTTTCTTCATAATTTCCATTCTATTCTTTTGTGATTGGATAAGAACTGCCTCAAGCATTGGAATGGTCACTCCATCGAGTTTCACGTCCATTTGAAGGGCGGTAATACCTTGCGTTGTTCCGGCCGCCTTGAAGTCCATGTCGCCATAGTGATCTTCTAGTCCTTGAATGTCAGTGAGGACTTTGAATTTTTGATTATCTTTTTGATCAACGATAATTCCCATGGCGATTCCAGAAACTGGGCGTTTGATTGGCACACCAGCATTCATAAGAGAAAGAGTAGATCCACAAGTAGAAGCCATCGAAGAAGAGCCATTAGAAGAAAGAGTTTCACTCATAAGAAGAATGGTATACGGAAATTC
This sequence comes from Candidatus Moraniibacteriota bacterium, assembly GCA_003483065.1. Taxonomy (GTDB): domain Bacteria; phylum Patescibacteriota; class Minisyncoccia; order Moranbacterales; family UBA2206; genus UBA2206. The sequence continues at coordinate 15,856 of DMWY01000006.1, read as the reverse complement.
TTCCTTGGAAGGCAAAACTGGCACCAAAGCTTTTTCGGCGAGCGCTCCGTGACCAATTTCTCGTCGTCCTGGGCCTCTCATTGGACGCACTTCTCCCACTGAATATGGTGGGAAGTTGTAATAATGGATATATCTTTTCTTAGTGTCTACTTCCATAGTGTCGATTATTTGTTCCGCTCCAGGAGCGCCAAGTGTCGTCACTGTGAGGGCTTGAGTTTCTCCACGAGTGAAAAGCCCAGTGCCATGAGTGCGTGGCAAAATTCCTACCTTGCATTCAATGTGGCGAATTTCATCAAGTTTTCTGCCATCTGGTCGCATTTCTTTTTCCAAGATATTTTGATGCACAATTTCATCAGACACCTCTTCAGAAACGATGTCAGCTATTTCTTTGAGTTTATCAACTTCATTGGGATAAGTTTCTTTGATGAAAGTAGAAATTTTTTCACCAATAGCCTTGGTTTTTTCTTCGATAACTTGTTTGTTCTTGTCATAAAGCGCTTCAGCTAGACCTTCCGACAAAAGCATTTCTTTGATTTTACTTTCAAATTCCTCTGTGCCCCTGACAAGCGCTGGCTCAGATTTTTCTTTTCCAATTTCTTTTTGAATTTGTCCGACAAATTCTGAAATTTTTCCAATGGCTTCATGAGCAAATTTGATAGCTTCGATCATTTCGCTTTCCGGTACTTCTTTGGAAGCACATTCAATCATGTTGATTTTGTCCTGTGTTCCGCTGACGAGAAGATCAAGTGATCCGTCAGTTAATTCTCCGTTTATTGGGTTCAAAATTAGTTCTTCTCCAACTTTTCCTACGCGAACAGCTGACACTGGTCCATTCCATGGAATATTGGAAATGGAAAGTGCGGCGCTGGCTGCAATAATTGCAACTACATCTGGATCGTTTTCGCCGTCATATGACAAAACAGTGCAAACTACTTGCACATCATTTCTCATTCTGGAATTAAACAACGGACGAATTGTTCGATCTACTGCGCGACCAGACAAGATTGCATCGTCACTTGGACGACCTTCACGTTTGATAAATCTCGAACCTTTGATTTTTCCAGCGGCATAATATCTTTCTTCAAAATCAACCATCAAGGGAAAATATCCGCTGATGCGTGAGGCAGATTTACTCATGACAGCGGTGGCAAGTACTACTGTGTCGCCATAACGAGCCGTCACAGCACCATTAGCTTGACCGGCCAAGAGACCGGTTTCGATTTCCAAAATTCGTCCCCCAACTTGGAGGGACCATTTTTTTTGTTCCATTTCGTATTAGCCTTACGCTAATGACGTTATAAACACGATATTGAATTCAATTTTTTAGAAATAAGTTAAAAAGAAAAGAGAAATTGGTTCAAGATAATAGAAAATAAGAAGAAAGAAAATTATTTATTCTATTTTCTAATCTCAAATTTCATGAACTCCTTTCCAACTTCCAATAACCTATAACCGGATTGACTTCACTATTGTGCCTTTGACGCACTAGAATTAGGCTTTATTTATTATTAAATTACTCTTTTTAGTAGTTAAATCCTACCTTGTTTTGGGGTTTTTGTCAAACAAAAAACGCTCCAAGTTTTTCATAAGAGCGTTTTTTGTTTCAAAGCTGATTTTTATACTGCAGGAGTTGGGGTTTGTTGAATTGGTGATTGTTCGGATGGATTAGTTTGGTTTCCTTTTATATCATCATAAAACTTTGCAATGCTTGTTTGTATATAAGGCACAAGCCAGAGATAACCTATTCCAAGGGTCAAAAGACAAAGTAGTGACCAGCCAAAAAATCTCCAATAGAGACAAAAGAGTTTCCATTTGTTTCCCTGCATCATTTCCTTGCTCTTTTTTATCGCATCCATTGCTCCGATTGAGTTGTTATCAGCTATAATATAAAAAGTCATTGAATAGGCAAGAGATGCTATCATTCCAGGAATGATAAGAAGAAGTGTCCACAAAAAAATAAACAGACACATTAGCAGATAGGCAACTAGAGAAGTGCCAAAATTTTCAAAGCCTTTGAATAGTTGACCTATTTCGACTTCTTGATTGCGAGATAATGATAGAAAAAAAATAATAAGACCAAGCGACATTGGGCCAGTGATAGCTAGATAAGCGATAAAGCCTACGAAAGGCACTATTTGTATCACCATCATAATCACCATGAAGATGACAGATGCGCCAATGGATATCCCCCATTTACCTCGTAGACTTTCTCTCGCCATCTTCATTAAGATAGCATTTTCTGTTTTCATATTTTTATGTTTAATTTATTATCTATTAGTTGAATTTTAACCTATCTTGGGGTTCTGTCAATTTTTATGGGCCAAAAGTATTACTAAAAATAGAAATACCAAGAAAAAAATTCAAGATAATTAAGATAATTAACATCAGAATATTTTTCCAAAGAACATCAAATCGTTTTATTGCAAAATGGTAGGAAACAACAGATGCTATAATTCCAGGTCCAAAGAATTCAATTATTCTAAGAATATATCTGGGTTCTTGTTTTATATATTTTCCAAATAAATGATCAAGTATATCGGATCTAAAAAGATATATTTGCAAAGCTGTAAATGACAAAAAAGCCAGGACAACTAAAAGCCAATATTTTTTGGAAAAATAAAAGGAAAGGGCAATGATTATGACTGATAAAAAGATAATTATTAGCCAAGTAGATAAAGACCAAAATTCAAAAAACATAAGATATTCTATATTAAGAATTTCTTCTTATTCTCACTCAAATTAATGAAATCATCTAATTCTTCAACGAGTTTTCCACTGGTAGATTCGCTAAAAGCGATGCCTTCCACTCGGCAACCCGTAGTAGATTGGATATAGTTTACAAGCGGAATATAGTCGCCGTCGCCACTCACAAGCACAATTACATCCAAGCTTTTGGACATTTTGATAGCATCAATTGCAATTCCCACATCCCAATCCCCTTTTTTGGCGCCACCGGGAAAAATTTGCAAATCTTTAGTTTTAACTTCGAAACCTTGTTTTTCTAAAGCTTCAAAGAATTTTTCTTCTTGACCTTCTAGGGTTTTTATTCCATAAGCAATAGCGCGGATGAGCTTGCGGTCTCCGACAGCCTCTTTTAGGATTTGCCCAAAATTTACTTTCTTTTTGTGTAAAACTTTGGCGCTATAATAGAGGTTTTGAATGTCTACTAAGACACCCACTCTTTGCTCTTTGTATATACTCATATAGTATAAGTTTTAAGAAAATAGTTTTTAGAAATTAGAAAATAGTTCATGAAATTTGAAATTAGAAAATAGAATAAATACTTTTCTTTTTTCTTATTTTCTATTATCTTGAGCCAACTTCTATTCCCCTTTTTACTTATTTCCTATAATCTATCCCTTAAGGTCTAATTTTTTGATCAAAGTTTTGTAGGCCTTTTCGTTGGTTTTTTGCAAGTATCCCATTAGTTTCTTTCTTTTAGAAACCATCTTGAGAAGTCCTCGGCGAGAATGAAAGTCCTTGGCATTCTTTTTGAGGTGAGTTGTGAGTTTTTTGATTTGTTCTGAGAAAAGGGCGATTTGATATTCCGGAGAACCAGTGTCCTTTTCATGTCTTACTACTTCTTTCGTCGCTTTTACTTTTTGCTTTGCATTTAGTGCCATAGCATTTTTTCGGCCAAACACTCGTTGCGAGGATCCCCTTGAAAACCAGTGTTGGCTAGTTAGAATTATTATATATCAACATTACAACATAATTGAAAGTTTGGCAAATTTTTTGGCTCCATAAGAAGTAGTGTGTTAAAATGAAATTATTATGCATGAAATTTTGGAAAAACTTAATGCTCCGCAAAGAGAGGCGGTGATGACTACAGAAGGGCCGGTTCTCATTATCGCGGGGGCGGGGTCAGGGAAAACGCGAGCGCTTACGCATCGAGTGGCTTATTTGATTTGCGAAAAAAAGATCAATCCAAGAAGGATTTTGGCGGTGACTTTCACCAACAAAGCTGCGGGAGAGATGAAAGAGCGGATTAGGGAATTATTGAGCGATTCGAAGAACCTCACCCCTAACCCCTCTCCTTATAAAGGAGAGGGTGGTCGATATGACATGCCAACAGTTGGGACTTTTCATTCTATCTGCGTGAGGATTTTGCGTCATGAGATTGAGAAAATGGGATACAAGAGTTCGTTTAACATTTTTGATGACCAAGACCAATTGGCTCTTATGAAAAAAGTGATGAAAGAAATGGAAATCAACACCGATCAGTTCAAGCCAAAAGCTATCTTGGGTGCAATTTCCAATGCGAAAAATGAACTCAAAAGCGCAGACGAATTTTTGGCTAGCGCGGGTGGGTATTTTGAAGAAATGGTGGCTAAGATATATTTGAACTATCAAAAAAAATTAAAAGATCAGGGCGCCTTGGATTTTGATGATATCTTGATGATCATGGTTAAGCTTTTTCAAAAATCTCCAGAAGTTTTGGAAAAGTATCAGAATTTTTTTGAGTATATTATGGTGGACGAATATCAAGATACTAACCGCGCGCAATATTTGTTAGTGAAATTGTTGTCGCAGAAATATAATAACTTGTGTGTAGTGGGTGATGACTGGCAAGGAATATATTCTTGGCGAGGGGCTAACATTCAAAACATTTTGGATTTTGAAAAAGATTACCCGCAGGCGCGTGTGATTAAGTTGGAACAGAACTATCGCTCGACGCAAAATATTTTAGACGCGGCCTATGGAGTGATTTCAAAAAACATTAATCGCAAAGACAAAAAAATTTGGACGGATAATCAGAGTGGGCATTTGCTGTCTAGCTTTGAAGCAGAGGATGAAAAAGAAGAAGCTCAGTTTATTGTAAATGAAATAAAGAAGTTATGCGGTAATAGGAGGGGGTCCTTCGCTTCCTTGCCTCATCGGCAGGCAAGCGCTCAGGACGGAAAACTAAAGTTTTCCGATTTTGTAGTGCTCTATCGAACCAACGCGCAGTCTCGAATGATTGAAGAAGCGATGCTCCGAAACTCAATTCCGTACCGAATTATTGGCGGAGTAAAATTCTACCAAAGAAAAGAAATCAAAGATATGATTGCGTATCTGCGAGTGATTAATAATTTCAATGATGAAACTTCACTAGAACGGATAATTAATGAACCAAGACGAGGGATTGGCGAGGTCACATTGAATAAATGGATAAAAACAGCCAAAGAAAATGAAATTGATTTGATAAATATTGGCTTGAAAATATCTGATTTGGATAACAAAAAAATATTAAATTCAAAAATTGACGCAATTATAAAATTTTCAGAATTTATTCAGCGAATGTCGGAGCTTAAGGAAAAATTATCCCTCACTGATTTCATCCAAAAAATTTATAGTGAATCAGGATATGAAAAATTTTTGATGGATGGCACAGAGGAAGGAGAAATGAGAAATGAAAATGTGCGGGAACTTCTCACGGTAGCCAAAAAATATGAGGAATATGAACCTGCTGAAGGTTTGAAATTGTTTTTGGAAGAAGTGGCTTTGGTTTCTGACACGGATAATATTGATCAGGCGATTGATGCGGTGCATCTTATGACGCTCCACAGCGCTAAGGGATTGGAGTTTAAAATTGTTTTTATCGCGGGACTGGAAGAGGGAATTTTGCCACACTCCAGAAGTATGCTAAGCGACAATGAAATGGAAGAAGAAAGACGGCTTATGTATGTGGGAATCACGCGCGCCATGGAAAAAGTTTATTTACTTTTTACTCGCATGCGAAATATTTTCGGTTCCACGCAAATCAATGCTTCTTCGCGATTTTTGGAGGATGTGCCAACACATCTTTTGGAAGATGCAAATTCCAAATCACAAGAAACAAATATCAAACAAATTTCAAATTTCAATCCGCCAGCTGGCGAACAAAAACAAGAAATAAAAAATATTGCAAAGTTCAAAGACGGGGATCGAGTACGACATGAGGTTTTTGGAGATGGCTTGATTGTCGCCAGCGCGGGTGACATAATTACGGTGGCCTTTTCTAAGACGGGGCTCAAGAAACTCTCTATTTCTATTGCTCAGTTAGAAAAAATAAAATAAAAAACTGCTGAATCAATATATGCATTCGAGCAGTTTTTTTTATAACTTTCCAAAAGGTTCCTGGAAAGTTATTTTTTTTTCGGTTCCGGACGTAAAATGTCTGGACTAGATGGGTTATAAAAAAAACGTGGATGGTGAGCTTCCGCGTCTCCGATTGGACGAAAAAATTCTTCGCCTCTAATACGTCTTACCTCCCCCTTGGGATCAAGGGGGATTCCATAAGTTTTTTGCCTCCCCACAGCTTTGTATCCAGGTGCACACATAGGCGGGCTCCTTTTTTATGCGATTAGTAGATAAATCCCTTTATCACTCTAGATTTTGAATCCAAAGTTCTGGAACTTTTTTTAGCAAACTTAACATAATTCATTTCGGAAACAGTGATGGTACTGCCGGAAACTTTTTCTACGATAGCCACGTGTCCCCACCAAGATTCAGATGAAACCATAATAGCTCCGACTCGTGGAGTTCTTCCCGTAGAATAACCAGCGGCCTTGGCGTGATAGAGCCAGGTACCGGCGTTTCCGCCCCATGGTACATATCTTTTTTGCGCAACATACCAAGTACAATATCCATAAGGGAATCGATGTCCTGCGCCTGCTTTGCCGTCTAGAACTTTTCCACTAGAAAAAGATTCATATGGTCGCTCAGCGATATTAAGTGGAGTAGAAACAGTAGGGGTTGGTTTTGGGATATCCTTTTGACCGTCTGGAATGGTAATTTCTTGACCAACTTCCAAATCTCCATTAGCTGGCAAGTTATTGAAAGAAATAATTTTGTCTTTTTCCGCTTTATATTTCGTGGCCACACTATCAATTGTGTCGCCACTTTTAATTATGTATTTAAGGCCAGAGACCGGCAAAATAAAGATTTTGTCTCCAGGTTTAATTGAATCGACATTATCCAACTCATTAGACCATAGGATGGTGTTAACGGAAATGTGATTAGCCGAGGCAATAGCGCCAACGGTATCACCTTCTTTGACTTCATAGATAATAACACCTCCATCTTCCTCGGGGTCTTTTTTAACTGGACTGTTTCCGGCAACTAGCGCTTGTCCTTGAATTATCATCGATTCATCCTCGCGTTCTAGTCGAGCATTTTTTGGGTTGGGTAATGTTTTCGCTTTAGACAATCCAGCCAAAGTAGCACTGTTTTTTCCTGCAGTTTTCAAAAACATTGTGTCTTTTAAGGGATTTTCGTAGTTTTCATTTTCGCCAAAATAGCCAAACAAAAAACCACTGGACTCACGTCCTGCGGCTAGATTAGTAGCCGAAACCAAGAAAGCGCTCGAAACGACAACGGCAAAAGCCGAATAGTTTCGAAACAGATGCAGACCCTTTATAGTTTGATGTTCCTTGATAAAGGTTGCGACAACTTTCTGTTTGATATGAACCTGGTTTCTTATAAGTTGTAGATTTTCTCGAATATGAAGTTTTTTAACTGCGTCTATTAGTTTACTAATAGGGTTGGTCTTTCTTGTGGTCTTGATTTTAAAAAGCCTTCAAATAAGGCATTTTCTCTTCTAAGACCCTAATTTTTAACTCCAAATTAGTATATCTCAGGGGAGTCTTTTTGTCAAATGAAAATTATAGGGTATAATGAAATTAATTAATGTCGCATAATATGAATATTAGAGATTATAAAATTCAATTTTTGGAATATTTGGAAGTTGAAAAGCAACGCTCACCCAAAACGATCGAAAATTATGATCGCTATTTGGAAAAATTTTTAGTTTGGGCAAAAATTAGTGATCCCAAGGATGTTAATGATGATTTAATTAGAAATTTTCGCCTATATCTCAATCGATTTCAGAGTGAAAAAGGCCAAAATCTCAAGAAAATAACGCAAAATTATTATATTATCGCCATCCGATGTTTTTTGAAATATTTGGCTAAAAGAGACGTCAAGACTCTGCAGGCAGAAAAAGTAGAAATTGGGAAAACGCCTGAGCGGGAGGTGGATTTTTTGGAAAACACTGAAGTAGAAAGAATTTTGGATGCAGCTGGTGGTGTTAGTTTCAAATCTCTACGTGATCGGGCAATTATGGAGTTGCTTTTCTCGGCTGGACTTCGGGTTTCGGAACTAACTAGCATTAATCGGGACAGACTCAACCTAAAAAGTGGAGAATTGAGTGTGCGAGGTAAAGGAAATAAAATTCGGGTAGTTTTTATCTCGGATACAGCTTCGACGTCTCTCCGAGAATATCTCAAAAAAAGGGAAGATATTGATCCGGCGCTATTTGTTCGAGATGTAAAAAGCTTGGCCAAATTCAAGAAGAAAAATAAGTCTGTCATAGAGACGCCCCGGCAAGGTGTTTCTACCAAGGACGATAATAATCTTCGTCTCACCCCCCGTTCTATTCAGCGAATTGTAAAATATTATGCGCTAAAAGCTGGGATTGTGAAAGATGTCCATCCGCACACGCTACGTCATTCTTTTGCTACTGATCTTTTGATGAACGGCGCTGATATTCGCTCAGTACAAGCGATGCTCGGCCACGCTTCAATCAACACCACCCAAATTTATACCCATGTCACCAATCCACATCTCAAAGAGGTCCATCAAGCTTTTCATGCCAGAAGAAGGAAAAAGGATTGACCAATCTGTTTTTTTGAAATAGTATTAGAGATGTTATCTGGTCGCTTAGCTCAGTTGGTTAGAGTATCACATTGACATTGTGGGGGTCAGTGGTTCGAATCCACTAGCGACCACGAAAACGGGACCATAGCTCAGTGGTAGAGCGCGCGACTCATAATCGCTTGGTCGAAGGTTCGAATCCTTCTGGTCCCACCAAATTATCTTTTTTATGTCTGAAATAATCACAACTTACAAATTGCCATTTTCAACCAAGCCCACCCCTATGAAAAGGGAGGAATTTTATCGTAAACAAAAAAGAGCTTCCAATAAAACTGGCAAGCCGACAAATGCTTGTGAAACTATTCAAATCTTACTTTTTACTCCAGACAAGGAGCTTATTTTGCAAAAAAGATCACTAGAAAAGAAGCATAACCCAGGACTAATAGACAAAGCTATTGGTGGACATGTCACGTTTGGATTTACTCCCACTTATACAACCATGTCAGAAACTCTTCAAGAGTTAAATGTGCCATCATTTGTTCTAGATTCAAAAGAAGATTTCAGAAAAACTTTTCATTTATTGAAAAATTATTTAGATCGCTCAGCTCTTATTCAATTTGTCGAAAGCGATATCATTGTTTTTGAAAAAATTATTCAGAAAAAAATAGTCAAGATAGCCAATAAGAGTCATTTTTATCTCGGATTTTATAATGGTTCTATAAAACCAATTGATAAGGAGTCTAGTGGAGTGTTGTATTATAAATGGAATGCGCTGCAAAAAGAAATGAAAGTTTCGCCAGAGCTTTTTACTTATGATTTGAAATATTTTTTGAAAAGATATAGAAAGAAAATTGAGAGCTTTCTGAAAATTGTGGATGAAAAAAATAAATAAAATTTTTTCTATAAAAAAACCGCCCCGATTGAATTGGGGCGGTTTTAGTTTTCCAAGATAATTTTTCTAATTTTCTTTCCTTATTTCAATAACTGGCATTGGTTTTATGATGGGTTCAGTTGCAGTTTCAGTCGCGACGATTTCTTCAGGAATTTTTGGCGTTGCAATTTCATGGAAGAAAAGAATCCAGATAGCTTGAGAGAAAACTGCATAAATACTTTTGACAAAAATGGCATAAAGAAAAAAGATGGCCACTCCAATTGCGCCAATGACAATGGCGGTGATCTTACCCAAAGCAAAATAACCGATAGCCCCAAGGATAAGAAAAACAAGAAGTAATAGTGGTAAAATTGCTAGGATGACTAACATCAAGATAATTCCGAGTGGAATGAAAATCAAACTCAAAAGAATGCTGGCCCAAATGTTTTTGACAAAAAGATTGTAGGCATTTTCGACTGCTGGCCAGAAATTTAGTTTTCCAAAGATGGAATAAAAATAGCCATAAGTTTTGAGATAACTTGAAAGAATTGCAATCGGGATGAAAATCAAAACTGCGAGAAAGGCCAGGATCCCACCAATGATATAATTTTTGTTGACAAACAAAATAGCGACTGGCGCGATGAGAATGAGAAGTGTGAGAAAAATAAAAATACCTAGTGAAAAATCAATGATAAATATCTTCCAGAAATTTTTTTTGCCGGAGTCCCAGCCGGATTTGAAATTAGCCACTTCTCCTTTGGAATTTTTTTCAATCGAAGCAATGAGTGCGCCTTTCCCAATGATACAAAGGATGGAAAAAATAATTACGAGCAAAAATGCAATGATTGCAAAGGTCAAAATCCAATGCATATTTTGAGAAAAAAATTCTAGGATTTTTTCATTTTGCGCCGGATCAAGTTTTTCTTCTTCTCCTGAATTGAAAAAATAATTCATACCTCCCCCACCACCCAAGGTGACAAAAAAACCAAACCACCACAGATAGCGATTTTTCCAAGTTATCTTCCAAGCATCTTTGATAATTTGAAGATAATTTATTTTAGACATAAGAATTCTTCTACAAATCTACAAATCGTTTACAAATGTACAAATAAAATTACAATTTGTAGATTCGTAGTTGATTTGTAAATTTGTAGTGGATTACTTTTCAACTTCAACTGCAACTTTTTCCTCTTCAATTACTTCTTCCTTTTTTGCCTTTGGAGCTATCCCCATAATTTCATTAAATTCAATTTGTTCGATGGTTTCTTTTTCTAAAAGAGTAGCAGAAAGTTTTTCCAATAATTCTTTTTTGTCTTGCAAAATATTCTCTGCCACCTTGTAGGCATTTTCAATGAAGCTGGAAACTTGATGGTCAATCTCCTCGGCTGTTTTTTCGGAATAATTTTTTTCTTCGTGCATTTCCTTGCCAAGAAAAACCATTTCTTGCTTGTGTCCAAAAGTTCGCGGTCCAAGTTCGCTCATACCATAGCGAGTGACTAAACTTCGTGACATATTAGTGGCTCTTTCTAAGTCATTCGAAGCTCCCGTAGTCACATCACCAAAAGTCAATTTTTCACTCACATATCCTCCCAGGAGAACGGAAAGTTCGTCGATGAAATAATTTCTTGAATGCAAAGTTTTGTCTTTTTCTGGCGTGCTGAAAGTATATCCACCGGCATTGCCCCGAGAAATGATAGAAATTTTTTGCACCGGATCAGCGTTTTTGAGAGTAGCACCCAAAATCGCGTGCCCCGCTTCATGATAGGCGATAATTTTCTTTTCTTCCTCATCGATTCGACGACTTCTTCTTTCTGGTCCTAGGATTACTTTTTCGATTGACTCAGTGAGTTCATCCATCGAAATTGTTTTTCTGTTTCTGCGAGCGGCCAAAATTGCTCCTTCATTCAAAAGATTGGAAAGATCAGCGCCAGAGAAGCCAGGAGTTCTTTGGGCAATTTGCCGAAGGTCAGCGTCTTTGGTGAGTGGTTTGTTCTTAGAATGCAATTTTAAAATCTCTTCACGCTCAGCGATATCTGGCAAATCCATAGTCACTCTACGGTCAAAGCGTCCTGGGCGAAGAAGGGCTGGATCAAGCACATCAGGTCGATTGGTAGCTGCAATAATAATCACATTGGTGTTAGTGTCAAAACCATCCATTTCCACCAAAATTTGATTTAATGTTTGCTCTCTTTCATCATGTCCACCACCAAGTCCGGCGCCACGATGTCGTCCTACCGCATCGATTTCATCGATAAAAATGATAGCGGGTGCATTTTTCTTAGCTTGTTTGAAAAGATCACGAACACGAGAAGCACCCACTCCCACAAACATTTCTACAAATTCTGAACCACTGATATTGAAAAATGGAACATTGGCTTCTCCTGCCACTGCTTTAGAAATCAAAGTTTTCCCAGTTCCCGGGGAACCAAGTAAAAGAACACCTTTGGGAATTTTTGCCCCCAAATCCAAGAATTTCTTAGGATTTTTCAAAAATTCCACAATTTCATATAATTCTTCTTTGGCTTCTTTTGAACCAGCCACGCTTTTGAAAGTCACTTTCTGATTTTTGTTTTTCGGATCAGTCATTCGCGCGCGAGAAGCTCCAAAAGACATGGCTTGATTGTTGCCTCTTTGCGCTTGGCGAAGCATATACCAGATAAAAGCCCCAACCAAAAGAAAAGGTAGAAGAAATGGCAAAATCGTACCCATCCAAAAGGTCAAGCCAGATTCTCCTTGGATATTTATACTTACATTTTGAATTTTTTCACTGTCTACGCCATAATTTTTGAGAGTTTCCACGATCCCACCGCTAGTTTCTTTGGTGGATTTTTCAGTTGATCCATCGTTTAATGTTATGTCTAGTGTATTAGAACTGACTTTAATTTCCTTAACCTTCCCTTCATTTACTTGTTGAGCCAAGGCTGAAAGTGAAACCGAAGCTGGTTTTTTGGCTGGATTGCCATAAAGAACTAGAATTCCTGAGATAAAAAGAAAAATTATGATGACGATGCCGATGTTTTTGAATAGTTTCTGCATGAGATCCTTACGAATTACGAATTTATACGAATGTACGAATTACGAATATCATATAAAATGCAATTATTAAAAATTAATTTTTTATTATAATAAGTCTATCATTTTTCTTAGTAATTTTCAATCCTGGGAGTATTACAATCTGAGTCTTGCTTTTCGTGCTTTTTATGATTTTTATGATTTCTTCGATATTGTTCGCGCTGATATTTTTCAAATCCCCTCTTGTATTTTTCAAATTATTTCGCAAAACTCTCCGAAGAATTGCGGGATGTAGTTTTTCTAGTTTCTTGATTTCTAGACTTTTTGAATTTTTCAAGGCAGTTTTTTCGAGATAATCAGAATCCTCGGAAATTGAAATCAAAGAATCAAAAATGGTTTCTTTGATCTTAGGATTAAAATCTTTTTCTAGACTTGGAATTAGTTTGTTTCTGATTTTATTTCGCAAATATAAATTTTCTAAATTTGTCTTATCTGTCCTATATTTTAATTTGTTAGTTTTCAAATATTCCAAAATTTCTTTTCGACTAATGGAAAGCAATGGTCGAATTATTTTTTCATTTTTGAACTTCATAGCTGAAAGGCCTGACATACCTGAGCCACGAAGGATGCGCATGAGAAATGTTTCTACTTGGTCGTCGGCATTGTGCGCGACAGCGATGCAATCAAAATCATAATCGATGCGAAGTTTTTCAAAAAAATCATAACGGATTTCACGAAGATAATTTTCAGAAATATTTTTTCCGTCGCGTAGAGACGAGGCATGCCTCGTCTCTACCAAATCCAAAGCAAAAATTTCCAGATTATATTTTGTCGCCAAATCTTGCACGAACTTTTCGTCCCTCACACTGTCTTTCCCGCGCAAATTATAATTGACATGGGCGATAATTAGTTCCAAGGAATATTTTTTTTGCAAACGTGAAAAAACATCAAGAAGACAACAACTGTCAGGCCCGCCAGAAACCGCCAAAATTATTTTTGCCCCGCGGTCAAAGAGATTATTTTGAAAGATTATATTCTGAACTTTTTTGATTAAGTTAGGCATCTAAATTATTTTTTATAATTTCCGCCACCTTCTGGACTGTTTCGTCGAGTTTCCCTTCTTCATTGATGACCTTAAAATCGAAAGCATCCTCATTATCATACCAACCCTTAGCATATTCAAGACGTGAATTTATAGTTTCCTCAGTCTCGCCTCTTTTCGCAAGTCTTTCTTTTATAAGCTCGAAAGGAATATAAATGAAAATCGATTTTACTTCGGGTAGTATTTTTTTTGCTTTTAATACTCCCTGATATTCAACTTTCCAAAGTATCGGTTTGGGACTTTTTTTTGCTCTTTCTAACTCTTCATAAGTCCCACCGTAATAATTTCCATTATCCTCTAAAGCATATTCAAAAAATCTATTTTCTTCGATACCTTTTTTGAATTCTTCTTCAGAAATAAAGTAGTATGAAACACCTTCTTCATCTTCCGGTCGCATAGCTCTCGTTGTGGTGGTAACTATTTTGTCGAAATCAATGTGATTTTTGAGTTTCTTAATTACACTATCCTCTCCGGCGCCTGATGGGCCGGAGATAATAAAAATATTAGACATATTGTTTTTTTTATTTTTCTTCCTCGCCATCCGTAGCTTTAGCGGAGGTTGGTTTCTTCTTAGTTTTACTCTTAACTTCTTTCTTTTCCTTAACTACTTTTTCTTTCTTTTCTACTTTCTCCTTTTTTTCTTTTTTCTCTTTCTTTACTTCTTTCTCCTCAGCTTTTTCTTCAACTTTTTCTTCCTTGTCCGTCGAAGCTTTAGCGGAGTCGGGCTTGTCTTCTTTTTTCTTTTTCTTGTTCTTAGCTAGTACAAGTCCCATTCGATGTTCTTTTGGTTCGATAGAAAGAATTTCCCAGTTATATTTTTCGCCAGTCTTGATAAGTTCACCTAGGGTTTTTCCAGGGTAAGCCTCGGACATTTCGCTGATGTGAGCCAAGCCATGAATGTCTTTGTCGAGATATACAAAAGCTCCGAAGTGATTGATTTTGTTGACTGTGCCAGAAACAATGTCCCCTTTCTTATATTTAGCAGCAATTTCAGACCATGGGTCTTCTTGTAGGGCGCGAATGGAAAGAGAAATTTTGTCGCCATCAATGCCGATTATTTTAGCGCTCACTTTGTCGCCAACTTTCACGATTGTGCGTGGATCTTCAATTAGTTGCCAAGCGAGTTCAGAAATATGCACTAAACCTTCGAGTTTTCGTTCAGAGTCATTTTCTTTTATTGAGAATTTAACAAAAGCGCCGAAATTGACCACGCCACTGATTTCTCCAGAAACGGTGTCGCCAACATTCAAAGAGGAAATAACTTCCATATCTTTTTCGCTTTGAGCTGCTTTTTCACTTACGATCAGTTTTTGGGTTTCGCGATCAGCGTCAATTATGCGTACTTCCAATTCTTGGCTAACCAATTTTTTGAGCAAATTCAAGATTTTGTTCTTATCACCGTCTTCAACTCGCGGATAATTTTTGCTAGAAAGTTGAGAAACAGGCAAAAATCCGGAAATACTATTGACTTCGATCAAAAGTCCACCCTTATTAGCGCTCAAAACCTTAATATGAACTTTTTCTTGAGTATCTTTCTTGCTTTCCAAGTCATCCCAAGCTTTTTCACAAGAAGCTTCGCGAATAGATAGCTCAATATAGCCATCTTCATTTTCCATGTCGATTATAGTAGCGTTGACAACATCGTCAATTTTGAGTTTTCCGCTTCCGAGACCGTCTTTGATTTCTTTTCCCAAAACTATACCTGTTCCAAAAGGTGGTAAATCAAGGTAAATTTCATTGGAAGACACATAAATCACTTCCCCGTCAATTGTGTCGCCAACTTGAGGAAAACGAAAATTTCCCTTGGAAAACAAGAGATTCATTGGTGAATTATCTTCAGCTATTTCTACTGTTTCTACTTCTTTCTTCGTTTTTGGTGTTTTTGGAGTCACTTCTTCCGAAATCTTATCTACTTCTTTAGCTAAATTGTCTAGGATATCGCCCATATTTTTATTGATTATTTTAATTATTATAGGCTATTTTCTTTACTAATTACTAATAAAGTAGGAATATACTAATAATTTATTCGTAAATTAGTATATTTGTATAAAATTCGTAATTCGTAAGGAGAAACAAAAAATTCCCTCAATTAAAGGAAATTATTAAGACTTTATCCACAGCCTAAGCTGTGTATAAATAGGGATTAAACCATCCCCTATTCACTTTTCTTAATAATTAACCGTAAAGTTATTGTAGTTTAGAATTTGGATTGTGTCAAATTTTGGGGTATAAATGTCAAAATTAAATAGAAATGT
>DMWY01000013.1 GCA_003483065.1 Candidatus Moraniibacteriota bacterium | reverse complement strand
TTTATTTCGCAAGAGGTCTAATACATTATTGGAAGATATAGAACATTCAATATGACAAAAGATACTATTGAAGCTGATCTAAATTGTCCCACATATCGATAAATTAAATATACCAAAATAATCCACATTATTATTGCGGTAATATAGTTTGCTTTTTGCATAATCACTAAAAATTTACTTCTGCCTCCAAAAAATTGAGCCATATTTTTTTATTTATTTTTACCTTGACTCTTTGCATTAACATCACAAACTTCACTATCCTAACATTCGCAATCATTGATAGTCTTGCGATCATAGAGTTCGCTGTAATAAATGTAGTCTTTGAGATAGTGATACATCGTTCTTAAAACCTACCCCCAACTTGATGCCTTGTGCTTACTCAATTCCCAGTTTCTTAAAAAATATTTTATTTCTAAGTTCAGCATCGCCAACTAGCTTGTTAAAGTTCATAACCTCTATATACATTTTATACCCTGAGTGGAATCCAAAATAACCATCTTGATCTGGACTTTCAGTCAATGAATGATCTCGACAAAATTCCTTTATTTTTGGTGATAAATCACAAATCAAAAAACCGTATGCTGGTGTATTCTCATTTGCCGAAATAGTTCTGCCGTCCGGATTTTTAAATTTTTGTTGTCTTATTTTTTCTACATAACATCCAATTTGTTTTATTGGATCATCATTTTCATCATATATTGATCTCTCTGGTCTCTTGAATTCAAAGACAATTATTGGATTGCTTAGCTCATTCCCACTCCTAACCGAAATTTTTTTATCAAATATCAATATATCTGGTCTTTCATCATTACTATTAAGGGGTTTATCTGAAGCAAGATATTCGTGAAAACTCAATCTTTCATCGATTATCCAAAGATTATGTTTCTCATATGGCGTGCTATCGGAATCGGTAGAGGTCGGAAAGATAATATCATGGATAACCTTTTCTTTCTCATACTTCCTTTCGTCATTCCAAGTTAATCCCTTTCTAAATAAATCTAGCACAGCTTTTCGTAGGGCGACATAATGCGCCAATTCACTTTTTCCAATTTCCGTAATTTGTCCAATTATTCCATTAATTTTTTCAGACAAATCGCCATCCTCTTCTTGTAAAATTTTTGCTATTTGATTTTTTGCAGTTTGTTCCTTTTGAAATCTAATTTTCTCTAGTTCACTTTCAATTTCTGAATCATTAATATCAAAAGATAAAGAAGATAAATCTAGTTCCGCAAGATATGATTTTTGCCAAGGAGCGTTATGATCCACATATTCCTTTATTCTCTTATTCTTTTTTTCTTGTCTCGTGAGAACCTCTCCGCGAAAAACTTCTTTTGTAATGTTTGCAGCCTCTTTTTCTATCTCTTTCTGAGAAAATGGATACAGTAAATCACTGTTGTCGTGAAACTCAAATTCACTTCTCTCCAAAGAAACATTTTCATCTAAATATTTCCCCATAATATAGGTTTTAATCTTATAATTCTTTTGAATCTTTTGCCCATCTTCATTAACAATCTCATCATAGAAGTCATCCTTAAATTCAGGAACATAAACATACAAAGCTTCTTCCGTAACTTGTCTGTTGTGTGCAACTAAATTTATTGAACTTCTGCTATCACCATAAAAAATCTTGAACACCTTAATTCTAAACTTTTCTTTTTTACTCGAATCAATAGTTGTTAAGGTAAATTCCTTATCTTCAATTTTTGTTATGGATTTATTTTTAATAAAATAATCATTCAACACAATTGCCCCACGCCCACCTTTTTCCTGGATGGTTATTTTTGGACATTTGAAATCGTCGATTACAAAATATACCAACAGCTTTTCCAATAATTTTCTTGCTATGGTTTCAAGCTTCTTATCCAATCTATACTGATATTCGGTTTTCATCTTTTCCAATATCAATGTCGTATTTGCATCTTTATTTTCTACTGGTTTATTTTCTTCGTTTTTAATAATGTCATCATCGATTATAAAGTCAAATTCTCGTTTGAAATATTTATTCTTCTCCTTATAAATACTTTTTACCCTGACATCATCGAAACATTTCAAAAAAGAAAATCGTCCAAACCCCTTACCACCAATAGAAATTTTTCGGTCGCTATAAACCTTATTAAAAGAACTCTTATTCTCACTATTAAACCCAACTCCATTATCTGTAATTTCTATGCCGCAAATTACCGGCAAAATATCTCCGGCGATACCAAGCCTCGCCTGACTATCCCTTTTTATTGTGACAACAATCTCTCCATCATTCCTCTTAGCTTCGTTGATTGAATGCATGGAATTCACGATTGCTTCTACAATCGGGGTGTAAATATTGATTTTGTTTATATTATCAACTAGTCTCTTTATATTAACTTCTGTCATAACAAAAAATCATTAAATTATTTACGTATATTATTCTTCTTTTTTGCGCCATTTACTTTATCAAATTCCATTTATCCAAAAAGTATCCCATTTTGTAATTCATTGCCACGCCGTTTTGATTTTTTTCTACTTCTCTCACTGCCTTCAAATAATTGCAATAATCACATTCCGGATCTGGTTTTGGCATTTTACTTTTTAATTTTACTGTTTTCTATAACCTCCTTAAGTTTCCAAAAACGACTACCTCCTTTAAGTATCAACTCATTAATAAGTTCATAGATTTTTAATTTCATGTCATCATCTCCATTTTTATACAAAACATTAAAGGCAGACAGGAAATCATCAACATAGATAGAATTTCTGAACGACTCTGGCTTATTGAGGCAGTGATCCAGCAAATATGCTTTCAGTATTCTGAGCGTTTCTTCCGGCGCTTGTTCAGCCAAAGCGGGAAGGGACTTTATTAATCCATAATCCCAGTTTATTTCTCCCTTGCTTTTCTCGAGCGTTCTGCCCAGATGATCGGCTAGCCATTTAGAATTGCCAAAAACATTTTGTTCCTTATCCATCCAAAAACCAAAGCCGACAAACACCTCTCTATCTACAACATTATTCAATGTCCAATCCCAAAGTTTTTTTATATTTTTTATGTCTATCTTATTTTCTTGAATAAATTTCAATGCTCCATCGCGAGAGATTGCATGACGACCAACAAAAGAAATAAACTCCTCATGTCGTTTTGCATTTGAAGTTCCCCAAAATAACTTAAATAATTCTGAATCAATACTGAAATCCGGAAAGTGAACATACGCTAGGGCAAGATGTGTCGCCAAGCCATCATCCAGTTCCCTGAAATATTTCCTTTTTGTGTAGCTGTTAGGATTAAGCTTTATTGCTCTTTCGTACAAATTTTTAAACTCGCTAAACATATCTCCGTATATATTTGCAGAGATATATCCTTCCCAAGCGGCAATATACAGATCGTGATTTTCGGCATCTTCCGAAAAAATATTCGAGGTTAATTTAGTGATCCATTTTTTATCGCGATAATAGAATGACGGCAAATAGTGACCATACAAAAACATAATCGCATAGGTCTTTTCCTTATCTAAAATCTTTTCATATATTTTCTTAACGTCATCTGAAATCTTTACTTCAGCATCCTTAGCAAAACTATCCCCGTCACGATAGGTAAATAAAACGAATGACTGAAATGCTCTCCCTCGGACTGAATTTATAGCAACTGAAAATGGATCATTTCCATCTTCTTTCATATTATTTTCCTCATCTGGACTACCATGAGAAAGCAAGTATTTAATAATGGCCAACAATCTCTCGCGATAGACTGAAAAATCAATAAGTGCTTTGTCCTTTCCTTCACCTAGCAATTCTTTTACGACATCTGACATTGCATAATAAACCGAATTCCAACCGGCAACCCAGGTATCAAATCTTTCTCGCCTTTTTTCATCTTTTGGAAGACTTTCTTTTTCATCAGATTCAATTATCTTTTCCACCAAACTTAGTATTTTTTCCAAATTAACATTTTCTTGAAATTTATTTTGGCGAAGAACATCACAAACTCCCTGAAAAAAAGAATATGTATAATGCTGATCTAGCTTTTCTCTATCAAAAAATAATTCTGCATTTGAAACATACAAATCGAATCTTTGGGCAATATCCTGCTTAAGTAAATTACCCATTCCATCAGCATTTAACGGATTCATGAAATCTCTCTCCGTGTCCATCTTTCGGAGATTTTCTGGCGTCCATTCGTTTGATAATTTCACCACGACCTCAGGAACAGAAATCTTTTGCAAATCCTCAAGAGAAATCGGCCCCTTTGAAGCAATGCATCCGGCCATTCCAGAAACTATACTTGGTTCTGGATTAAACTCCTTTTCAATTTTGCCTTTCAAAATCTTCTCTGCATTATTCCTTTCCTCTTCGGTGAGTTCAGAATAAACACACGCTAACATTTCTCGCCCCTTATGCTTGTGCCATTTTTCATCTGTTTGGTCTTCTCTTTTTTTGCCAAAAAAATCGACTACCTTTTCTACATATTGCCTCTTTTCATCATTAGACAATATTGAAAATCCTTTTTTTAGCGCCTGATCATATTCCGCGCCCAGAATCAATTCGTAAGATTCTTCTTTCTCGAAAAATTCAAAAAAGGCCTTTTTTAACTCCTCCTTAAAAACATCTGGGCGCTGAGCTAAAACAAACAACCGAAAACGCCACATTGTTTGACTGAGCGGGAGAGTATCTACATATTTTTCATACACCTTTCTGACATTCTTCGGGTTAGATTGATTTTTTTCAATCATTCGCTGGACAAGCTTCTTCATCGTTGTCGCAATATTTTTTACATCATCCCTGTATGATAGATGCCTCTCATCATCAAACTCAAGAGTGAAAAAATCTACATCATAGAAACCGACGCTATCAGCTATCTCAAAAAACTTACTCTTATTTTTCCTTTTTTCGCTTGGAATTATTTTTTTCATCACGTCCAAAACTAATCCTAGGAATTTTTCCAAGTTTTTATCATCAACAGAGACTAGATATTCGAACACTTTTATTTGCCTGAGATCCTTAAAATAAAACGGATTGTCTGTTTCATATTCATTTTCTTCCTCGGTCACATCTTTTTTCGGATAAATTGCAAGAACCGCTTCAGCGAGAACCAGAAGATTGCTCCAATCTTTTGCTTCAAAAAGCTTTTCAAGCATTTTCTCATATTCAAATCCGAAATTGTTAAATCTCCTCATCAGCTGAATCCATTTTTCATCTCTTATTTTCGAAACAATTCTAGCAACCTGATCTGCGGCCAAAGATCCACATATCCATAAAAACCTACTAACGACTTCCGGATTGAAATTTTCTTTGGAAACTGGGACTTGAAGTATAATATCCACAACACCAGTAGGATCTTTCTCTGAAATATTTACAAGATACTGAAGCTCCGGCAAAGTATATGAAAATTGGTTTTCATCTTTACCTTTTTCTTTTACAATCTCCAGGAATCCATTTTTCCATAGCCACTTTAGCCATCGATTATCAGCTTTGAAGAAAAAATACTGGTGAGTATCAAAATTAAGATTGATTAAATCCTTAATATCAGAAGCGTCTATTTCTATTTCTTTACTCGTAATTATTTTATCTACCTGTTGATGTATATCTAATTGGCGAGACAATGCTTTTAACATCACGCTTTCAAAATCAATAAACAGCTTTTCGAAATCCTCTGGGCTAAATTTGGATAAATCAACATTGTTTTTTTTGATATTGCCATGATGAGCAAGTCCATTTAAAAGTCCATATACCCTCCCCATTTCTTGAATCAATTTATCATCAGTGGCGCGCACTGAGCCATATTCTTCTAAAATATTCTTTTTGTTACTAGGAATATTTTTTATTTCCTTGCTATAAAAAGGATACAAAATTTCTCTAAGCGAATTAGCTGCTTGCGTCATCCAATCAGAATTATTTCGAAGTTCTTTTTGCGTGACAAAAACCGCGCCTCTTAACATGCTTGAGGGTTTTACACTAAGACCATATTTACTATGGAGTGAATCTAACTTATCGCAAAGGTCATCTTGTACTGAGGATAGTTGAGCCGGAGAAAATTCACCCCCGCCAATAGATTTTGGCAGTATTTTATCATCCATTTTTTCCTTCCACAATTTTTATTTCTTCATCTGTCAGGCCATACAACTCATAAACTAATTCATCAATTTTAAATTGCATATCTTTCGCATCTTTTTCTTTGCCTGATTTTTTGAATTGAAGTATATCCTTTACAAGTTTAGAGATTTTTTCTTGCGCAAATTCTGTCTCTTTGACAGGAACCGAATGTAACTCATATAGTCCAATAGTAGGCATTCTAAAGTTTTTTGAATACCAAAAATTTATTAGTTTTGAATTTAGTAGACCCAATAAAAATAGCATTGAATATTTTGCATCTAGAGTTTCATGTCTAGACACATTCGTTGTGTCTAGGAAGTAATTTGAATCAAAATCAATAGCAACAAGCAATTGCATCGAGCTATTTACGCGCTGAGTAACTAATTTCATTGGCACCTCAAAAAGTTTTTTTGTATGAGGGAGGCACCCTACTTTTTCTCTCATCAAATCTGGTCTATACTGCATATACTCTTTTTGCCAATTTAGTTCATACGCCTTAATGTTTCTACCCCTGAAAACCCTTTTGTATTCTTCATTTTTATTAATTTTTCCGATAAATCTTTTATCATCACTTGTTTTTATTCCTCTTGTAAATTGGATAATTTCACCTAGGGGTCTTGCGCCAGACTCTATCTTGTTAAATAAACTCTTATCTGAATAGCTTGAATCAGTGTCGATCGCAAAATTACTCTTAGATAATATTTCATTAATATTAATTTCTGATATATGTTTAAAATTTGAATTATAAATATTAATTTTATAATTCTCCTCTTTATCCTTTTTCAGTAATAGCACAAGTGGTCTAACAATGGCGGTAAAAGCGCCCATTTCTAAATTTACAATCTGTTTTATTGTAAAATGTCTTAATATAAATTGTCTTAACTTCAAAAAACTATCCGTGGCTTTCCATGTCTGAGGTATAATAAAAGAAAGTGTCCCATTTTCCTTTGTTAATTCTTGCGACTTTTCAATAAAAAAAGCGTAGAGATCAACTTTGTTTTTAGTGACAGTAAAAATTTTCTTATAAATATCCCTTTCTTCGTTAGGAATTCTGACTAAATTTACATAAGGAGGATTGCCGATTACTATGTCGAATTTTTCTTCAATACCAAACATCCATTCCGGATCAAACCAAGAATTAGAATTATTACTAAATGGATCCCACGAGATAAGCTTGAGCGTAAGTTCCCCAGTGCTTCTTCCATAATGAGCAACAGTTCTGTTTAAAATATCCTTTTGAGTATTGGAAAATTTAAGTCTTATTTCATTCTTTCGTTGACTGTTGCACGAAAAATATTCTGACATTATCGCTGACAATTCAATAACCCCAGAATGATCTTCGAAAAGATTATTGGATTGCAATTTTGGCAAACCTATCAAAGTATTGGCGCAAACGAATTTAAAATCCAAATTTGGCAATGGCTCAATGCCTCTGTTGGGTTTCGTGTCATCTATCTCTGACTCGACAACTAGCGTAAGGAAACAACGCAAGCGAGAAACATCCACAGCAATCGGCTGAATATCCACTCCAAAAATAGAATTTTTTATTACATCAAGTTTGCGAGTGTAATCGAAAGGGTTAGACTGAACTTCATTGATTATCTTTTGTTTATACAATTCGGGAATACCTTTTAATTTTTCATTGAGCCATAACTTACAATCCGGATCAACTAACTGAAGAATGTATACTATTTTTTGAAGTGCTCCAATTGGGTATGCTCCCGATCCACAGGCAGGGTCAAGAATTTTCAAAGACTCAATCGCCATCACTATGCTCATTTTTTCTTCTTCAGAAAGCGGATAATCAGCGTCATCATTCAGATCGTAACTCACAAGAGCAGTGAGTTTATTAGAATCTATTCTAGTTTTTGTCTTGAAATATTCAATGAGCGACTGATCAACCATATATTCTACGATTTGGCGAGGAGTATAGAAACTCCCTGTTCTTTTTCTTTCGCTACTTCCAGTTTCCGGATTAATTTCTGCCAGCAGATTTTCAAAAATTCTGCCTAGCATTTCCGGATCAACCGAAAGCTCTTGATCAAAGACGGTATTTTCATCAATAGTGAAATTATAAGTTTCCAGAAGTTCAAAAAAGTTTCTAAACCAAGAGTCGCTGATTTTGAGAGTGTTTATATGTTTAGAGGTAAAAGTTCCACGATCTACTTCATAATAATCATCCGACTGAGGATTAAAGAGTCCTCCGTTAAGATATGGCACTTTATCAAATAAATCGCTCCGAATATCACGAGCCTCAATAATTGTGTTTAAGGCGCCAAAAAATAATGGCTCAAGGATATTGTGATAATAATTATCCGCAACTATACTTGAAGAAAGCAATTCATCCGGGATAAGCTGACCCTTATCAGATTTTTTCTGTTTCAAAAACCAACAGAACATCAACCGACCGATTAACCGCACTGCAAAACTTTTTCTAAAATTAACATCTTCTTGCGACACACTAGGAAGCACAAGATTTTTATCCTCGCTTAAAACAAGCTCGTCAAAATGTTTCGCTACCTCCAAATAAAATTGTTTATTGACCACCTCCACCGAAAATCTGCTAAATAGATCATCAATATTCTGAATTTTTCCTTTCTTGATAAGTTGTTGCTCAGGTGTTCTCACTTTAGAATCAACACCTAAATAAAAAGAATACCTGCGTGCATTGGAATACTTTTTAATTGCCTTGTTTTTATCATTTATATCAAGGGAGATAGTAAGATATGAAAATCGATAATTTTCCGAGTCATTATTTTTAAATACAACTAGCGCTCTATGTATCCAATGGTCAGCTAGGATTTTGAAAGCATCCGTGGTAATGGCAACCCGCGGATCCTTTTCACGATTATGTTCCATTTCCAAAATATACAAATCAAGTGACTCACAAAATCCCAACTCTTTTGCGTTGGTAATTATTTTATATCGATCTTTATTGATAACAATATCCTTTTCATTTTTCGCAAAATCCGCAGGCAAAAAATCTTCCAAGAAACTGTGGAATTCTTCGGGATTGTATTTTTCATTAAATTTCATCATGCGATTAATTCTTCAGATAATACAATTAACTTTCCGGAGTCATTGGCTCGCTCTGCTGTTTTGAATATATTTTCGAGATATTTATGTGGCACCAATTCGCGAAGTTCTTGAAAGGCTTTGTCAAAATCATTTTTATCAATCTTTAATTCAGCAATTTCTTTGAGCACACCATTAGGCAGACCGTCCAAATCCTTAATTACACGAATAACATCGATACAAAGATCTTTTGCTTGTGGATAGCTATCTGCAAGAATCTTAATTTTATTAAGAGAATCCTGTTTTCTCCCGCTATCTACTGGTGCCTTAGTGTTGTCCTTGAAAATATGCTCTTTTGTAATTTTATAAATTGGTTCAAAATTGATACTTGTTTGCAAAGCTTTTTCAGAATCAGCGATGTCATCAAATAATGGCAAAGCAAATTGCGGAGAAACGATTTGCACATTTTCTGGATTCTCACCAAATGCAAAAACGAAATTTCCACTCTTTTTGGCAAAGGCCACCACACCAGAAATTTTTGCTTTTCTAGCTATTCTTGATCTATGCGGAATTCCAGAAATTTTACGCATTATTTCCTGATCATCTTTTATTTTGAGCCAAGTATTTCTATATGGAGCATCCCATGACAAACTTTCATTTTTGGAATTTTCCTCTTTATATTGTTTCGCAAAATAATTTTTCAAATCTTCTTCGGATGTAAGTGTTTTTGTGTCTTCGCCCAAAAGCGTATGGATCAAATCCATTTTCAATGTTGAAATTGCTTTTGTGCGCGTCTCTAACTCGCCGGTTAATGTAGGGAAAAAGTTATAAATATAGAGTTCTTCAAAAACTTTTTTATTTATACGATTGATACGACCAACTCGCTGGATTACTCTCGTGGGGTTATACGGGATGTCATAATTGATAACTGTTCCGGCACGATGAAGATTAAAACCTTCTGAGATCGCATCAGTTGCGATAATGACGTCAAAATCATCTGCCTGTTTCAGATCATCCAATCCAGCATCAAAATTAGTTCTGATTATTCTTTTATTTTCATCTGAGGCATCTTCCGAACTATATTTAAAAACTCTTTTAAATCCATCGTCGCTTAATTTTTGATAAATATAATTTGCTGTATCTGAAAATTCAGTAAATATAATTATTTTCCTTTTTCTGTCCCTAGCAATAGAATCAGACAATCTATTTCTAAGAAAATCGAATTTAGGATCATTCTTATTGCCTGCCCATTTAACTTGTATTTCCTTAAGTAATCTAATGTCGTCCTTTAGGTGCTGTTCGAATTCAGGTTGAAGTTCAGACACAGGTATTCTAATAAGTCCCTTGTCTTCAAATTTAGCTAGCAACTCTTCTCTTTCTTGATCATTCATATCATTTAAATATTCAACATCGGGAAGAGCGCCTTTTTTATAAATAGGAACTTCTTTTCTATTTACATACCAATCAAGCATCACTTCTGTGGAAGTGATCATATTTCCAAGAGAAATATTAAATGCACCAATCGAACTTTCAAAACGCCTCACGAGCAATCTCCGCATAAACTTAGCGATGTTTACCTGTGCCTGTTTAATTTGCTGTATTTTTTCTTCGGCAGAAATACCCTCATCATCATCGTCATTTTCAACTAATTTATAAATAAATTCTGATCCTTGTTTAATATAACTTGCTGGCTTATAACGAGCACCAATAAAATTCGTACTTTTATCTTCAGGAGAAATTTTCTCAAGCGTATCTATATACATTTCAAACATATCACCTAAATCATATTCAAGTAATTCCGGATCTTTTACCTTGGCAAAAGCAACTCCCTGAACTTTCAAATCGTTTCGATATTCTTCAATTTCTTCCAAATCTAACCTTGATCGACGAATAATAAGTGGCTCTATCATTCTTCGTAATTCATCCGCAATAGCATGTAGTTCAATTTTAATGTCAGAATTTTGATCACCGCCTTTATTGTCAGTTTTTCGAAGCTCCTTTCTTACTGCCTTATATCTCTTAAAAAGCATGTGGAAAGACATACTAAGATTTTCCACTGTTCGAATGGTAGATTGCCCGGGGGTACTAAATAACTTTATGAGAGCATAAATATCCTTCGGATCATTGTTGAACGGAGTTGCGGAAAGCGCCATAACATAATGACCGGCACATAATTTGTGTAGTACCTTGTAATTATCAGTGTCCTCATTCCTATGTTTGTGGGCTTCATCAAGAATAATTAAAAGTCTACCCTCATCATTGCCATGTCTTTCAAAAGCTTCCTCGATTTTTCCAGTAGTATAAACAAATCCCTTAAAATCAAATTCGGCCATATAATCTTTCCACTGACTTTCGAGATGTGGAGGCGCGATAATAATCGTTTTAATTCCAAGATTATGAGCAATGGCAGAGGCCACAACACTCTTCCCAAGCCCAACCACATCTGCAATTATAACTCCGCCGAATTTTTTTATTCTATCAATTCCCAAATTAATAGCGTCTTTTTGATATTTAAGATCGGAAAACTTGCCACCCGTAATATTCTTGGGAGTTTTCATATTCTCTATTTCCGTAATCGCGAAATATTCACTGAGAACTCTATAATACATTAACGATGGTTCAGGCAATGAATACAGCCATATTTTTCTTTTTACTTCTTTGATAAAGTTTTCTGAGGATTCAATATCGGTAATCACAATATTGCTTGGATCATTCCAGCAATTTTCAAAATCCTTTATATGACTTTCGTAGTAATGTTTTTCTGAAAGAACAATATTGTGCTCTCGTTGTTCTTTAAGTCCAGAAATTGTTAAATTGCTAGATCCAACAATTACAATTCCTCTCTGTTCTGTTTTTTCGTGCAATATATAAAATTTAGAATGATTCGCCTCAGCAGTTTTTTTAATTTCCAAGCTACCGTCCTTAATTTTATCAAGAAATATCTCAAAAGCTTTTTGCGACTCTTCATTATCAAAATAGTCAGTATCGTTAAAGATTTTAGAAAAATTTTCGATATAATCTTCTTTTGCACCTGAGCGAGAAGAAATATTAGTTTCAACTATATGATGATCAAAATTAAGCTCCTTAAGCGTCGATACTTTTTCAAGGATTTTATTATCGATATCCATCCCAACAAGAATTCTTATTTTCTTGTCTTTTAGCTCGTTATGCAAATCCTTAAATCCAGAAAAATAGAAATAACCAACAAGAGCATCTATCCTGTCACAATTAGGAAGTGTATTTTTCAGACTTGATGACAGTGTATTTGTACCTTCGTTTGTTATCGTTGGCATATAATTTAATATTTGTTAAATATTTTAATTCTTCATTTTTATAATTAACTTTTCTATGTCCTTTTTGTGATATCTTCTATCGCCACGCTTCCCAAAACGAATAGCCTTTAATGTGCCTTCATTGTCCCAATTACGGAGAGTGTTGGGATGACAATTAAGAACTTCGCAAACTTCTTTGAGAGTGAGTATTTCCGGTAAGTTTTTGCTCTTTTTCATAATTTTTGTCCATAATCAAAACCTACCATAAGTTTACAGCACATTATAGCTTTAGTAAACATTCATCTGATACTATCACATAAAATCCGGCAATGGCGCACCAGCAATAATAAATCCTCCTTGTTTCCGAGCTCTTTCTATAATCTGCAAAGCCAAGATTGAAAAGGCATCAGCTAAATCATCATGCTTTTCTTTGCCAAAACCTGTTAATTGTTGAATTAGTTCTTTCGCCCCATGAGATGGAAACATTATTTTTCCTGAAAAAATCAACCCGCTCACAGAAACTAGTCGTGAACGCTTATCGCTTCCGTGAGGATTTACTCCTTCAGCAAAGATGCCCATTGTTCTTAACTGTTGAATGATTGCTCCCTGATAACCAACTTCTTCAATATATATTTTAGGACAACCAATTCCACTTAAGAATTGATTCAATTCTTTTATTTTTTCCAGAGTCTTGGGAAAATCCATCCGCCTATTGACCGGATTGGGCAAAATATATACTCGCTGTCTTTCCCCAGTTCCATAAGCACACGCCGAAACCATTGCAGTATAGTCAGCAGTATCTTTTTCAGATATAGCAAGATCGATTCCTGTTATTACAAAATTTGGTTGCTCCGCAGGAAGTTTATTATAATGATGAATCCACTCTGGCAGAATAATTTGACCTTCGTCCGGAACAATATTCAGCATGTATTCGCGTTGCCACGAATTTTCGTTAGGGATAGAAAAATTCAATCGCTTAATATCTTCCATACTCTTAAACTTTCCTGGCCAAAGAATAATGCTTTCATCATCAACAACACGAACAAGTGGATAGGATTTGAAAATGCCGTTCCATTTTCCTTTTTCGATACTTTCTCTAAGGCGCATCAAAAGCGAATCCTCATGCAAAAGATTCCCGATAATGATTATCTTAGTGCTTTCATCACCAGCTGGAATAACTTCTCCAGCAAACCAATTAAAAGTTTTGTCTCTGCCTTCCTTGGTTTTTACTGAGTCCAAATCTTCAACATCATCTAGAATAATTAAATCTGGACGATATGCCCCATGTCGCATTCCTCGGATGCTTTGATCAACCGAGGCAACCATAATGCGAGCATTGAACCTTGGGATTACTATAGAAAGAGAACTCCATTGTCCGTTTTGTTCTTCAAAAGGGCCCATCTCTTGCATAAGCAATTTATTTGTTTCCATCTCTTTCCTAAGATTGGACATGATAAGTTTGGCTTGTTGTTGAGTTTGTGTAAAAATTACTACAAATTTTTTCTGTTGCTTTCCCATTACCGCCCAAAGGGGATATGACAAATCCATTATAGTCGATTTTGCAGAACCCCTAAAAGCCACAATCACTGATCCTCTTATTGAATCGTCTTCTGTAATTCGAAACATTTCTTTTTGAAAATCGGCTGTCTCATATCTAACATATTCACTCAAATAGACATGGAAAAATAAATTGTGACTTTTCTTTGTTGCTTGTATACGAACCTGCCTGTCATTAAGTAACTGTTTGATAATTTGGTTTTGATTCATCGTTTCCATTTTTTTCAGGACTAGCAGAAGCCAATTGTAAAGCTTCTTCTATGATTTTCTTCTGCTCATCTGTTAATTCTTGATTATCACTCTTTCCTCGATCAAAAACCTCAACCTTATTAGCGTAGGCGCGATGGCGATTCTGCAGCCAAAACCTGACTGCAGAAAAGTTATTGTTTTTAATCGCACTGATCAATTGCGACTCTGACAAATCATTAATCATCTGCACGCCTTCCTCAATCGCTTCGTCGGCATCTTTGGCAAAATGTTTGTCCGCAATTCGCCAACGATAATATGTCGCGCGACTAATGCCAGCCTTTTGGCAGGCAACTTGAATAATGGGCAGTTTTGCCAATTGTTCCAAAACAGCCTTTTTATCCTCAGCCGTTCGTTTTTTTGTAGTTTTGTTATTTATCATCTTTTTTCTCTTTATCAATTACTCTCATAACTTTCACTCCTAACTTTTCAAAACGCTCAATGATTGTCCAGCAATATTCCGGATCAAGTTCGATCATAATACATCTTCTTTTTGTTTGTTCGCAGGCGATTCCAGTGCTACCCGAGCCTGCGCACGGCTCATAGATAAAGTCGCCAATAGAAGTGCTGTTGAGAATCAATCTGCGCATCAGACTCAGAGGCTTTTGCGTTGGATGCAATGAACTTTTATTCGGCTTGGGACAAAACAAAACTGATTTGTCTTGAGATTTCTTGAACTCATGCACACCAAACCAGCCAACGGCGATCAATTCATGCATCGGCAAATAATCTTTTCTGCCAATCACCGCATGATTTTTTATCCAGATTAAAAGTTGAGAAAAATGTATTCCACATTTTTCCATACCTTCACGCAAAGCGAAGATCTGCTTGTCGCTATTGAAAATATAGAAAGTGTTTTTACGAGTGAGATATGAAATGACTGGAGTAATCAGATTCTCCACAAACTGGGCGTATTGCTTTTCAGAAACAAAACCATCATTAAGAATGTCCTTGTCCACCTTAACTTTACTAAAGTTTTTCTTGCTAGCTGTATAATCAATTCCGTACGGAATATCTGAAATGAAAGCGTTGATTTTATTTTCTCCAATTGCTTTTTTCACGATTTTCGGATCTAATGCATCGCCACATACCAAGATATGAACACCGATTTGAAATTTGTCGCCATAATTTATTTTAGTCATTTGTTTTGGTGTTACTAATTAGTTTAGCTTTTTGGCCAGTAAGTTTCTCGTACCTATTTATTATGAGCTGACAAAACCTTGGCTCAATTTCAGTGAGATAAGCTCTGCGCTTGAGCATTTCTGCCGCAATCAAAGTGCTTCCGCTCCCACCATAAAGATCTAGGATGATATCTCCCGGCTTTGTGCATCTGCGAATGGCTTTTTCGTGGAGTGTTGGCGGTTTGGAAGTTGAATGTTCATATTCGTTACCCGCCAATCTTTTTACAAGCCATATATCAAGTTCATCAAGTATGTCATCGATCAAGCGATTGCCAGTTCCGATTTCCTTGTTCATTACTTCATTCAGATTCTGCAGACTCTTGGAAAGGTACGGACTACCAACTGTGCCATAGACACAAGGCTCATAGCATTTCGAAAATGCCACGCCCGGAGTCGGATTCTGTCCATTCTTAATCCACAAGACGACTCGCTTGTTTTCTATGCCTAGCTTTCGATAAAGATCTTGAATGACTCCTACGTACTTTTGATCACAGTAACAAAAATAGTGAAAATTTTTATTAACCACAGACATTGCACTTTGCATCCCACTTTTGAGAAATTCACGATACTCTGTATCGGATTTATTATCATCCACTTTACCTCCATAACTTTGTTTGCCACCAATACCTTTGTCATAGGACACACCAATATTATAGATAGGATCTGTGTATATCATCGAAGTTTTTTCTCCACCCATCAACTTTTGGATATTCGCTGAGTCGTGTGCATCGGCACATAACAATCTATGCGAACCAAGTTCAAACAAATCCCCGAGCTGAATATCAGTTTCCTTAATTTCGGCCAGCTCTTTTTCTTCCTGAAAATTGTCGTCTTCAGTCTCCAGTGAGTCGTCCCAGATCTGAGACAAATCTTCATCATCAAAACCAACCTCTAACAAGGCACTTAGATCAAACTCCTTAAGAAGTTCTATATCCCACTCCCCGACATTTTTATTCAGGCGAAGATTGAGTTCTTTTTCTTTTTCAATATCAGGAATATCGAGGTATACTACCGGGACATCCTTGTATCCCAGCTCCCTAGCTATTAAAAGCCGAAAATGTCCGCCTATCAAAACATTTTTTCTGGCTGGATTTGAATTCACTATCAACGGATCGACCAATCCGAAGCGTTCAATACTTTCTCTTAACTTAGCTTTTTTTGCATCATCCCATTTTCGTGGGTTGAAGGTTGCCACCTTTAAAGAATCTACTTTTACAAAAGTAATCTTTAGATTTTCTTTTCTCATCTTTTAATAAGTAGAGAAAAAACCTAAGAATTTTTAGAATTGAAATTTTTAATTAATTAAGAAGTATTCTTTATTTTTGAGAAATAAAAAAGACCCATACTTTCAACCATTTGCTCTTAAGCTCTTCTCTTGAAGTTAAAAACTTAAGCGCTCTTTACTCTTTACTTTATGGTTATTTATTTGGATCTGATATATATATGATATTTTACTTCCACAACTGCCTTTATATTATTATTTTAATCCTTTACTAATTTTTGTCAATGCCCAAAATTTAGATGAAATAATGAGATATTTGAAGGATTTTTGAGGGTTTTAGTTATCAACAACTAAGGCCTGGACTTCATTTGAGTATCGCGTCATTCATTGGGTTATATGAAAATTGGTTATATACATATTAGGAAACGTTAAGATTTAACTACCTAGTATATATCAGAAAACGTTTCCAAGCTATTGGGCTATTACGACAGCTTGACAATTTCTACAAAATATGCAATACTGCTGAGTCAGATCCTTGACAATTAAATAGCATTTCTCGGTAAATCTAGGAATAATTTCCATAAAATAAAGCAACCATTTAGACAAGAGGAGAAAAAGCAATGGAACAGATTATGGCAACACAACCAGCAAAAAATAACTGCAATAAAAGTCATTCGTCAATAATTATTTTGTGTGGTCTTATCGCACTACTCTTTTTGGGTAGCGTACTCGGATGCTGGATCATTAATTTAAAATTTAGGCCTGTGCAGTCCATGTTCATGGATTTAAGGGCAACCGAAATTTCCGTAGTCCAGATTTTGGATGAGTATGATGCATTTCGCAAGGAAGCACCAAAAGACTTACAAAACTGGAAGGAGTCGCAGCATATCCGTAATGGACAGTTAAACCTTGCTATTAAAGAACTTCAACACAAATATATGCGGAAAATACGAGCATATAATCTTGCGACCGAAAAAATCAGTGATTTTATTTTCGCTGTAGGTTGCAAGCTCAATAGTGTTGAAATTCCCAAGCAAGTTGATTTGTCTATCAATTAAAGGAGGACTCATGTTATGGATCCAATATCAAAGATGTTAATGCAATCAGCTCATGAGAATATGATGAGATGGTGGAAGATCAGTATTTTCTTTCTTGTCGCATTTTCTCTGGGTGCGCTTGTCTTAGCAGCGGTAAACTATGTTTGGCACATTTTTGTGCCACTTGCCATCGTCGAATCTGTGCTTTTTGTTTCATTTGTTATGGCGTGGAAGTTTAAAAATCAATGGAAAAATTATTTAACCAATTTTGAAGGAGGTGAAAACTAATCTTAAAAAAGGCGTAATTTTTTAACAATAAACCCAGTGTCTGGTCAATAATAAAAAACCTATAGTATGAAAGGACAAGAAAATGAAACCTCAGAAGTATTATGATGAAAACACGGGAGAAGTAAAAGTTGGAAGAATTATTCTTTATGTATTTGGCGTTATGGTATTGATTTCGGCACTCGGTTTCGGCTGGAAAATGATAACCCGGCCGGCAAGAACTGCCTCGGAAATCGTCGAAAAAACTTTCGATGGCGAAAATGTCATCGCGGTATATGAGACTTTTTTCAATCGCTACAATGAGATTCAGGCCACTGGCAAAAAACTAAAAAACGCCGTTCAGCTTTTCGAAAATACCAAAGCCGGTCTTTCAAAAGACCCTGAGCAATGGAATTACAATCAGCGCCAGGAATACGACCGCTTGAGTCAGATGGAAACAGCGTTTAAAAACCAACTCGAGGATCAGGTCGCGGCCTACAACGCAGATGCCTCCAAAAAGAATAAGGAAATTTTCATGGATCGCAATCTGCCACAGCATCTTACCTCTGAAATGTTTATCAATTAAACGGAAGGAGAAGTCATGCAAAAACAGCTTATTCTATTATTGATAATGCTGATGAGCTTATTTTTTTTCGCCGGATGCGATGAAGAAAATCTCAAATACAGCGAGTCCAGTAAGGCCGTTAGCGACATTCAAGCTGCGGATCAGGAGGCAACTGCTATCGCCTTTAAGCGTTTAAGTATTGTTGTGCCACCGCCATCAAATATTAATGACAGTGTGGAACGGCGCAATTTATCGAAACGCTTGACCCGGTTTAACGTCGCCGATAAAATCAGCTATATCTATCTGGTTGATTTCGGAAAAATTATGGGTTTCTTTGTTGTCAAAGGCAAAGTGTCATCGGTTAACTCCATGTTAACCTGCACTGAGCAGTTGGTGGATGATGGCCAGGGCAAAAGCTATGGACGTGGTAATGTTCATGCTGTTGCGAGCCCAGACCTTGACGGCAGTTATGGCAGTAATGGTGATGCCATTTTCTTTTTCAATGATAAGGATGTTTATATTGAATGGAATGGCGTTTATATGTTTACTGACCAGTATATCAAACTGGATCAACCACCTGAATTAATGCTGGAAGTTGACAAAGACGGTCAGGATATTTCAACCAAACAAAAAAAACCTGAAGTCGATAAGGGTAGTCAACAAGGTGTTTCATCTAAGCACAAGCGGAAGGAGGGCTAACATGAGAAAAGCATTGTTATATCTGTTGACTTTTGTTGTTTTTTGTCCGATATTTATTTGTTCGGCAAATGACTTCAAATCATCCAGTGAAGCCGTTAGCGACATTCAAGCTGCGGATCAAATAGTGACCGCTGAAACATTTAAACGTCTGAATATTGCTGTGCCACCACCCAAGCTATCTGATAGCGTGGAACGGCGAAATTTATCGAAACGATTGACCCGATTTAACGTCTCCGATAAGATCAGTTACATCTACTTGATTAACACCGGAAAGATCATGGGATTTTTCATTGTTAAGGGAAAAGTCTCATCGGTCAACTCCATGCTAACCTGCACTGATCAGTTGGTGGATGATGGCCAAGGTAATACCGGCACTGGCCCTTCTGGTCGTGATAATGTACATGTTGTTGCGAGCCCAGACCTTGACGGCAGTTATGGCAGTAATGGCGATGCCATTTTCTTCTTCAATGACAAGGATATTTATGTCGAATGGAATGGCAAATACATGCTCAGTGATCAATATATTAAACTGAACCAGCCGCCCATTTTGCAGGTAAAGGCCGACAAAGACAATTTATAGGTCCCAATATAATAGGGATCAAATCATAAACTTATGAACCAAGAGCTTATCTTTCGAGATAAGCTCTTTATTATTGTCCAAAAAGTTATCAACAGCTAGGGCTGGACTTCATTTGAGTATCGCGTCATTCATTGGGTATATGAACAATACACTCACACAACAAGTTTTAGGAGCGCAAACTGGTTTTCAAGAGCCAGCAGAGATTATAAAGGTTAAGTACTGTCTCTACGCAAGAAAGTCAACCGAATCGGAAGAACGGCAGGTTTTATCCATCGATTCTCAGGTGAAAGAAATGTTGCAAATTGCCGAACGCGAAGGATTGGAAATTGTGGAAATTCGCAGAGAAAGTCATTCGGCTAAAGATTCAGCACAACGTCCAATCTTCAATGAACTTATTGAAGATATTCGCAAAGAAAAATTCAATGGAATTCTAACTTGGGCGCCAGATCGATTGAGTCGAAACGCTGGCGATCTTGGAACGCTAGTAGATCTCATGGATCAAGGCGGACTGATTGAAATCAGAACATACGGACAAGTTTTCAAAAATTCTCCGAATGAAAAATTTCTTCTGATGATTTTAGGCTCGCAAGCTAAGTTGGAAAATGATAATCGTGGAGTAAATGTAAAACGAGGACTTCGAACTCGATGTGAAATGGGACTTTGGCCAACCTGTCCTCCATCTGGATATTTAACGGACAAAAGCGTAGAGAGAAAAGGACACATCATTATTGACCCAGAACGCGGACCAATTATCAGAAAAATATTTGAAAAAGTTGCTCATGAAAGATGGAGTGGAAGAAAAATATATCATTGGCTGAGATTTGAATTGAATTTTAAAACCAAGGGCAACAAAAATCTTTCACTCAGCAATATCTATCTAATTCTACAAAACACTTTTTATTACGGACCATTCGAATATCCACGAGGTAGTGGTAATTGGTATCAAGGTAATCATGAACCGCTTGTCACTAAAGAATTATTTGATATTGCTCATGAGCAACTGAAAAGGGACAGGGTGATGAAAGACGCTAAAGAATTTGCATTCACGAGACTCATCACTTGCGGACATTGCGGATCAGGGATGACGGCTGATGAGAAATATAAAAAACTAAAAAATGGCAACACGGTCAAATATATTTATTATGGATGCACCAGATCCAGAGATCACAATTGCAAAGCTGGATATATGCGAGAAGAAGAATTGATATCACAACTAACAAAAATCATTGATCAATTGGATATAAATGAAATTGGAATTAAAAAACAATTTGAAGAAGAGATAGAAAGATATGCTAAATTTAGACAAATTGTACTGCAGATAAATGGTAAGGAAAATGAAATATTAAAAGAGAAAAAAGTCGATTTAAGAAGTTACGCAAAATACATTTTAAAGCAAGGGAATATTACTGAAAAGAGAGAAATACTGGCCTGCACAAAAAGCAGGCTCATTTTTAAAGATAAGCAATTAATTTTAGAAAAAAATGAAACCACCATGAAAAATTAGAGCGGGTTGATTTTTGTTCTTTAAAATGTATAATAGAGATACAATCTTGCCTAAACTCATATCTTCGGATGTGAGCATGGCGTAATATATCAATCCTACGCGAATAAAAACGGTCTCGTGACCGACACTTATTCGCGTAGGTCAACACTTCGAAAGGAATGTTGAGTAATTCGAAAGGATTACTGTCGGCTCGCGGGACCTTTTGTGTATCCTCGAACCGAATAATAATTAAAACCTACGCGAAAAAATTATGGACAATAAAAAAGAAATAAGCCATCTACAACTTGGAAAATATGGAGAATATTTTGCTAAGATGGAATTCACTAAAGCAGGTTTTGATGTTTACACTGCGGAAGTCGATGATAAAGGTATAGATTTTATAATTCGAAAAAATGAAAGCGAGCACTATGATATTCAAGTTAAGTCAATACGAAATTATAATTATGTGTTTATGCGGAAAGAAGTATTTAAACTAAGAAGAAATCTTCTATTAGCCCTGATACTTTTTGAAGAAAATAACATTCCGACTCTCTGCCTCGTACCATCATTAGAATGGAAAAATATTAAACAAAAATTCTTTTCAGAAAATGATTATGAAAATAAAAAAAGTAAACCAGAATGGGGATTAAAAATAACAAAAAATAATGCTGAAGAATTCAAAAAATTATACGAATTTAATAAACAAATTAACAATCTATAATCAAATAACATAACTCAATGGAAACACAACAAACAGAACAAACTAAAAAATGTTCAGCATGCGGAGAAAATATTCTCAAATCCGCAAAAAAATGCAAACACTGCCAAGCAGATCTTAGGAGTTGGATAAACCGACATCCAATTATGGCACTTATTCTCATTATTATTGGAATAGGATTTTTCCCAATTTTGATGGCCGGGCTAAGCTCAAATACGAGTCAATCAAAAAACCAAGCAGATACTCAGGAAACAGTAAAAACTGAAGAATTAAAATCTGTGCCTCTTGATGAACAGCTGACTAAGCAGATAGCAACTATTAGCACATTCAAAGGAGACGATTATAGA
The DNA here is from genome assembly GCA_003483065.1 of Candidatus Moraniibacteriota bacterium. Taxonomy (GTDB): domain Bacteria; phylum Patescibacteriota; class Minisyncoccia; order Moranbacterales; family UBA2206; genus UBA2206. Next base: position 38,438 of record DMWY01000013.1, on the reverse strand, counting down.
GGAAGCATTGAGAAAATAAATAGTGAAGTACTTCTAATAACTTTTTGGTCCAGTCTTACTAAACAAGCAAAGAGCAATAGCGATGCTAAAGTCAATAAATTAGGCAAAGATCTTGAAACTAAACTCATCCAATTTCAAATAAAAGAATTCCCTAAAATGCGAGCAGATTATGGAAAACTAGTCGGCAAAACATTATGGGAACACGATGTAGATGTCACAATTAGCGGATCTGGCAATAGTATAATTGAATTTTCCGGCGGAGTGTTTGCTGCCAACAAAAATATCAAAGATGCTCAAACTGCTATTCAAGATATGCTAAAACAATTGAGATTTGATAAGGCCAACTATAGATGGTATAGCGGAGCTGATGAATACGATTACTACTCAATTGAAAGTAAAAAGGATAATGAGATATCCATAAATTAAGAAGGGATTATAGAGAAAAGCTAAAACCGCCTATATGGCGGTTTTAGCTTTTTTGATCATTTAGTTCGGTGTCCTATTCTCCTCCTTATTTTCAGGCTTTGCGGTCTTTCGCAAAGTGGCTTGAAATCGGGGTGAATCGGTCTGCTCGATAAAAAATGTAGTGTGCGGGGACGGCCGGACTCGAACCGGTGACCTACTGCGTGACAGGCAGTCGCTCTAACCAACTGAGCTACGCCCCCAAAATTATATTCTATTTTAAACTGAATCGTAGCAGGGGTGGGGATCGAACCCACGAACCTCAACGTTATGAGTGTTGCGCTCTAACCAACTGAGCTACCCTGCCAAAAAATAAATCAAACAGATTCACCGAGAGCAATCAACCAACCCTTTATTTGATAAAATAATTTTGAACTTCGAGATATACTAACACAAAGAGTTCCATAGTGCCGAGAATGATTTTCGTAAACTTTTTTGTTTTTTGATTTTATCAAAATTGGTCTTCTAAATTGTTCCGTGGATATTTTTGTTATTTTTGACCAATATTCTATTATATCAGAGAGTCTTTCCTTATGAGATTGATTTATTGTGACATACATTATAAACCTATCATCTGAAACACCCAATATTTCTCTGAACCACCTCATAATAAAAGCAATTATTAAATGATCGGAATTATAAAATCTAGCCCTGGAATCCCTTTTTCCTCCTTCTCCCCAATACAAAGCAAGCCCCGCAATAAATAATTCTCTTTTTTGTAAATGTTCGATTTCTTTCTTGCCTTGCTTATTATAAAATGAGATTCTTTCTTGTTTCAATTTTCTTTGAATATTCGCGCCTTTTAGCCTGCCAACATACCCGCCCATTACCATCCGCTCATGTAATTTTTGGATTTGTTTCTTACTTAGCTCAACATCGGAACACCAAACACTTGCTGAACTTTTAGAAACCCCCAATATCTTTGAGATTTCTTTAATACTTAAACCTTCTTTTCTTAAATTTATTGCTTTTATTTTTTCTTTAAATTTAGCCATAGAACCTCCCGTTATTGTTATTATAATCAGTATACAGGAAGTTCAAAAATATGACAACTTTTTTGTTGCGGGGGTTGGATTCGAACCAACGACCTGGTGGTTATGAGCCACCCGAGCTACCAGACTGCTCTACCCCGCTATATAAACACTATAAGTCATTCTAACTAGATAAAGACCACCTGTCAACCATTTTCTTACAACACTTCAAAATATTTCAAAAAATTCTCGAAATATCCAAGCGTTTCTTCGGCTTGCTCCTTGGTCAATTTGAAAGCTTCATCGTGAATAATTTGATTGCGAGTTTCATGCGCTCTTTTCAATTCTTCGATATTTTCAATTTGCCCAGGTGTAATTTCAGCTAGACGTTCCCCCATATTTTCTCCGGCATAGCCCATTCTTCGAATTAAATCATCAATAATCTCATCAGCTTCGATGATTGCAATTTTCCAATTAGCCTCTTCGGAGCTTTTTATCCCCTCTCTAATTTTGTTCCATTTTTTGCGTAATTTTCCTTTTTTCCCAACCAACTCAGGAGGGACATTCATTCCGAAAGAAGTTTCACGCAAATCTCCACTTAATCCTCGTTGAATGAGCAAAAGCACGATATCTGCCAAAACCACCATCGCATAAATTCCCAAAATAAATTTCACAATTGAAAAGAAAGTTGAGTTATAAAAACCAATAATATCTACTCCGCTATTACTCAGGATGGTTATTAAATTTTCCATATTTTTTTATGTTTACGAACTACTAAGAAATTTCAAAAGCATGTGCGACATTGAGCAAATTTTCTTCATCAAACCATTTACCCATTAGTTGAAAACCAACCGGAAGTTGCTTACCATCAATTTCTACATTTCCACCTGGAACTGAAATAGCTGGAACACCGACAATATTTGCAGTAATAGTAAAGATGTCTTCCAAATACATTTGCAATGGGTCATTGGTGTTTTCTCCAATCTTGAAGGCCGGAGTTGGCGCAGTGGGAGTCAAAATCAAATCTACTTTCTCGAAAGCTTTTTTGAAATCTTGCTTAATCAATGTGCGAACTTTTTGCGCTCGAAGATAATAGGCGTCATAATATCCAGAAGAAAGTGCATAAGTGCCCAGCATTATCCGTCGTTTCACTTCCGCGCCAAGTTCATAGGCTCGAGTATCCAGATAAGTTTCTAGCAAATTTTTTGGTAGTCCGTCTGGATTATAATCAGAATTTTTTTTGTCATCGGCGCGCATGCCATATTTTATCCCATCAAACCTAGCCAGATTAGAACTAACTTCGCATGGCTGAATTATGTAATAGGTCGGCAAGGAGTATTTGGCATTTGGAAGCTCTATTTCCAAAATTTCTGCGCCCAATTTTTCATATTTCTCAATCACACTTTCCATAACTTTTTTCACTCCTGCATCCAGTCCCTCCAAATAACCTTTCACGATTCCAATTTTCTTTCCCTTGATTTCTCCAGTCAGATAGTCTTCATATTTCTTGCCAAAATTTGGTGCGGAGGTGGCGTCCATTTCATCATGGTCAGAAATTATCGACAAAATTATCGCTGCATCTTCCACTGTTTTTGTCATTGGACCGATTTGATCAAAACTCGAAGCCATGGCCATGACCCCGCTCCTTGAAACTCGTCCGTAGGTAGGTTTAAGTCCAACTGTTCCGCAAAATGATGCTGGTTGACGAATTGATCCACCAGTATCACTGCCGAGTGCCCAAACTGCCATATCAGAAGCCACGACGACAGCTGATCCGCCTGAAGACCCTCCTGGCACTCTTTCCTCATAATGCGGATTTTTTGTGACGCCATAAGCGCTGTTTTCTGTGGAAGATCCCATCGCAAATTCATCACAATTAGTTTTGCCTAAAATTATTGCGCCCGCTTCTTTTAGTTTTGAAATAACTCCAGCGTCATAGGGAGCAATATAATTATCCAAAATTTTTGAACCAGCTGTTGCTCTCACATTCTTAATACAAATATTATCCTTGATCGCTCCCGGAATTCCCTCAATGATTCCGATTTCTTCTCCGCGAGCAATTTTTTCATCCACATATTTTGCTTGCTCTATCGCAAGTTCCTTGGTCAAAGTTAAATAGGCATGCAAATCTGCATCCTTCTTGGAAATTGCATCAAAATATTGTTCAGTTAATTGAACTGAGGTAATTTCCTTGTTGATTAATTTTTGGTGGAGTTCTTTGATCATTTAATGAAATTTTATAATTTTTAATTTTGTAATTTTTAAATAAACTCTAATTTTTAATGTTTAAAAATTTAGATTTAAGATTTATTTATAAAATTAAAAATTCAAAAATTAAGAATTATAATACTGATTTAACTTTATCATATCCATTTTTCTCTTCTGGAAATAATTTTTTGATACCGTCTATATTTTCAAATTCCCTAAATTTATCTTCTCGAAATTTATTTTCCAATCCTGTAATATGCGCCGTTGGTTCTATGCCAGAAACATCTACCTCTTTGAGTTGTTCGACAAAATCCAAAATCGACGACAAGTCCTTAGAAAACTTTTCGATTTCTTTCTCGCTCATTCCGATTCGAGCTAATCCCGCAATATGTTTTACTTCTTCTTTTGAAATCATAATTTTATCAATTTCTTAAACTCTTCTTCACCTATTATTTTCACTCCTAATTCTTTAGCTTTGCCAAATTTTGACCCAGGGTTTTCACCCACCAAAACATAATCAATTTTTCGGCTTACCGAAGATGAAACATCTCCCCCTTCTTTTCTTATAATATCTTTAACGCCGTCTCTTGTAAAGCTTTGAAGCTCCCCCGTTAGGACAAAAGTTAAATTTTCCAATTTTTTGTCCCTATTTTCCGCCTCTTTTTCCACGACAATTTCCACTCCCAATTCCGCCATTTTTTCCAAAATTTCAATGTTTTCTTGACTTCCAAACCACTCCACTAAACTTTCCGCTGATTTTTCCCCAATACCCTTGATATTAGTCCAATTTTCTTTATTAATTTCTGGAAATATTTTCGTAAGATTGGAAATTGAAAATTGGAAATTATTTGGAAATTGGAAATTGGAAATTGGAAATTCTGTTTTGATTGCCTTAGCAATTAAAACAGCAGTTTCCTCCCCGGCGTGCCTAATTCCCAAAGCAAACAAAAATTTTGGCAGAGTTATTTTTTTGCTTTTTTCTATTGCAAAAAGCAAATTTTCCGCTGATTTTTCAGCAAATCTTTCCAAGGGTTCCAAATCCCCTTTTGTGAGTTCAAAGATATCGGAAAAATTTGAAACCAATCCTTCATTCATCAATTGCTCAACAATTCGCTCGCCCAGTCCATCGATATTGAAACCTTTTTTAGAAACAAAATGAATTATTTTTTCTTTTTCCTGGGCAAAACATTTTTTGTTTTTGCAATAAGTCGCTGAGCTTGTTTCTTTTTTCTTTTCATTAATTTCTTCTCTTTGCACGGCACTCCCACAAATCGGACAGACTGTCGGCATCTTGAATTTTTTTTCTTCTCCGGTGCGCAGATTTTTCAAAACTTCCACCACTTCCGGAATGACATCTCCCGCTTTTCGAATCACCACCGTATCGCCAATTCGAGTGTCCAATCGATTGATTTCGTCTTCATTGTGCAAAGTGGCACGACTGACTGTTGAACCCGCCACAACCACTGGTCGAAGATGTGCTACGGGGGTGAGCGCGCCAGTGCGACCAACTTGAATTTTGATATCTTCAATAATGGTCGTCACTTTTTCGGCCGGGAATTTATAGGCCACGCCCCAACGCGGAGATTTTCCTGTATACCCCAACGCTTCTTGAATCACGCGAGAATTTATCTTTATCACCACCCCATCAATTCCATAATCTTCCTTGTCTTTTCTATTTTTCCAACTTTCATAAAATTTTTGAATCTCTTCAATATTTTTGCACAGCTTTCTTTCTTGATTTACCTTGAATCCCAGCTTTTCTAAAAGTTCCAACTCTTCCAATTGCGTCTGCGGAATTCTATTCTCTTTTGTTTCATGTTTCATGTTATATGCTATATGGTCTATATCATACACAAATGAATCCAACTTTCTACTCGCGGCAACTTTCGGATCCAGTTGTCGAATCGATCCCGCCGCCACATTGCGCGAATTGGCAAACAACGGTTCGTTTTGTTTTTTTCGTGTTTTATTTATTCGTTCCAATTCGTGTTTACTCAACCAGCATTCCCCCACTGCCGTCAAATCAACTGGAAAATTAAGCTTAAGCGGTATAGAATAAATCGTTTTGATGTTTTTCGTTGCATCTTCGCCAATCAGTCCATCTCCACGCGTAGCACCTTGAACAAAAATTCCATTTTTGTAATTCAAAATAATTTTCAATCCATCAATTTTTATCTCGCAAATATATTCTAATTTCTCATTTTTGAGCGAAACATCCCTTTCCTTCATCCGAACAATTTTTTCCTCCCATTTTTCAAGTTCACTAAAATCAAAAACATCATCAAATGACCATTGACGAACTCGATGTTTCACTTTTTGAAATTTCTCCAAAGGTTTCCCGCCAATTCTTTGGGTCGGTGAATCAGGTAATTTCAAATCCGGAAATTTTTCTTCCAGTTCGCGCAGTTCCTTGGTCAGTGAATCATAAATTTCATCCGTCACATCCGGCTTATCCAAAACATGATACTGATAGCGAATCTTGTTGATTTCCTGAGAAAGTTTTTCTATGCGAATTTTTGCTTGGTTTTTATCCATAAATCTATTATACCTCAAAAAATCCCAAAAACAAAAAGCGCCAAAATGACGCTTTTTTTCAAGAAATATTTTTCAAAAAAACTAAATATTTGGCACATATTCAACATCTTCCCAAGGAGTAAATCCGCTTATTGGATATCTAGCTAAACCTTTAGTAACGCGGAGTTCGTCCATATCACCAAGAAATTGAGAATCTGAATAAAGAGAGCCCCCTTCAAGCCATCCGCCAATAATTATTGGATAATTGCCAGTAAAATACATAGAATCAGTACCAAACTGGTCTCCTCCCGCATTTATAGATCTCGGTAATCCATCAATAAAAAAATATCCACTTCCTCCCTTTCTTTCAAAAGCTACATGATACCAAGTACCCACAGTGGGCGTCGTCCAGCTAGTTGATAATTCTTTAATATCATTATTTTCTTGATTATAATATTGAAATTTTAAATTATTATCACTACTATCCCAATAAAGCCAAAATGAACTATCCGCATAACTGCCGCTAACATAATCACCCATACTAATTATAGTAGGATAGAGACCGGGAGGATTATCAAATCTCACCCACGCCTCTATAGTAAAATCTTTATCAGTAAAATTAAAATCAATATCATCTGATGTAACAGCATCTTCTACTTCCACATAATCACCAGCGATAGAAAATTTTGCATAATCTGAACTAGCCAAGATAGGATCTGTATTAGCTTTAGACACACCCCCTTCATTAGTAATATTATATACATAATCAAAATATGAGCTATCTTTAAAATTATCACTTAATAATTCATCAAAATGCATCAAAAGTTTTGTACTTTTATTTGACACTAACGCCTCCACTGCTCGTTTGGAATTGGAAGATTCACCAACTGATTTTATTTTGACAATATCTGAAACCGGAACATTGCTTGCATTGCAAGAAATTGGGCTTCCAGTATTATCAAGAAATTCAACCTTATAATCAGTGCCTTCTATAAGTCCTGAAACACAATTAGCACCAATTGAAGCTAAACTAAAATTTAAGCTATTATTCGTTCCATCATCAATGTATTCATGATTTCCCTTTATTATCAATTGCATCACACTTTCAATTCCGGTCTCCGAAGTTTGATAGGCCCTATTAGATCCAGCACTACCAATTGAAGCCAGTCTTTCTTTGACTGTTATCAGAGTTATGCTAAGCGCCGAAATCAAAATTATCGCTAGGATAAATAGCGTCACAACCAAGGCTGAACCTTTATTATTTTTTTTCAACATAAAATTTCTATTGAACTATATTATTATAATCTCGAAATGAGACACTGGTTTGCATATTCACTCCATCTATAGTCAAAATAATTGTTGCTTTACCAACTCTTTTCGGCGCAGTGATTGAAGTTTGAGTTATATTAAAACTACCAGTAACATCATTTTCGATTATGGGTGTGTAAGGATCATAGATAGCATTTACTGGACGACATTTCGTTTCTTCTGAAGTGCTTCCGGGAAATCCTTGACTTATGTATAATTTATCGTCACTGCCAAACCTATAACTAACGCAACTTGATTGCGAAGCATTAAACATATAAATTTCCTGGGAAGATCCATCTGGCCACAATCCGATACTCATCCGCATATTTTTTGCCATCAGATCCAGTGCTGTTCTAGCATCTTCCATATTTCTCTGAATTTCCCGACTTTTTTGCCGAGTGTGAGCAACTGTGGAAAAAATTGAAACAGCTGTGATAATAGTAAGGACAAAAATAAACATCGAAATCATCATTTCCAAAAGGGAGAAGCCGGCATAATTTTTGTTTTTTTTGTTGAATTTTTTATTTTTCATATTTTTACATTCCGCCCCAACTAGTTAATGTTGTCTGCGTATAAGCACATTTAGTGGATGTATTGCAATTATTAGCAGCAGGGAAACTACCATTATTCCAAATCACTGTACTCATAATTTCAGCCGAAACAGCTTCATCTACCTGAGTTACAGATCCATCAGCATCATAATAGATAATATTTATATTCCTTCTAAATTTAGTACTATCTCCAGAAGAATAATTATATCCAACATTGCTACTGAAATTTAAATAATTGCTACTATTCAAAAAACTCGCGGTATTTGCGTCAATTTGATTTATACCACCATAACCACTTGGAAAATTTTCAAAGGTACTCGCATTGTTCGCCCAATTATTATCCCTCAAATTTCTCACCAACTCAATCCCTTCTTGCGATAATAACACTCCAATAATCTGATCCCGACTACCCATTGAATCTTTGAGACTGGAAGACATTAGACTCATAACAGCAATCATTCCAGTTGCAATCAAAAAAACAGCGAGGATTGCTTCGATAAAAGAAAAACCGGAATAATTTTTGTTCTTGCCCTGTGGAATATCCCGACTTGTCGGGATAATTTTGTAATCCCGCCTACCGACGAGGCAGGCAAAATTTATTCCATAGGGTGAATTTTTTTGCACCATTTTTTTTAATTTTTCGTCACTAAGCCAGAAGAGCTGATAGTTATTGTTTTTGATGAATCCAATGTCAACACTATTCCTGAATTTGGAATCATATCTGCGCTTGGCATATTAAAATAAACCGAACTACTTGAAAATGGTGAGGTTAAAGATACGCCATTTTTTAGATTATTTCTTTCTATTTCTCTTTTGTCACTTGTATCACAAATACCACCGACTTTTCTATAATAAAAAATTTGATATTCAGAATTTATATCATTATCCAAAAACTCAAAACCGTATGCGCAAGCGATATCTCCAGAAGATGGAATTTTTCCTTGCAGGGCATAACTTTGCGCCAATTTTATCGCGGAAGTCACTTCATCTTGAGCTGTTTTTAAGGCAATCTGCCTTCTAGAAGAACTCAAAGAAGCTAAACCAACACTGGTCATTATTCCAATAATTGCAACCACAACTATCAATTCAAGCAAGGTAAATCCTTGCATTTTCTTTGATATATTTTTTCTATTTTTATCTATTTTCATTTTTTTACCCTAAAGCTATTCTACATAAAAAGCGAGAAGTACCAGTTAATTATCGGCGAATAGAAAAGCAAAGTAATGAGTGTCCCAAGTACTAAAAACGGCGCAAAGGGCACTTGGCTTTTCATTTTTTTCTTTTTCATTGCTAGCATTATTATACCATAAAACGCTCCCAAGAAAAAAGCCAAAAAGAGAGCCAAAAGAATTTCCGGCCAGCCCAAGATTAGCCCCAAGAGAATCACCAGATAGGCGTCTCCCATTCCCATCCATTTTTCACGCGAAAAAAAAGACAAAGAGAAGAAAAAAACAAAAGCCACGGTGGCTGCCAAAACTCCCGGGTAAGTTATTGTGTCTAATAAATTCAGAGTATTACTTTCCAAGTTCCAAAGAGACATTCCGTCCATGTAGAGTCCAAAGACAATAGCCAAAAAAATTGAAACCCACAGCACTGATCCCGGAATTTCCAAATAGAGAAAATCATAGACCAGAATTGTGATCAGCGAAGATGCCATGAACAAATAGTAGGCGGTCGAAAGCCAAGAGGTCGTGTCAATTAGCACAAAAAATTTCCAACCAATTAGCGCGAAAATCACACCAGTGAAAATTTCTACGATTGGATATTGCCAAGAAATTTTTTCCTGACAATCACGGCAACGAAATTTCAAAATTACAAAACTCACCACAGGAATATTATCAAACCAGCGAATTTGTTTTTTGCAATGCGGACAACGCGAGCGATCGAAGATAAGCTCCTCCGCCGTATGAATTCGATATACAAGCACATTTAAAAAACTTCCAACAATGAGACCGGTGATGAGAAATATTATAAACATAGAATTAATTTATTTTATTTACAAGACTGAGAAGAACAACTGCAAACTAAAGGTGAGGCGGTATCACTATTGGCAATTTGAAAATTACAACTGACTGAATTATATAGTCCACTGTCATAACTATAACCAACAGGAAGCGCAGGCCATTTTGCATTAGCTAAACCAGCCGATACTGGATTACAAATGTCGTTACCAGCAATAGGGTTAGCAACTGCGCCACTTCCATCTTTACAAGCAACAATAGCCGTCAATACACTACCGATAGAAGTTTTGACGCTGTTTATTCTGGCGTTTTTGCGAGTTTGATTAATGCTAATCAGAATTGCCGACATTAAAATTCCAATAATTGCAATAACTATCAAAAGTTCAATTAAGGTAAAAGCTTTCTTATTTAACATAAAAATTTAAAACTTTCTTTTAAGCTCCCGCACCAACCTTTTTATTTTTAAAAGTTAGTCTGGGAGCTTGCCAATTTCGCCTAGGCGGGTAAATTGGCAAGTGTGAAAACAAAATTATGGACAAGCTGTCCAATTTACATTACCATCGGTGTAAGTAACTTCGCCACATCCAGTTGTCGTAACATCAGGGGTAGCTGTTCCAGCAAAAGTTCCAGCACCAGCTATACCACAACTTGGAGTTCCTGTGGTAGCAAGAGTAACTCTAGAACTGGCCGTATTAAAGGCAGTTATAGCATTTGCAAGTTCAGTATCGCTTGTATCGCAAGCACTTATAAGCGCAGGCATAGCACCAGAAATTTCACCCTTAATAGCTGCCACAGTAGCTTTTTGTCTTGCTGAACTCAAACTAACCAACACAATCGAAGCCAAAATACCAATAATGGCGATAACGATCAAAAGTTCGATCAGGGTGAATCCCTTCTTTTTCTTAGTTGCTTTTTTGGCAACTTTTTTTGTTGTTTTTTTCTTTGTCATATTTTCACCTGCCTTTCTATTTTTATATTTACTTTTCTTCTATATTAAATCTGCCAAATATCTACAAATTAATTTTCTATTTTATCTGCCCTGCAATATTATATATCGGCATCAAAATTGCAAAAGCCATAAAGCCCACTGCCACACCGATAAAAATCATAAGGAGTGGTTCGAGAAGTGTAGCCAAGTTCTTTGTCATCACCTCTGTCTCTTGATCATAAAATCTGGCGATGTGCCCTAGCACTGAGTCGATTTGCCCTGATTCTTCTCCGATTTTCACCATATGCGTCACCATTGGCGGAATGTCAGAACTTTTCTTGAGGATTGTACTCATATTCCCCCCTCTTTTCACTTCTTCGGCAGCGGCCAAAAAAATATTTTCAAAAACAACATTGTTGATCACTGAACTCACAATGGTGAGCGCTCGAATAATGGGAATTCCGCCTGTGAGAAGCACGCTCAAATTTTCCGCAAAACGAGTAATGTAGACATAGCGAAAAATTGGTCCTACGATTGGCAATTTTATCTTTATCTGATCCCATTCTTTTTTTCCTTCCTCAGTATTTAGATAATAGAAAAAGGCACCAATAAAAGCGATGATCACAAGCGCGATTGCCCACCAATAAACGGCCATAAAATCGCCCACCACAATCACCACAGTCGTGTACCAAGGCACATCAGCATTCATTTCTTTTATGATGCCAGTAAGCTTAGGAATAATAAAAGAAACTACCAAAAAACCAATAATAAAAAATACGAGCAACACTAAAGCTGGATAGATAAGGGCGGACTTTACTCTGGAAGCGAGAGTATAATTTTTTTCAATATTTTCCGCCACATAGTCAACAGATTTTTTCAAATTTCCTGAAGCTTCACCAGCTTTGATTATATTTATCGAAAGATTGGAAAAAACATCCTTGTGTTTTTCCATAGAACCAGAAAATGACATTCCGTCTTCAATGTCATTTATCATTTCTTGGATGACTTTGACAAAATATTTATTAGTAGTCTGTTCATTGATAGCTGAAAGAGAAACCACAATTGGCACACGAGCCTCGATGAGGATGGCTAGTTGGCGAAAGAAAATCACCAGCTCTTTTTCTGTGACACGATCATAGTATTTCAAAAATGCTTTGAGGAAATCGCTCTCTGGCTCTTCTCCTTGAATGCTGATTGGCAACAAGTTGTTTTTCTGCAAAATTGTTGTGGCCAATTCTCGTGAAGAAGCATTGATGATACCTTCTTTGTATTCCCCAGAATATGTTTTAGCTTTAAATTTAAATTTCATATTTTTATTTTTTTTCTAATTTAATATTAGCATAAATTTTAAATTTCGACTAGTACTAAATTAATATCTCACTAGCGCTTCAAAGTTCTTAGCATCCTTAGCATGCGTTTTGGCAGTTTCCAAAGAAATTATTCCTTGCTTAACTAAGGTTGCTAATGATTTATCCATTGCCACCATCCCCTCTTCAAAGCCAGTCTCAATCACATTGTCAATTTGATAGGCTTTATTTTCTCGAATAAGATTTTCTACTGCATGATTTTTTATCATTACTTCCACTGCCGGAATTCTTCCGCCATCAATCCTGGGCAACAACCGCTGAGAAACTACCGCCAGAAGAACACTGGCAAGTTGCGACCTGACTTGATTTTGCTGATGTGACGGGAAAACATCCACAATACGATCAATTGTTTGTGCGCTATCATTAGTGTGTAGTGTTGCAAAAATCAGATGACCGGTTTCGGCTGCTGTAAGGGCAGTTGAAATAGTGTCGAGATCTCGCATTTCTCCAAGCAAAATCACATTGGCATCTTCGCGAAAAATCGCCCGCAGAGCCAAAGGGAAAGATTGTGAGTCTTGATATACTTCTCTTTGTTCAATCAAACAGCGATCTTGCTGATAAATATATTCAATTGGATCTTCAATCGTGATAATATGCTTTTCTTGGGTATGATTTATTTCATTAATCAAAGCTGCCAAGGTAGTTGACTTCCCCTGCCCTGTTGGTCCAACAAAAAGAACCAGCCCCTGAGAAGCTTTGGTAAATTCATAGAGTGCTTCTGGCATATTCAATTCTCCCAGTGTTTTTATATCATTTGAAATCAAACGAAAAGCTACACTCACATAACTTTGCTGAAAAAAAGCATTGACACGAAAACGCACTTTGTCTTCGAAGTTATAGGAAAAATCCACCTGACCTTCTTTCAAGAATATTTTCTTTTTTTCCTCGGTCAAAATCACATCACACATCTCACGCGTGTCCTCTGGGGTCAAAATATTTTCCTCGGTGAGCGGTACCAACTTTCCATCTATGCGAAAGGTTGGATAACGAGAAACAGTTAGATGAAGATCCGATGCACCTTGTTGTGCTGAAAGTCGCAACAAATTTTTTATCCTTTGTTCTGCGTGAGCCATAAAATTTATTGTAAATATTTATTAATTTTTTCCATAACTTCCGAAGGGGTGAAGTGAGATTTAATCAAATAATCCTTAGCTCCTAAACCAATCCCTTCTTGAATTTCTTCTTTTTGACTCAAGTTAGTAAGAAGCACAATCGGAATATTTTTCAAATTTTCATCTTCTTTTACCTTTTTTAGAAACTCCAAACCATTCATATATGGCATCAAAATATCCAAGAGAATGAGATCTGGTTTCGCCCCCTCTTCTAATTTCTTTATCGCTTCCATCCCGTTATTTGCCGAAATCACATTCATTCCATCCTTGGCTATCTTAGTTTCATAAATATCCATTACAAAAGTATCGTCTTCGACTATCATTATGGTTTTTTTTGTTGCATCCATAGTTTTATTATTAAAATTTAAGGTTAATCATTTTCTTCTTCTAGCGCCATATTACCCTCCGTCACCCTGTCTATTTCTTCAATGGTGGTGAGACCTTTGATTATTTTTAATATTCCATCTTGTTTAATAGTTAGAACACCCAAATCAATTCTTTCTTTGTCAATCATTTCTTCATTACCTCTTTTTTCTATAATTATATTTTTTATATTTTCATTAACTGGCACCGCTTCATATATCGCTAAGCGTCCACGAAGACCCGTGCCGTTGCAAACATCACAACCTTTGCCATGATAAAATTTTATCTCTTCTTTTCTGTCAACGCCATATTTTTTCAGTTCATCTTCGCAGACATCAGCTATCCCCTTTTCTATAGCTTTTCTCACTGATTCAGGAACTTTTTTTTCTTCTTTGCATTTATCGCATATTTTTCGCACCAGTCGTTGTGCTACCACGATGCGAAGTGATGAAGCCAAAAGAAATGGTTCTATTCCCATATCAATAAGTCTTGGAATAGCTCCCACAGCTGTGTTAGTGTGCAATGTCGAAAACATTAGATGCCCGGTAAGGGCGGCGTGCACTGCGAGTTCAGCTGTTTCAGCGTCTCGAATTTCGCCTACCATAATAACATTTGGATCTTGACGCAAAATTGTGCGTAGACCTGAGGCAAAGGTATAGCCTATTTCCGGCTTGATTTGGCTTTGGTTCAAACCTTCGATGTTATATTCAATCGGATCTTCAAGTGTGATGATATTTCTTTCTTCGATATTCAATATTTTCAAAAGGGCATATAGAGAAGTTGACTTTCCGCTTCCTGTTGGGCCAGTAAAAAGTATCATACCATAAGTTTCTCCTAAGGCCTTTTTGACATTTTCCAAAGCTGTTCCAAAAAGTCCTAATGTTTCAATGCTCGACAAGCCTTGGTCTTTGTCAAGAATTCGCATCACTATTTTTTCCCCAGAAATAACAGGCAAAGTTGAAACGCGAAAATCTATTTCTTTGCCTTCATTTATCGTTCTAAATCTTCCGTCTTGTGGCTTTCTTTTTTCATCAATCTTTAGATTAGCTAGAATTTTTATCCGAGAAATTACCGCTGGTCCGATTTCCTTGGGCATGATAAGACTCACATGCAAAATTCCGTCCACGCGAAACCTCACACGATAATCATGATCCATTGGTTCAATATGAATGTCACTAGCACTTCCTTCCACGGCATGACCAATGATAACTTCTACTAATTTAGTAACAGGGGCGTCCTTCAAGAATTCACTCTGCTTTTGATTTTTTCCTAGTTTATCTTCTTCGCTTTCTTCATCGAAAACTACTTCATTTTTGAATGATTTTACCGCCTCTTTGAGAGCTTCCACGGGGCTACTATATTTATCAATAATCTCTCGGAAAACTTCCTCACTAACTTGATAAACTTCTATTTCTACACTTTCTTTTTCCGCCACAAAACGCAAAGCATTGAGGGCTCCCATGTCCTTCGGATTGATCATCGCAATTTTCACTAAGTTTCCCTTTTTTTCAAAAGCTACAATCTTATATTTCTCTGAAACTTCTTTAGGAATGAGATTTATCGCTTTTTCTTCTACTTTCTTGGGAGCTTTTTCTAATCGCGCGATGTCAGTAGTAATAGGTAAATTATCTGGCATATAGAGAAAAAATTATGGCTGAAAAAGATTGCTCTTTCCTGTTTGCTCAATATTTAACTGAAAATTATTAGCATTTTTTTGACTTTTAATATCTGAAATAACTTTCGTTTCTAGATTTGGACTATCCAAAATAGAGCTACCAATATTAGAACTATTTAGCTTAGTATTTTTTAAAACATTAAAATTCACAGCCGCGCTAATCAAAAGAATATTCGAATCTGCTTCTGGTTGACCAGCCGAGCTACTCTTGCTTATTTCTAATGTTTCAAAAACATTACTGCGATTGAGCTTCCCAAGACTAGTCAAAAAATCTTTTATTTTTTCATAACTACCAGCTAATTTTATCTCTGTTTTGAGATTTTGCATTTTAGACATAGTAACTGGCAAGGTAACACCATTAGCATCAAGGGCAGGCACTGGAGCAGGAACAGGCTCTTCAACAACTTGGATTTCCTTGGCCGGTTGATTTACCATTTCATCAAAAAGTAACAACCCAGAAGTTGAAGCCAAATTAATTAAGCTATTAACTATTTCTTCCTCCTTTTTTTCTACTGGAACAAAATTATAGAGCACATCTTTTTCTGACAAAGAAGAAATTTGCGAAGAAAGACTATTGGCATTTTCACTTTTCCCAAGCAGTTCCGTTAGTTTTGTTTGTTCATCCTTAAATTTAGTATAATTTTCCTTTACTCCAGTAGATCCATTGGAATAGGTCGGATAAACCAACCAGATAGAAATAGCCACTACGATTACTATTATAAGGGGCATCAATAATATTTTTACCTTCATATTTTTATTTTATTATTTTATTATTAAATCTATAGAAAAACTTATCTTATTATTCTCTTTGCCAGATATGGAACTTCGACCAGGGATAACACCAGAGAAATAATTATTTTGCTTAAAACTCAAAATTTGCTTGGCGACTGTTTGAAAACTATCTCCGATGCAATTAATGGAAATCATTTGTTTGCTTTTGTCGTATTTAAAAGAAGTCAAATAAACCGCCGGCAGAATGGATTTTTCCACTTGACTCAAAACATCTGCCATAGATTTATTTTCGGCTATTATTTTCTCCGCGGCGTCACTGCGATTTTTGAAATCAATAATTTCATTGCCATTGCCTGCTAGAAATTTATTGTATTCAATATCATATTCGCCCTTAACTCCTTCAATCTTTGAAGAAAGGACACGATTAGTGATAAGCAGTGCTCCATATAAAACAAAGACGAGAATCAGGATAACAATAGAAACGATCAGACCTGTTCCCATCGCATTAGGATTCTTTTTTGTAATATCTTCCGTCGCTAAATTTATATTTGGCATATTTTTTTATTTATTAATTTTATTAATTATTTATTTTTCTCGTAAATCCTCTATACCTTTAAGCGCGAGACCCATAGCTACAGAGAATTGATTTTTGATTTTTTCTATCGCTGGCTCCACATTCTTATCATAGCCAATCCGGCCAAATGGATTGCCTACCATTGTCTTGAGACCCAGTTTATCAGCAATGAACTTTTCCAGGCCCGCAAAATTAGCTGTACCACCGGAAAGAATCAATGCATCCACACTGGAACCATTTTCCTTTTTTGGTAAAGCACCAATTATTCTAGAAATTTCGCCCACAATCAAATCAATAGCTGGAAAATTGAGGCTTGATTCTATGCTAAAAAAATCTTTTCCCGACACTTTCATCATTTCCGCTCTTTCCGGAGTTATCCCTAAACTTGTAGCGATAGTTCTTGTGATATCACTTCCGCCAGCATCAATATTGCGGTTAGCTTTGATAATTCCTTTTTCTGTATAAATTATGTTACAAACTCGATAGCCTATATCTAGGATTATGAAATTACCCAAGTCATTGCCCACCAACGAATCAACCATGGCTAGATTTTCCATTTCAATTCCCAGAAGTTTAAGATTGGAATCTTTTATAATTTTCTCATAAGCCAAAACCTTGTTTCGAGAGGCGGCTACCAAAAGGACTTGGACATTTTTATTAGTATCTTTTTCTTCCCCAACTTCATCCTTGATAATTTCCCAACTAATCACTACCTCATCCAAAGAAGTTGGAATATATTTATGTGCTTCAAATTTTATCGCCTGTTCCATATCTGCCGATGTCATTTTAGGAAAATCAATCAGGGTGATAAGACCCCCGAAAGATGGAATTGAGGCATAGACTTTTTTGGTGCTAATGTCAGAAACTTTTATAATTCTTTTTAAATATTCCGGAATGGCTTTTTCAAAAAAATTTGAACCAGTTGCCTTATTTTTTTCCGCAATATCAGGAATTTTCATCCAGGCATAATTAGAAAGATAGGGCTTGCCAGAACGCAACTCCAATTCTATTATTTTCAAAGATGAAGCACCGATATCAATTCCTAATACTTTTTTTCTACCAAAACTAAAACCAAACATTTTTGTTTTTTTATATTTAAATTATAATGTCTTTTTTCCACAAGCTAATTATACCACATTTTTTAATTTTCAACTACTAATTTAAAAAGTTATCCACAGGGAGTCTTTACGAATTACGAATCCATACGAATATACTAATGTTATAATTAATTATTCGTACATTCGTATGGATTCGTAATTCGTAAGGGAAAAGATGTCTTTCAAAAAAATCAAAAGCTTTATTTTAGATACACTTTTTCCTATCCATTGCTTGTATTGCCAAAAATATGGCGCGTGGGTTTGTCAAGAATGTGTTCAAAAAATTCCTTTGCTTTTGGATCAGGTTTGTCCCTATTGTGAAAAAACAATCTCGCCAAATGGCCGAATTTGTCCAAAATGCAAGGATAAATTCTTAGCCAAAAATGAAATTTGGCCACTAGATTTTCTTATTGTGAGTGCTAAATACGAAAAAAATGGGCTTTCCCGCCTAGTCCATTGTTTTAAGTATAATTTCATTCCTGACTTGGGTGAAATTTTAGCTAAAATTATGTGTGAGGCTATTGTTTTTCATAATTCACCCTTGCCAGATTTCATCATTCCTATTCCCCTTCATCCTAGGCGCCAGAGGTGGCGAGGCTTCAATCAATCAGAAATTCTTGCTCAATATATTTCCCAAAATTTGACTCCCAGTTTCCCTCTGCCAGTTATTTCCAATTTTATTCTTCGAAAAAAATATACTACCGCGCAAATGAAAATAAAAAATTATCAGGAGAGACAAAAAAATGTCAGGGGTATTTTTACGCTAAATCATAGCGTAGAGACGCAACATGTTGCGTCTCAAAATTTTGCGTCTCTACGGGGCAAAAATATTCTATTAGTTGACGACATCTGTACCACCGGCGCCACTCTCCTTGAAGCAGCGAAAATTCTGAAATCCGCCGGCGCCAAAAAAGTTTTTGCCGTTGTAATTGCGAGGCAAGAAATCAAGAAAAAATAATTTTTTACAATCTCAATAATCGATCAAGCGTATCCATCATTCCTGGTTTATGTTCTTCTTCGGGGATATATTCCAAAAGAATCTTTCTGATCTCTGTTGGGTCTTGATCGTGAATGGGGATATGAATGAAAGGCGCGAGATAACTCTCCGTATGCAAACTGATGACACGCAGACCATCTTCCTCATAAAAAACCCAAAAGGATCGAATGTTGTCAAAATCATAAATTTCTCTTCCTGCCACTACGCCATCCCGCGTTAGCATAAAATCCAAAGTGCGTGGATCTTTTTCAATGTAGATATAGCCAACCACACCAATCAGAATAAAAGTAATAGCCATCACAAGACCATTGGTGAAAATTGCATAAGCAACAATTGCGATAAGGATGGCAGTAATGTAGAAATACCATTTTCGATCTCGCTCGAATGTTTCAAATTCTGGTGCGCGCCAATGAAGTCGCACGTCACGCGAATGTTTTTCGATGAGCATATCATGCGGAGCTTCCAATTCGGAAAAATCATCCGGTGGCAAAAATTTTTGCGGTTCTGGGGCGGTTATCATTTTTTCCTCTTGCTCTTTTTGTTCCTGGTTTCTTTTTATATACATATTTTTGCTTTTGTTATATAATAGCATAGAAATATTTGCTTTCATAGTTAATATGTTGTAAATTGAAATAAGGCTATAATATATGGAAAGGTGGCTGAGTGGTCTAAAGCGGCTCCGTGCTAAGGAGTAGTCTGGGCAACTGGACCGTGGGTTCAAATCCCACCCTTTCCGCCGGAATTAAAATATGGAAGAGTGCCCGAGTGGGCCAAATGCGAACTAGCATTTGGCGGGTTTCAAAAGAAACCCTGGAACCACGAGGGAAACGGTTTTTTAATTTACGAAGTAAATAATATGGAAGAGTGCCCGAGTGGTTGAAGGGAACAGTCTTGAAAACTGTCGAACCTGAAAGGGTTCCGTGAGTTCGAATCTCACCTCTTCCGCATAAAAAAACTACACATTTATTGTGTAGTTTTTTCATCTTTTCATCTTTTCCTTAATTCCCCATTGTACGGAGCATTATTGTCATCATAAACAGTTAGAACAAAACCGGCTTGGACAGCTGTGCCGGAAGCGATCGTACCGGAAATATCCGAAACAGTCAAAGACACTCCGGGGGTTACTCCAGTGATAGTGAGAATTTGTCCATCAATTGAGATGGTGGATTCATCTATCTCAGCTTCTTCAAAAACTACGGTATTAGCTACATAAAGAGTATTCCCGAAAGAATTTTGATCGGTAGTGGTGATGGAAGTGAGATTTATGTCGGTTAATGCTTCCCATGTTGCAAGCTCTCCTTCTTGAAAAGCCCTAGTATCATCTCCGTAGGTATGGACAATATAGGCAGTTGGCATTTTTCGGGAAGATGTCGCCAAAGCATCTTGAGACGACAAAACCAATAACAAAGTTATTGAGAAGAAAAATATTAGTAAATTTAGTTTTGATTTTAGAAACATTCTGGAGTAATTTTTAATTTTTGAATTTTTGTAATTTTTTAAATAAGCTCTTAATTTTTAATTTCTAAACTTCTTCTTTTTTATTTTCCTTTTCTTTGCAATTTTTGGATATTTTAGCGAAAATCAGAGTCAATTCATGAGCTTCTTGCCACAGTTCTCGGCATTTTTCTTTTGTTTTTTCCTCTGATATTGAAATCATTCTCGCCCAGTGTTTTGACTCATTAGCTTCTTTTTGACAGATTCTTATTTTATTTGTAAAATCTTTTTTTGAGCTGGCCTGATTGGCTTCCATATAGTTTGCGCCAATACTAGTTGCTGATCTTACAAATTGATTTATCAATGGTTTTGTTATGTGGGAATATTCTATTGTTTTGCAAAATTTAATTACCTCTTCTCCAAACTTAGCTGTTCTTTCTTCTAAGTCATAATTCATAATTATTTTTAGTTTAAAAATTTTGATTTAAATTTTATTTACAAAATTAAAAATTGGAAATTATAAAATTAAGACAAAACATTATCTTTGTTTTAAGATCTTTTTAGGAATATTTTTATATATAATTCCACCTATTTATTATATCATAAAATCAAGAAAAAATCTTGGTAGCTGGGGATAACTTTTGAGACAAAAAAATCCCGAGAATATCGGGATTTTTCTTTATGGACTGTCCTAACTTTATGAACTTTACGACTTTACAAACTTTATAGACTTTATAAACTATTTCTTACTCTTCCGCAAATTTATCAAATTTTTTGAAATAGTAGTCCACATCATTTATCCATTTTCGCACGGCTGACGGATCATCCCAAGAACAATCATATCCACATTTCCAAACTTTCAATTTTTCCGGAGTGTTTCGTTTTTCACTGTTCACCAAAAAATCAACTCTTTTAGCCACAGTTTCCACCGCGTCTTTTGGACTGTCGAAACAAGTGTGTCCTCCTGTGCCCATTTTTTCTCGAATGCCTCGATAACCCCAATAGTTGTAACAATCTTCGCCGTTCAAAACTGGCACGTGCACTCCCCAGCTACTTTCTTTTTTGGCAATCGCTACGAGAAATGCCGCTACAATTCTATCTTGCTTAGCGATAAACGGCGCCATCTTTTCCATTGGTGTTCCCTTTACCATTTCCAAAATATTTTCTTTTAATTTCTTCTCACTGTCAGCGTCATCCTTATAATCATTCATTATTTTCGACACATAATCTTCATAATTTTTTTCATCCTCATTTGGTTTTTCTGCACTATCACCTAATATTTGTTGCATCTCCTTATTAGCTTTATTCCTATTAGAATTAGCGGCGGCGTTCGGTCCTAGATAACGGTAGATGAAAGTCATCAAAAACATTCCAAAAATGAGTGACCCCACAATTGAGACATTCCACATCCTCGCCACTGAAACTCCTTGCACTGATCCTCGCAAAAGATCTGTCGCATAATTTCTCCAATCCCCATATCTTTCTTGAATTTCTAAATATAAATCTCGCCCCGTATTTCTTTTTTGTTTATGATATATTCTCTTTTTGAAATTCACAAAGCCATCCAAACTTTGAAAATTCGGTTGATTGGCACTTTTTATATAATGAAAATTTAGGCTTTCCGTACTAAATTTTTCCATTCTCCCCTGTTTTGCAAAAAGTACGCTAGATTTTTTATTTTTTTGAATAAATTTTGCCAAGCTATAATCAGAAAATTCCTTCGGTTCATTTTTTTGACAAAAGCTATCAATTGATTTTTGTTTCTTGAATTTTTCCATTATCATCATTATAGCATTTTTTTGTTTTTTGACCAAGAAAAATAATATACATTCCTATGCCTAGCATAAATAAACTCAGAATCTGCCCCAGGGTCGAAAAGCCAAAGAAATAGCCAACTTGTTCATCCGGTTCGCGGAAAAATTCCACGATTATTCGGCACATCGCATAGCCGACTAAATATAATCCGAGCATTCTATCTTTAACTTTTTCATTATTTCTTAAAAACCAAAGTATGAAAAATAAAATTATCCCCTCCAAAAAAGCTTCGTAGAGTTGTGAGGGATGACGCAAAAGTCCAAATGCATCCGACGGAAAATACATTCCCCAAAATTTTTGCGTAGCTCGACCATAGAGCTCGCCGTTTAGAAAATTTCCCACTCGCCCAAAAAAATATCCCGCGGGAATAGCCGGAATGACAAAATTAGCCAAAGAAAAAAAATTAAATTTATTCTTATGAGAAAATATATAGGAAAATAAAATCACACCAATCAGTCCTCCGTGATAGCTCATGCCATAAATTCCAACAAATTGATGAGTGCCTGGATCATAGGGAGAAATAATCGCCAAGGGATTGCTCAAATAATAGGAAAAATTATAGAACAAAACATAGCCCAAACGCGCACCAAAAATAAGTCCAAAAAAAGAATAAAGCAAAAGATCTTCTAGTTTTGATATGTCAAAGAAAAAATTATTTTCTTTTTTCCTAATTCTATATTTTAGCAAAAAATAGACTGCCAAGAATCCAACCAAATACATAATTGAATACCAATCAATTTTCAAAAATCCCAAAGATATGGCTGTTGGATTTATGTATTCAGACAAATGCTGGTAAAGATAGATAAAATTATTCATTTAATTTTTTTCAAATTTTCTTGAAATTTTTCAAATATTCTTGGTCCTTGATTTTCAAAATCCGGCCAAAAAGCCAGCTCTGTTTCAGAGCAGATTATCATTCCTCCTTTTTTCTCCGTAAGCGGATTTTTTTTGATTTTTTCCGATTGCCATTTTTTTAGTTTTTTTTCAATCCGATCTGAAGAAAATATTTTTTCCAAAAAAAATCTCACTCTCTTGGAAAGTTGACTGTCGTTAACCGCCTTTAGATTATTTTCCAAAAATGAAAAATTTGACCGATAGTTTTTTATCCACACATTTTTTTCCAGAAATTTTCCAAATAAATCTCCGCCATAAAGCGGAGTGATGAAAATATAATTATGCGAAGAATATAAATCTTGCACGCAGACTTCCAACTTATCCGTTATGAAATGATTGAAGCAAATTCTATTAGATATTTTATCCTCATGCCTTCTTTCCCCCAAAAAATGAACCAACACTGTTGCCAAAAATCTGCCAGTGAAAATTTTCCCATGCTTGAAAATAATTAGCATGTCAATATCACTGCCACTGCGAGAATTTTTTGCTCCCACTCTTCCGGCCACCGCTATCATTTTCACAAACGGCACCAGTCGAAGCCAAAAAATAATTCCCCTGGCTTTTTTAAGTTTCCAGTTAGAAATTTTGTTTCTCTCAATTCTCTGTTCAACTAAATCTTTTCTGTCTTTCAAAAAATAGAATCCGCGAAATTCACTAATATATTTTTTAATTTCTTCTTTTTCTAATTCTCCAATCACATCTGCTAGGGTACAACTTTCACCAATTAAATGTTTCCAAATTTCAAATGCCGTCATCGGATAATCCATGACATCATAATACGCAACAGTTGAAAGAATGTTTTTTGAAAGATTGTCTGCCATAATTTTTAAATTTTTAATTTTGTAATTTTTAAATAAATTCTAATTTTAAAATTTTTAAAAATTAATAAATTTAAAAAATTATTTATAAAATTAAAAATTGGAAATTAAAAATTATTTAAAATTTTGATAAATCAAAATTTTAAAGGTATTTCCCCGTCCAACTTCTCTGGCATTTTTTTAGTCCCTCTGGAAGTCCAGCATAAACTATCTCTCCTCCCCCACTGCCACCTTCCGGACCAAGATCAATCACCCAATCAGAATTCATAACCACATCCGAATTATGCTCCACTACAAGCACTGAATTACCTTTTTCCACCAGCGCATCCAAAACTTTTAAAAGTTTTTTAACATCTTCAAAATGCAATCCGATAGTTGGTTCATCTAGGATATATAAGGTTTTTCCAGTGGATTTTCGTGAAAGTTCCGTGGCTAATTTTATCCTCTGCGCCTCTCCACCAGAAAGATTGGTAGCACTTTGTCCCAGTCGCAAATATCCCAAACCAACTTTTTCCAGCGTTTGTAATTTTTCGGCAATAAGTGGAGATTTTTTGAAAAATCGCAGGGCATATGACACGCTCATATCAAGCACTTGGGCGATATTTACCCCCTGATATTCAATGTCGAGTGTTTTTTGATTATAGCGCGTTCCAAGGCAAGATTCGCACTTCACATACATATCTGGCATGAGATGCATTTCAATTTTTTTTGTGCCATCACCTTGACATTGTTCGCATCGTCCGCCTTTCATATTAAAACTAAAGCGACTGGCGTCATAACCTCGGTTTTTTGATTCCTCTGTTAGCGCAAAAATTTCTCGAATCTGAGAAAAAACTCCGGTATACGTGGCCGCATTAGATCTCGGCGTTCGGCCAATCGGCGATTGATCAACATTGATAACTTTGTCGATCTGATTCAAGCCAGTTATTTTTTTGTGACGCCCCGGAATTTCATAAGCGCGAAAAAAATGTTTAGAAAGTGCCACGGCTAAAATGTCAGACACTAAAGTTGATTTACCACTGCCGGAAACTCCTGTAATTGAAACAAACCTTCCTAGCGGAATCTCTACGTCAATATTTTTCAAATTATGTTCAGTGGCACCCAAAATTTTCAAATATTTTTCCGATTTTTCACGAGGTTTTTTCTTCTCAGAAACTTTTTCCCGCCCGCTCAAAAATCCGGCTGTTTTAGTTTTAGAAGCTTTAAGCTTTGCAATATCACCTTGGAATATAACTTCTCCACCCTCTTCGCCTGCACCAGGACCCATATCAATTATCCAATCAGCCTTTTCAATTATTTCTTTGTCATGCTCCACTACAATCACAGAATTTCCATTTTCTTTCAAAAATTGCATCGTCTGAATGAGTTTTTGCGTGTCCCTATCATGCAAGCCAACGGAAGGTTCGTCTAAGACATAAATTATGCCAGAAAGCTTGGAACTGATTTGCGTCGCCAGACGAATTCTTTGCCCTTCTCCACCAGAAATGGAATCCGCCGAGCGGAAAAGTTCCAAATATTCCAAGCCAACATTTTTGAGAGCCTCCGCTTTTTCTTCCATTTCCTTTATGAGCGGTTCCATTATCTCTTTTTTCCCTTCTGCCGTTGGCTCCACCATTAAATTTTTCAAAAAAACCAAAAAAGAATCCGCATCCATCTTCACTGCGTCATCAATAGATTTTCCGGAAATCAAAACTGACAAATAGGCTTCTTTCAATTTTTTTCCTGCGCATTTCGAACAAGTAAATTTGCGCATATACTTTTCCGTTTCTTTTTTGAATATAAAAGAAGATGACTCTTCATATTTCTTTTTAATCAAAGTTATTATTCCCGGAAAAGAAATTCCTCTGGATAAATCTTCATACCCGCCAAAAATTATCTCCATGTTTTCCGGACTAATTTTTCCAATTGGTTTTTCGATAGAAAATCCCTCAATCTTCCCAATTTTTTCCAGAATATCCAAATAGTTTCCTTCCGTTCGCACCCGACCACCCAATTTTGAAAGTGGCAAAACTGCCCCTTCTGAGAGTGACAAATTTTTGTTAGGAACAATCAATTCTCTATCAATCTCTTGCACCACGCCAAGTCCCGCACAATGCGGACAAGCGCCCTCTGGACTGTTGAAAGAAAAGTTCTTAGGGGTAATTTCTGGAATTTCAAAAAAACAATTACTGCAAACAAAATCTCGGTTATAAATCCGGCTTTCGCCGTTGTCCAATGCAATGGCCATAAAGCCTCGACCTAATTTGAAAGCTGTTTCAATTGAATCCAGAATTCTCTCCTTGTCCGGTTTTTGACTCTTGAAAGTTATTCGGTCAACCACAATTTCCACATTGCCATTTAATATTTGCTCTTTGTTCGTAAGCACCTCAGCAATTAAAACTGTTTTCCCATCAATTCTCGCTCTAGCATATCCTAACTGACTAATATTTTTCAAAATTTCTTCCATACTTTTTCCATCTTGCCGAATTCTGGCCAGAATTATTACTTGTGTGTTATCCGGCATTTCCAAAATTTCTTCAATTATTTCACTATTCTTTTTTCTAGCCATTGGTAATCTGCAATGCGGGCAATAGGGTGTGCCAACCTTGGCAAATAAAATTCGCAAATAATCATAAATTTCCGTCATAGTACCAACCGTTGAGCGAGGGCTTCGACTGATGCTTTTTTGATCAATGGAAATTGTCGGACTCAAATTTTCAATTTTGTCCGCGTCCGGTTTAGCAGAAATTTCCAAAAACTGCCGAGCATAACTCGACAAACTTTCAAGATATCTACGGTTGCCTTCGGCGTGAATGACATCAAAAGCCAAGGTTGATTTTCCAGAGCCCGAAAGACCAGTGATCACCACCACTTTGTCGCGCGGAATTTCAATACTGATGTTTTTCAAATTGTTGACTCTAGCGCCAAAGATTTTTATTTTATCTCGTTTCATATTTTTTTAAGACTTACACGTTTTTCTGAAAATATATTTAAAAAAAGCGCGTAAGTCATTTCTCTACCTCACTTAGGTGATTTTAATTAAATCACAGATTGGTGCTAAAATAAAGGAAAAGGTCGACAAAACTTTTCTCCTAAATTTTAAAACCAATCTATGATTACTAAAAAACAAAAAATAAAACCAAATTATTACAATAAACTTCCTCGCAAAGTCTCCCAAAATGAATTCAACACTTTCATTAAATCTTGTCTTTCTAAGTCTAAGAGTAAACAACCGAAAATATCTTACTATAAAATTTTTAATTACATTCTGTATGTTTTGCGAACAGGCATGCAGTGGGATGAACTTCACCCAACTAAGAATGAAATTTCTTGGCAAGCTGTCTATTATCATCACAACAAATGGAGTAAGGATGGGAGCTACAAAAAACTATTTGAACATTCAGTTATTACCTTGGATGTTTTAGGAAAATTAGACTTAAATATTTTGCACGGCGATGGTTCAAATGTCGTTGCAAAAAAGGGGGAGAAAAAATTGGATATTCCGGACACAAACATCAAAAAGGTGAGAAAATTCTAGCAATTTGTGATAATAATGGAAATGTACTGGCTCCTTTTGTAGTTAATTCAGTTAATGTTTCGGATATGGTTTTGTTTGATCAATCATTCACTAATCTTTTGGAATTAGCAGATGATCTACATTGGAATCTTTTAAAATCTTTCATCACTTTGGATGCAGGATTTTATTCAGATTTCAATCGAGGAATTATTCGTTATGCAGGAATGGTGCCAGTGATTCGTCCTAATCCGGGAAGAACTAAAGATCCGGAGAAGTTAGAAAAAATATGGAATGATTTTTATCCAGTAGCACATATTTACAAAGAACGTTATCGCATTGAGAGATGTTTTGCTTGGGAGGATACTTATCGTAAATTAGCAGTGCGTTACGAAAAGCGTCAGGATACTTTTATGGGATTTAGATATCTTGGATTTTCAATGATAAATTTCAGGTCTGTATTTGGGAAAAAATGAGATTAACTTAAATGAGCTCACTGGGTATTAATCTTACAAGAAAATTTGCTTTTTGGCAAGCCAAACAAAAAAACACAACCCTTTGAAATCTCGGGTTGAGCTTTTTATAAAATTACAAAATATTTATTTTATTTCCACCAATATAACTTCGTTAGTCGTACTATTGTATTGAATTTCCACATCTTTATTTTTCACAACATCAAACAATCCAATTTCTTTCATCAGAAGATCTCCATTTTTTTGAGTTGTTTTCTGCAAAAAACTCACGCTCTGTTCCGGAATACTAAGAGTCAGTTCTCCATCGCTAGTTTTTATCTTAACCGAGCTAATATCTATAGAGATAATCTTGCCGGTTACAATTTTGATGTCTTTCGCTTCCACTTCATTCACATTTTCTTCACTGATTTTATTTTCTTCTTTATTTTGAAGCTTTTCTATTTTTTGATTGATTACTTGCGGAATACTTTTTTTGTTTTTATACACAAGCATCACTACGAGGACGAAAGCCAATATACTTATTATTACAATTAAACTTGCTCGAAGATTTTTTTTGTTTTTTTGTTCCATTTTTTTTGAAGATATTTTTATTAACTTCTAAAATTAAGGTGCCACTTCTCGCCAAGAGCAATCCTTGGTACCTGTGCAAGTTCCTGTTCCGCAACCATTATCAATCGTGGTTCCACTGCAGGTATTTGGGTCAGGGGTAGTGCATTTTGGAACACAGACAGGAAGAGCAACAGTAGTATATTCACATTTTCTACTCGTGCAAGAAGAAACTTCATCCCAAGCTTCAACATTTGTAGCATCAACAATGTCATCCCCTGAACACATTATTTGAGTTCCGCCAGGTGGAGTTCCTGAACAAGAATAGGTAGAGCTAACGTCTATCGTTACATTTCTCGTAATTGAGAAAATGCCACTGCCCGTATTATTACCTATTTTAGTAGAAGAGTCTTTGAAACATTCCAATATATAAGTTTTTGAAGCAGTGAGATCTCCAGTAGTTTCACTGTTATTTGCAAGTTTTGAACCATTCCAATCTCCTGTTGCTGTGCAAGAAGCCATATTAGTAGTTGTCCAATGCAACATAGTACTAGCGCCACTCGGGACAGTATAAACATCAGGCCAAAAATTCAATGTTGGGGCTACCGTTATAGTTCGACTGTCGCAAAGCGACCAAACATTACGACTGTCTTTGACTTTGAAAAAAATTGTCTTAGTAGTTGGAAATTGGATGGTTTGCGTATTGGGCACTATAGAACCGGAAACTAACAATGTTCCATCATCGCAATTTCCCATTCTCCATTCATATCCAGTGATTGTGTCCCCTGAATCATTGTCGCTTCCTGTGCCAGTGAAAATAACTGAGTCGTTTGCGCTAACGGTTTGATTTGCAACTGGCAACGTGATTGTGGCAGTTGGAGAAGTATTAATCTCTCCTGAGCCAATACAAGCAATTTTCTTTATAGCATAACAAACATCCCATTTTATACTGAGATATCTAGTATGTACAGCAGAAATAGCACAACCCTCAGATTCTTCATCCACACAATATGCATTATACGCATTTGGATATTGATCACAAAGAGGTTCAGTTTTTACCATATCCAGACAAGAAGTGCACGATGGACCTCCGCCATAAGATATTACCTCACGGGTATACTCACATGAAGGAACTTCTTTTTTAGGAATAACTGAATTAATCCAATCTTTACTCGGAGATGTACATCCGGTTGTGACTATACATTTTTCTCCACAATTACCGTTGTTGCACGATTCCCCCCCACTGCAAGTTTTAGAATCAAATGAAGTCCAATTCGCATATTGGGTCATTCCAGACGGACAAGTCATTCCAGTTTTAGTAATACTAATACTACAACTTGTGCAACTCCCTGTTGTCACCACTGTCCCACCAGCATTCGTACAATCAGCCTCAGTTTTGTCTCCGCCACAAGTCAAAAGAGCGGCTTGAGTGGAGTTCGCCGACAGAAAAAAAGCAAACATAAATAAAAACGAAACTGCGATTTTTTTGTTCATAAACTTTTTTTTATTTTTTAAGCCTATCGTAATTATACCACATTTCTATTTCCGCGCCAACGCTAGTCTGGTTATCCGCAACCCATGCAAATAGCTTTTAAAGTTCAAGGTTTTTTATATACTTTGCGAAAAGAATCACCTTTTTGGAGTCCTTAGCATTGAATAAAAATGGTTCGACATCCTCAGCTAACTCATTAAAATTAATTTTGTCAGAAAAAATCTCCAGCTTGCTTTTCAGCTCTTGCCCATTTTTAATTTTCAATTTCAATTGAAGATAATCGTAATTGGGTTTAGTTTTGGAAAGCAAAAATACCGTATCAAAAAAATCCCTGCCTTTCAGAGCTTTGCGGTTGAAAATAGCAAATATTTTTTGCGATAAAATAATATCCAAGGGAGTAACGTTGATTTCCGTGAACACATCGAACTTATTAAGAATCACTTTTTCCGGCTTATATTGAAAATTATGCGGAGCAGTATCCAACTGAATAAGAATTTTTTCTTCTTCATAACCCGAAAGACCGCTATCAAAAAGTAGTTTTGGAATTCGTATATAACAACGATAAGCACCTTTGAAAACATTTCTAATTTCTACCTCATAGCCTTCCAATTCCAATTGCTTTTTTACCACCAGCGATATTTCATTAAATTCTTTTTCACTAAGACCAAAATTATCGAAATCCAAATCTTCTGAAAATCTATTGTTATCATAAATGATCCGCAAGACCGTCCCACCTAAAAACGCCAGCTTATTAGCAAACTTAGAATTGAAAATAATTTGCAAAATTTTGTATTGCAAATATTCGCGCAACAGATTGCGTTTAAAAACTCGGATATTTTCAGGATAATATTTTTCGATTTCTTGCAAGCTAAGCATTAAGATATTTCACAAAATTATTAATTCTTTTTTCCAGAGCTTTATTGTTAAGTTGGAATAAATATTCTTTAAATTTTTTCATATCAACTTTTTCTTGAAAAATATCCTTATTAATTCGAAGCTCTTCAAACTCCCCTATTGTTTTAACTTTAGAATTTACATAAAAATAATCCAGAATGGCTTTTTCGATTTCCGCTATTTTAAAATTATGATTTTGATATATCACTAGCTGATAGCCAAACATAAACTCAGACTTGATATGATGAAAATTAAATTGACCTAGTGCAGAAGCAAGTTTATGGGTTTTTTTGGATGTGACAGAAGTAATGCCATAAACACTTTCTGGGATAAGACCATGATATGACAATGCCATTTCCAATGAAATGTAAGATGGTTCAAAAATTTTATTAGCAATAATAAACAAAACAGATTCATTGATTCCTATGTCAGAAAAAATATAATACCCCTTGGAAATCTTTTTGATGTAGCCTTTTTTCTGCCACTCACTCAATCGTTGCTTATGAAAATCCAAATCGACCTTCAATATATCATTGACCGAGAAAACCACAAAATCCTTTAATTTGTCCTTTATTTCCAAATATTGCATATTTATTCCATATTGTTCCTAAAAAGCGGAACTATATGGATTATATTAGCACATAATTCCATCACCGTCAAACTGAATTATCCACACCCCCTAAAAATCCTTTATTTCTCAATTTTCTATGCTACCCAATCGCAAAGCGGTGGGCTTCGTTTCTGATTTGCTCAATAACATCAAAAATCCAAGAGATTATTCTTGGATTTTTAAAAGTCTAAAATATTATTATTTTCAAAAATTACGGCGCAGATTCTTTCCATTGACAACTATCACAAACCACATCAGCGCATCCTGCTCCACCACTACAATAACTATCTGGCGCTATATTGCCAGATAAATCTTGGCAATAATTTTTCTTAGTCACACCACAATCTGAACCACAAGATGGATTAGTGCAGGAAGTAACATCGTAAATCACATCAAGCGTTATTGTTTTTATTGCTGTCGCTTGTTGGAATACTAAATATATTGAAACATTGTAAATTATATGTATTAGTTCCTATCGTAGTGGGAATAATTGGCTGAGAAAAAAAAGTTCCATTAGTATATGATTGTGCTCCAGACCAATTTATCTCTTCAGTTAGAGGAGTTGCACTAGCTGTACACGCAGTTGCGTTAGCTACTGTCCAAGTGAAAACGATAGAACTGCCTTTTATTATAGTAGCAGATGAATATCCATCAGAAAGAGAAAAATCAAGAGTTGGATTTGGCGTATAATGCCACCACAAATCAGCATAATGGAGTGTTGTGTTGCTCAACTTGCCACTCGGAATAACAACCGTCGCAGTGTTTCCGGGAGTTGGTGTTAGTGAATGACAACTCGTATTATCAATACAAAGCGTATAGCCAACAGTATATCCGATTCGCTCTGATATACTCACGGTATAAGTAGCGCCGGCAAGCACTGAAAGACTATATGGATTTTCCGCACTTGATGGTCCACCAGAAACGCTCACTGTTTGAGGAAAACTATCTAGTATGTTATCTGGCATAATCACGCGTTTACCTTGAATTGTAGCAGCAACAGGCGTTGCGCCAGAGCCAATGCAAGCAACATTGCTTATTGTAGAAGCACACGTACGAGCTAGTCTCTTCAGATAACGACACGTTATTGAACCAGTAGAACATCCTGCAGAAGGTGTATCAGTACATGTTACTCGATATGCTGATGACGACGGAACGCAATAGCCGCAAGGATTACTTATACTGCTACAAAAACTACCTTTAGGAAGACTGTCATTACTATAGTTATCTACATAATAGGTGCAACTTGGCGCACTAGCTGAGTTGATCCAATTGCTTGCGGAGGTAGTACATGTAGTTGTGTCAATACAAACTGTTCCGCAATTTCCAGAATCACAAAGATGAAGAACACTTCCGCAACTATTTCGAGTATAATATGTCCAATTGGCATATTTAGTCATTCCAGATGGACAAGTTGTTTCAGTAATACTACAGCTAGTACAACCGCCTGTAGTCACTACTGTCCCACCAGCGCTTATACAGTCAGCTTCGGTTTTGTCTCCGCCACAAGTCAAAAGAGTAGCCTGAGAAGAATTAGCAGGAGCAAAAACAAAAATTGCTAGTCCCAGAAATATTATTGATAAAATAATTTTTTTTCTCATAAATTTAATATTCGCATACTTTATTTAACCACAATTAACATAACTTCATTCTTTGCGCTGTTATATTGAATGTCAATCTGTTTGTTTTTCGGAACTTTTGTGAGTTCTATTTTTTCATCCAGAAAACTTCCGTCCGCTTGAACTGTTTCTTTGATGAAGTTGGCTCCTTGTTCGGGAATTTTGAGAGTTAGTTTTTCTCCATTATCCACTGCAATGTTGATAGTTTCTGCCTTAATGGAAACAATTTTTCCAGAAACATTTCTAATGGCTTGCAATTGAGCCTTCTTTTCTTCTGTGAGAGGCACAATATCTGTGTCTTTTTTTATCTGAGTTTCTTCTTTGATTGGATTTATCACTGGTGAAACAACTTGTTTCTTTTTATATATAATCAAAATTACCATAATAAATGCTAGCACACCGACTATCACAATCAGACTTGCTCGAAAATTATTTTTGTTTTTTTTCTTCATTTTTTTAGATTAAAAATATTAAATTTTAACTTAAGGTGTCACTTCTCGCCAATTGCAATCCTTAGTGCCGGTACAAGTTGCACCACATCTATCCACATAGCTTCCGCGACAATGAGCATCTTCATCTGAACAAGATATGCAAGGTAGCGACGGTAAGGAAACAGGATTTACCGTAACACTCACTGATTTTGTTCTAGTTCCTCCATCATTTGAACAAGAAATTGAATATGTTTTAGTTCCGATAGTTGTTGGAACAATTGGTGGGACGCTTATATGTGTTCCGTTTGTAGCTAATTTCCAGCCAGCCCATATCCCTGCCCCAACCGAAGTTGTGCTAGCAGTGCAAAAATCAGCATTATTTCCAACAATATAGGATAGGGTGGTTGACTCGCCCAAAGTTATCACGGATGGATTAGCAGAAAAAGTAAGCGATGGGGCGACAGGACCACTATCTCTAGGTGGTTGGCAAGTTTCCTCAAAGCGACGCCGATCTGAATTATAGTCTGTTTTGCAATCCCATCCCAAGTCAAATCTGCAAAGACAGGTATCAGAATCATCAGCGCAATTACCCAAACCAGCCGAACAAATACACCTATTAGCTGGGCCACAATATGTGCCATTGTCGCTACAAATAAAATTAGTGCTACAAACATCCCCGAGACCAACTTTAGTTTTGCAATTTCCCGAATAGCAATATTTACCGACACCACAGCTTGTGCCATCGCTCACATTTATTTCTGCGGTGCATGTATGCGAAACAAGATTGCAAGTGGATAGTTTAGTGCATGGATTACTATCACTGGAACATTGAGAATCATTGATACATCCATATAGTTTGCATTTATTGCCTGAACAATAACCCCGACCATCTGGAGTCGTACAAGACGTCACACTGGAAGTGACTGCGTCCTGACCAGCACAACTCCATATCATCAATGAACTAGCACTAGCACAACCAGTATAAGACTGAACGCCATTCAGAAGCGCTCCTAGACTATTATTTGTGCAAACTGCCTCTGCCTTGCCAGCCACCAAGAAAAAAGTACTTATGAATAAAAACGAAACTACAATTTTTTTGGTCATAATTTTAATATTCGCATGTACCGATTCGTAGTCGGTTATTCGCATACTTTTTATTTAACCACAATCAACATAACTTCATTCTTTGCGCTGTTATATTGAATTTCCACATCTTTATTTTTCACAACATCAAACAATCCAATTTCTTTCATCAGAAGATCTCCATTTTTTTGAGTTGTTTTCTGCAAAAAACTCACGTTCTGTTCCGGAATACTAAGAGTCAGTTCTCCATCGCTAGTTTTTATCTTAACCGAGCTAATATCGATAGAGATAATCTTGCCGGTTATAAACTTAATGTCTTTCGCTTCCACTTCATTCACATTTTCTTCACTGATTTTATTTTCTTCTTTATTTTGAAGCTTTTCTATTTTTTGATTGATTACTTGCGGAATACTTTTTTTGTTTTTATACACAAGCATCACTACGAGGACGAAAGCCAATACGCTTATTATTACAATTAAGCTTGCTCGGATATTTTTTTTGTTTTTTTGTTCCATTTTTTTTGAAGATATTTTTATTAATTTTAAAATTAAGGTGCCACTTCTCGCCAAGAACAATCTTTGGTGCCAGAGCCACAATCAGAACCATCACATTTATTTATATAATTTTGACCTATGCAAGTATTAGCTCGACCGACAGAACAATCATCGGTGCAACAATTTCTATTTCCCATACAGGGAGTTCCGCAAATAGCATCCAAATAAGGCACTCCTTGGCATATGGTTGCGTCGTTACAGAGTGGCACGCAGGAGCTAACGCCTATAGTCACACTTTGTTTAACTGCAGCACTGCCACTACTGTTATTAAATCCAGTAGATCCCTTGAAACATTCCAATGTATAAGTTTTTGAAGCAGTAAGATTTCCTGTTGGCTCACTTCCATTAATAACTTTCGAACCAAGAGTAGTCCAATCACCAGTCGCTGTGCAAGAAGACACATTAGTGGTTGTCCAATACAAAGTGGTGCTAGTACCACTCGGTATAGTATAAATATTGTTTTCCGGATAAAAATTTAGTGTTGGATCTCCCGGTACAGCTACTGCTATAGTTCGACTGTCGCAAAGCGACCAAACATTATGCACATCCTTGACTTTGAAAAAAATTGTTTTAGTAACCGGAAATGTTATTGTTTGTGTGTTAGGCACCACAGAACCAGCATCTAACAATGTTCCATCGCAACTTCCTGTTCTCCATTCATATCCAGTAATTGTATCTCCCGAATCTTCATCATTTCCTGTACCAGTAAAAGTTATTGAACTATTCGCACTAATTGTTTGATTTGCGCCAGGTACGGTAATCGTAGCGACCGGTTTTGTGTTTCCACTGCCATCATAATTAGGAGCGCAAATAGAAGGACAATTTTTGCAAGAATAACTAGTTGCACCAACTTTATTGCCTGCATCATCAATTTCATATGCCTTGAAAGAATATGATTTTCCAGGTTTTCCCTGATAGATATAATTCTTTCCGACTGTTATTGCATTTAATTCAACTCCATCCATTATCGGTATCAACTTGAAACGATAAGCATCCGAATAATCTTTCCAAATATTGATAGATATTCTATTGTTTATATTACACTCGCCAGCTTCAAGAGATGGAGCATTAAGTATGCACTTACCAGATTCATATACATAAGTAGGATATTCACATTTATAATAACATGGCGCACTAGGACAAGTATTATTTGTTGATAGTTTTATCGGGTATTTTCCACTTAGACCAACTAGGGTTGCAAAATTTGATGGATTAGAACAGGCATCCGCGTTAGAAGGAGGAGTCCCTGAACATCCATCCTCACAAGTATAAGGAGCTGTTTTTGTATAACAATATTCTCCAGTCCCACAATCAGAAGATGTGAGACACTCATGCTTTGCACAAGTATTGCCATTACAAAAACCAAATTTTGGAAATGTTGATAAACAATTTATTGGAGAATTGGTTTTCCAATCACCTTCAGTGCCAACGCAACTATATTTTATCAAGTTATCGCCCTCGCAATGATTCCAACTTCCTTCCGGATGTTCGTCAGTATAAATTCCTCCACTAAATGGAGTGCAATAATTTTCTGCTCCCAATGCCTGATTCGCCGATAACAAAAAAACAAATGCGAATAAAAAAGAAACTGCGATTTTTTTGATCATAATCTTATTAAGATAATTTTTACTAATAAAATTATACCATATTTTTCTTTTTACCACCAACTATTTAGTTATCCACACCCTGTCTAAATTCCTGTCCTCGCAATTTTCTGTGATAGCTAATTGCAAAACGATGCGCTTCGTTGCGAATTTGCTCGATTATATTTTGTGGAATTTCAGGCACGTTTCCGAATGTTCGCAGATCATTTTTTTTGCGCTCCGGTCCTTTGGCCACTGCCAAGAGTGGGATTTCTAGTTTATAATTCTTGAGAATTTTGCGTGCCATATTGAGATGTCCCGCTCCCCCGTCAAGCAAAATCAAATTAGGCAATGGCCAGCCTCGCGTCGACGAGCGGTCGTCTCCGCGAGTCGAGGCGGGCCAGCTGTTTTCCAATCTTCGCATCAACACTTCTCGCATCGCCCCCACATCATCCGCGCCGTCAACTGTTTTTATCTTAAATTTGCGATACTGAGATTTATTCGGCCCAATTTCGCCATATGCATTATCAAACACCACCATCGATCCGACATTAAACTTCCCTGAAATATTGGAAATATCATAACCTTCGATTCTCAAAGTCTCCCTCTCCTTCATAAGGAGAGGGTCGGGGTGAGGTTTGTCCGAAATGAGGGCGATATCCCGAATATGTTGCAACGCAAAAATCTTATTTCTAACTTCTCCCGCCTTTTCAAATTCTTCTTTTTTTGAATACTGCGCCATTTCTTTTTTCAACTTTGCCAACAAATTTTTCTTTTTCCCTTCCAAAATCATTTTGATTCCGCGAATATTTTTTTGATAATCTTTTTTTGAAATTGCACCGGCATACGGCCCAGGACAAAGTCCCAACTGAAAATCCAAACACCCTTTTTCCGAATTTTCTTTTTTGTTGTGATAGGGGAAAATTTTTCGCAGAATCTTCAAAGCAATTTCAATTTGTTTTTTGGAGGTATATGGACCGTAGGTCTTTTTTGTAGGGAACAAAAATTTTTTCTCCCTACCTCGGAAAATCAAAATTCTTGGGAAATCTTCTTTAGTTATAGCAACATAGCAAAATGATTTATCATCTTTTCCATCGACATTATATTTCGGCTGAAATTTTTTGATCAATTCTTGTTCCAAAATATACGCCTCCAAAACCGTCTCAGCTTTTCTGATTTCAATATTCGCCACTTCCCCAATCATCATTTCGATTGGTCTCTTATTTATTCGTAGATTCGTAGATTCGTATACTATTCGCCCGCCTCGCGTCGACAAGCGGTCTCCGCGAGTCGAGGCGGGTAGATTCGCATCGGTCAAAAAATACGACCCCACCCGATCCTTCAAACTCGTCGCCTTTCCAATATAAACAACCTCCCCCGCTTTATTTTTTCCGCCAGAGGCGGATACGCCTTTGGCGTAGAAAATATACACTCCAGGGGAATTAGAGAATTTAGAAATTTTCTTTTTTAGCCTTGACAAATCCATACAATTTAGAGTAAGCTTTATTGAACTATCCAAACAAAAACCGTACATTAAAGGAAAGAGGGAGGGAGATTCAATGATTATTTTTAAAAACAGAACAATATATCATGAATCTAGAATCCTGTCTTCTTCTGCAGGATCGGTGGCAATCATTGGGAAAAGCATTGAGCTTTTCCGCAAAGTTTTTTTAACAATTTTATTGGTGGGAGCGGTGTTAATTTTATATTTTTTTGTTTCTTAAATACCCCCCATCCACCCCGACCGCGCGAGTTTCTCGCCGCGGTCGATTTTTTTTATTTTTAATTTTGTTAATATCCCCTTCTCCCTTCGGGAGAAGGTGCCCGTAGGGCGGATGAGGGAGAAACTAAGATTATTTTATTAGACCTCTTGCGAAATAAA
>DMWY01000017.1 GCA_003483065.1 Candidatus Moraniibacteriota bacterium | reverse complement strand
ACATTTCTATTTAATTTTGACACTCGCGCATTATCCGGTGGCAGATAGGCTGTTCATTGGCATAAATTTTTTCTTGCCAGCTGACCATGGCTGCCGCTTGAGCGATAGCTGTCCCGGCGGTCGGAATTCCGATGAGGCAAATTTGCTTTTTATCAGGCCATGGAACCGCTTTTATTGTCAGCGCTGTTTTGCGGCCGATCATCCATTCCAACTCGGGATTATCAGTGGTGTCTTCGCGTCCAAAAACGTACACATGGCTTTCGATGCCGGAGTTTAGTCTGAATGTTGATTCCCTCCATTCGATAAATTTATATAAGCACATGAGCTCTAGAAGCCGGCAGTCTTCAGCGTCATAGAATGTTCCAGATGGAACCTGTAACATTTTGAATTTTTTTAGCATGCTTTCTCCTTTCCGCCCCAACTTTGCAGTCGGGGCTGGGATTGTTTGTTTTAATCAGAAGGGATATATGATCCCGGCGGCTTTAACTTTCGGTGTTTGAAAAGCATTGTACTCATCTGCTTTAAAAGACGTTACGCTTTTTTTGGAACACTTTTCGATATCACTTATCTTGCCGGTGCCACCGAATTTTTCCAAATGGGCATACATCATGGCGGTTTCATTGCCGAAAATGGCACCTTGACCCTTCCATTTACCGTATCGAATAAGTTCGAGCATATAATTGGCAAATCCACCACCTTGATTCCCGAATCCCGGTACCCAGTGGGTAGCCGTCGGGAAGAGGGCGCGTATAACGCCGTTTGATTCGTGGGTACAACCGACGACCAGACCAAGAGCAGAAAGGCCATCATATTCAAGGCCATATTGTTTGTTCCAGGTATAGGCGTCTTCAGCAACACATTCGGCGACAGTTTTTCCTCGTTCAGGAACGAAAAGATTCTGGTAATCACCTTGGGAATCGTTTGAAGTAAAATCGACAAACACAATGGCTTTCCCTTTTTCCCGCATGAGTTTCAGGCCTTGTGCTGGAATCACATTTTTCTTTTTTGACTCTTCCAGCATGGCGACATCCTTACCCATATAAACATGGATGTTCATGGTGTCATAGTCATAGTAAGCATGAGGAATTTCCAGTGTTTCCATCATATCACCCAAAAAACGATCGTAATATCCGATCATGGTGCCGGCCAGGTCTCCGCGTTTATTGTCATGTTGATAAATGATACGCAGGCCGAGCTCTTTTTTCATTTGATGGACATAATCAAGAATCCGCATCATCAGAAAATCTCCCGGAGGTCCCCATCCTTGGTATACACCATCCTAGTCTTTGAATGTTCTCACGTTGCAAACCCGAACCCAGACGTCGAGCATTCTTTTGGTGTATATTTCAACACCTGCCAGTATGCCAGCCTTTGCTCGGCGGTCTTCACGACTTTGCATATTGGTAAGACCCATGAGTGTATCATAATAATCGAAAATTTCCCCATGGGTTATTTGTCCGTAGACATCGATATTTGCTTGACGTCCATTGAAACGGTGTGGGCAAGGTCCGGGACAAAGCATTGTGCCTTGTTCGCGCTGAACCTCAGCCAACTCAACATGCGCGTGTTTGATTTCCATTGGTGGTAAATTCTGCTGATTCGTCATGAATTTTTCCTTTCATTTCATGTGTGATTGTTTTTTGCAAGCTCTTTTTTTAGTGAGATGCTTGCATCCAGTGTGCCCGTTATGCAAAAGGCACTGTTCCGTTGCTTTTTTTTCTGAAATTTCCTTCTTATGTTTTTTGCACCATCGCTTCATAACGCCTCCTTTCGCATGAAGCTCTAATTGTTAACGAACCATTCAGGAAATCCTCAAATCATTCGATTTCCTCCTTGAGGATTTATCCCATACTAACTTTTGGCCAAAAATTAAATAAAAAAGCCAAAAGTTAGTATGAGATTATCTGGGTTTAAATTAGCGGTAATTAGCCTATTAGTCAAATAATTTGGGAAATAAAAACAGCCCAGCGATTTCATCCAAATTTCTTGGAATCAATCGCCGGGCGCGGAATACTGCGCTTTTATTTGAGTGCGGTAATTTTACCCCCTTTCTTTTTTGCACAGTTCTTCGTTCTCCTGCAATTTCTACCACCTTCTTTCTTTTTGCAATTAGGGTCGCCGTTGCACATAATTTAATTTTTCTCCTTTAAAAAAAAGATTAATAAAAAATTACTACGCTCACTTATTGCCGGTGATATATAAAAAGACTGTTTTTGACAGTATTGTATTTATTTTTTTAACGAACTATATAGAAAGTTCAAAATTATTAATTTCCTCCTTAGAAATTTCTAATAATAATTTAGCAAAGAATTGGGTGCTTAGTCAAATCTCGACAACTGCTTATTTTAGTGATAAGCTAGAATAGCTTTTAGGTTTTAGCTATTAGCTTTTAGAAAATACAATAAATAAAACGATTAAAATATTAGCGGGCTAGTTTTTAGCTAAAAGCTATAAGCTAACAGCTAATACCTAAATTATGATTATTCAATACTACGGACACTCTTGTTTCAAGATAACTACCAAACCAGCTGGGCGAGGCAAGGATGATGTGGCGGTTTTTTTCGATCCTTTTGACAAGTCGGTGGGACTTCGACCACCACAAGGGCAAGCTGATTTAGTCTTAGTTAGTCATAATCACGCCGATCACAACAATGTTGAGGCGCTCAAAGGTGAACCATATGTGATTGATATCCCGGGAGAATATAGTGCTAAGGGAGCTAATATTATCGGTATCGCCTCATATCATGATGACAAAAATGGCGCAGAGCGTGGAGAGAATACGATTTTTGTTTTAGAAGCGGAAGATTTGCGCATTTGTCATTTAGGCGATCTCGGAACTGACCTATCAGAAAAACAATTGGAAAAGATAAATGGCATTGATATTTTGATGATACCAATTGGTGGTGGAAACTATACGATAGATGGTAAAAAAGCCGTGGATATAATCAAAAAAATTGAACCAAAGATTATCATCCCGATGCACTATAAGATAAAAGGCTCAACAGTGGACATTGATGATGAAAAAGTGTTCTGCAATGAAATTGGTAATTGTCCAAAAGAAAAAGTTTCCAAGATTAATATTAAGAAGAAAGACTTAGAAGAGAAGGAAATGGAAGTTGTACTGATGGACATCGAGTAGTTTTTGAAGTTTGTAAAAAATGAATATTTTTAATAAAATCGATGAAATTAGGCGTCAGCCGGATTATATCCGTCTACGTTGGGCGTGGGGACTTACAGCTGTGGGAATGTTTTTTATCGTGATTATCTGGATGATTTCTTTTTCTGCGCAGATTAGCAGTTTGAAAAGTGAAGAGAAACCCACAGAGAACATAAGTAATGGGAGTGCTATGCAAGAATTGAGTGCGCAAAAAAAATCTATTGAAGATGCCACGAGTCAATTGAAAAATGTTTTAGGTAAGGAGTCGCAAACTGATATTAGCAATCAATAAATCTTTTCGATATTGAACTTTAATGAGAAATTAGAATTTTTCTAGAAGTTTAGTTTCGAATAAAACTAAATAAAATATAAATTTTCAAATTAATAATATGCCAAAAGAAAAAATTCTAGAGGAAAAGCCAGATTTTTCCGCTAATGTTCGCGGTCGTGAGATAACTGAAGAAATTCAACAATCCTATTTGGATTATGCCATGAGCGTGATTGTTTCGCGTGCTCTGCCTGATGTTCGCGATGGTTTGAAGCCGGTGCATCGTCGAATTCTCTATTCAATGTGGCAAAGTGGACTTCGTGCTAGTGCGAAATTTCGAAAATCAGCTACGGTAGTTGGAGAAGTGCTTGGTAAATATCATCCGCACGGTGACGTAGCCGTTTATGATTCAATGGTACGTATGGCGCAAGATTTTTCTTTGCGCTATCCAATGGTTAAAGGACAAGGAAACTTTGGTTCAATGGATGGTGATGGTGCGGCGGCCTATCGATATACCGAAGCCAAACTTTCCCAAATGGCGGAAGAAATGTTGTTTGACATTGAAAAAGACACTGTGGATTTTGTGCCAAACTTTGATGGACAACACAAAGAACCGACAGTTCTTCCAGCCGGGCTACCGCAACTGCTTCTTAATGGTTCAATGGGAATTGCAGTGGGAATGGCCACTAACATTCCTCCACATAATCTCACTGAATTAATCGATGGGATAAATCATCTAATTGAAAACCCTGAGGCTTCAATTGAAGATCTTTGTGAATTTGTTAAGGGGCCAGATTTTCCAACCGGGGGAATAATTTATAACAAAAAGGATATTGTTGAAGCCTACAAGACTGGACGAGGAAAAATTTTGACTCGATCTAAAGCAGATATTGTTGAAACTAAGACGGGAATGTTTCAGATTGTCATTACGGAAATTACCTACGCGACTAACAAATCAACTCTCATTGAAAAAATTGCTGATTTAGTTCACGAAGGAAAAATTTTAGGAATAAAAGATTTGCGTGATGAATCTGACAAGGATGGCGTGCGAATTGTGGTGGATCTCAAAAAAGACGCCTATCCACAAAAAGTACTCAATAAACTTTTTTCCCTTACAGATCTTCAAAAGAATTTCGGCGTGAATATGTTGGCACTCGTCAATGGGATTGAACCGCAAGTGCTCAATCTCAAAGATATTTTGGAAGAATATATCAAGCATCGAAAAATTGTCATCACCAGAAGAACTAAATTTGATTTGGACAAAGCCAAAGATAGAGCGCATATCCTAGAAGGACTAAAAATTGCGCTTGATAATATTGACGCGGTGATCGACACAATCAGAAAATCCCCTACTAAAGAAGAAGCGCATAAGAGTTTGATGAAGAAATTCAAACTTTCTGAGCGTCAAGCCACTGCCATTTTGGAAATGAGATTGCAAACTCTGGCTGGGCTAGAAAGAAAGAAGATTGAAGATGAGCTAGCGGAAAAAATAAAACTCATAGCTGAACTTGAAGCAATCTTGAAAAGCGAAAAGAAAATTGCTGGCATCGTGCAAGAAGAATTGGAAAAGGTGAAGGAAAAATATGGCGACGAAAGGAGAACGAAAGTAATCAAATCTGGTGTGGGTGAATTCAAGCAAGAAGATTTAGTGCCAAATGAAGAAGCCATCATCACTCTTTCCAAAGATGGTTACATCAAAAGAATGAATCCAACGGTCTACAAAGTGCAAAAGCGTGGAGGCAAAGGCGTGATCGGTGCCACAACGCGCGAAGGTGATGAAATTCAAAAGATGCTGGGCGTGATGGCGCATGACAATCTTTTGTTTTTCACTAATACCGGAAAAGTTTTTCAAACCAAGGCTTATGAAATTCCGGAATCTACTCGTATTGCCAAGGGTCAATCAATCGTGAATTTCCTTTCTCTTTCTCAAGATGAATCTATCACAGCGCTCATCCCTTTCAACAAAGATGACAATTATAAATATCTATTTATGACAACGCAAATGGGAACAGTCAAGAAAACTGCCATCTCGGAATTTGAAAATGTGAGAAGATCAGGACTCATCGCCATCAAACTCGAAAAGGATGATGCTCTACGTTGGGTGGATGCTACAACTGGGTCGGATGAAGTAGTGGTGACCACGAGAAATGGTCAAGCCATTAGATTCAAAGAAGCAGATGTACGTGGCATGGGTAGAACAGCAGCTGGAGTACGCGGAATCAAGCTCAAAAAAGATGACGCGGTGGTTGGAATGGATATAGTTTTCAAAAATCAAAAAGGCAATCAGCTTTTGGTGATTTCTGAAAATGGCTATGGCAAACGATCAGATCTCAAATTCTACAAAGTGCAAAAACGTGGTGGCTCAGGAATCAAAACTGCCTCCGTCACAGCCAAAACTGGAAAAATTATTGGTGCCACTATCATCAATATGGATGCCCTTGATACTGACCTGATTCTTACTTCCGAAAAAGGCCAAATAATTCGCATTCCACTTTCTAGTGTTTCCGTTCTCGGTCGAGCTACACAAGGCGTGCGCGTCATGCGACCGCAAGCTGGAGATAAAGTTAGTGCGAGTACAGTTTTATAATTTGCTGTCATTCTGAACTTGCCGTGCCTCGTCGGCAGGCAGGTTTCAGAATCTCAATTAAAAGAGCATAGATCCTGAAATAAATTCAGGATGACATAAAATAAAAATAAAAAATCCCATGCAAAGCGCGTGGGATTTTTTATATTCAGCAGATGAAATATTATTTTTTCAAATTACTAATCCATTTCTTTTCAATTGCCTCTTCCAAATCAATCCCCAAGAGATGTGCATTGACGATGGCCATACCAACCACATCGGCCAATTCTTTTCCTAGTTCT
Source organism: Candidatus Moraniibacteriota bacterium (assembly GCA_003483065.1). Taxonomy (GTDB): domain Bacteria; phylum Patescibacteriota; class Minisyncoccia; order Moranbacterales; family UBA2206; genus UBA2206. The sequence continues at coordinate 50,819 of DMWY01000017.1, read as the reverse complement.
CTCTTTGAAATTTCTTCCGAAACATATTTTTCCGGTCGACTTTTTTTGTGGTGGATGAGAACCGCTTGCGCAAACTCCCCCACTTCTTCATATAATTTTAACAAGGCAAAATCTTCATCGATTTCTATGTTGCACTTTCTCCCATAACTCATAGCATTAGCCACAACTTTTTCTTGTAGTTCTCTAAATTCCATAAAATTATAGATTACTTTTTATAAATTCTCATCGATAAATTTCTTGAGTTTGTTATTTCTTAGAATCAGTAATAAAATCTTTTAAGGTTGTATAATAATTGTTTAGTTCTTTTTTGCAAATATCTAATGATAAGATAGAATTTTTTTCATCAAGTTTAGCTTCTGCTTGATTTAGGCATTCATCGAATGATTCATATCTTTTTCCGAGTAAAGTTAAATATGCGAAAAATCCTCTTGGGTGTATAAAGCGGTAGCAATCTGCATTTGCACATATTTCTGCTTCAAGACAATTAAATGCTACTTGTTTATGATGAGCTTCAATACAATTAATAATTTTGTTTCTTGCTTTTTTATCCAGATTAAATTTTTTCAAGAATATTTCTGAAGCATCAATACTCATGGAGACATGATCTTGCAATCTATTTTCTTTCAAGGCTTGACCAAGCTTTAGATCCATTAAGGTTACGCCAATTCTTACTATCATTTCATCGGCGCCTAGTTTTTTTGCAAGCGCGATTGCTTTTTGTTCAGAGATACCAAAATGAACAAGGGTGGGTGATCCATATCTATCAATTTCTGATAGTGCATAGTTTTTTGATTCTTTAATTATATCCATAATATTTTTTGATTATTTATTTAATTTTTCATTGTTTGCATCGATAAATTTCTCTATAATTTTCTTATCATGATTAATGATATTTAATTTATCGATTTCATGAGGTGCAAAGAATGCGAAACCTACTCCCTCACCGAGCGAAATGTCAGATATTTTATTTTCAAAAAAAGCTGTGAAGACATGAATTTTTCCAGTATACCAATCCTTATAATTAAAAACTTTAAATAGTTTAAATTCGGTTAGTTTTATCCCAAGTTCTTCTTTTATTTCGCGCTGGATGGCAATTTCAGGAGTCTCATTTTCTTCAATGCCTCCACCAAACATACACCATTTTCCAGGTTGATATCTGCGTGCCAAACTTTTCTTTTGTAACAAGATTTCATTTTGGTCATTGAGAAATAATATTGTCGCAAAGTTATGTTCTTTTTTGGTCATTTAATTTTAATTCTTAAAAACTTCTTTTATAAAATTTCGTCTATATCTCAGTGTTGCCTTAGATAGTGCATAGTCAAAAAACAAAACTAAACTTTTTTCATCGAATTTATTTCTTAATCTGAAATTTAATTTCATTAGTTTCTTCCAGAATTTCTATGGTTGCTTTCACAGAAAGATTGAAGGATTCTTTGAGAAAAAATCTTTCTCTGTACTCATTCTGCAAGGATGTCAAAAATTCATCTCCCCAAGAAGGTGTGAAAGTATTTACTCCGCTAAAATCTATCTCTATCTTTTCATTTGCTGGTACCAAATTTAAGATTGGGCGAAAAGCTAAAAGTGCTTCTTTGCCGGATTGCCTTGAAGTTAATGTTGTTCCAAATTTTTTTAGTTCAATGATCATAATTTTAAAAGTTAATAAAAGCTAAACAACCATTTATAGAAAAATAAGATTGAGTTATATTTAAATCAAGATCTCCATTCTTTAAATTTAATATGGCATTTCCAGATTGAAAATATATACTTAGGTTATTATCGCTTTGAGTTATTATTTTTCTTACAAACTTAAGTCCGTTGCCTCGACTTTCTGGGGCTCGGCCGGAAATTTTTTCACTGAAGGCAGTTATCAATGCATCTTTATCAGTTGATAAACTAGGCTTTACTCTCTTGAGAGTTTTGAATATCCCCTGTCCCCTATCAGCTAATACAATTTGTCGCTTATTTATATCATAAGCAAAAAATATTCCACGGATGTCTGTCCACGAGCCAATATTATGATCAAAAGAATTATTACCTATTTCTCCTGTCGCAGCAACTATTAAGGAAAAATCTTTTTCTGTGTTGGGTAAATTTCTAAGATCATTTTCTAAATATGTCAGTCTTGATTGAAATCTTATAGAATCAGCACAATAAAATTTATCCTCAGGTTCTTTTGGGTTCTCACCTGTGACCCAATTCTTAGCAATAGAAAAAATATTTTCAGACAGTGACTCTATGTCATCTAAATTATATTGACGATGTCCAGTGGGAGTGAGGCGAATTGATTTTAGCTTTCCATTTTTATCCCAACGTCGGAGCGTATCAAGGGACACGCCAAGTTTTTTTGCGACTTCTTGAATGGTTATTAGTTGTTTGTTCATATAATAATTTAAAGCTATGTAACTATTATAGCAGACTATGCAAAACTATGCAAGTATTCTCAAAACTATGCAGATTTTTTATTATGCATAGTTCGTATCCCAGTAATAAAACCGGCGGTTAGCCAGAAAAGGAGGCTTCCTTGTTGGATATCCCAGAGATAATGGTCAAAAAGCATAATAAAAATTAGTCCTAAAAGAATTCCTTGGAAATATCTAGAGAATATAGTACTTGACAAATATGTATTATCATTGTGTAATATGTAGTCATTATACTCTTGCTCCATATCTACCTCATCCCCAGCCCTTTTCCTTATTAAGGAGAAGGGGGTAAGGTTCTTCTCCTTTTGTTCCGAGCCTGCCCCGTGTTCTGATAATGTTCCACGTGGAACATTATCAGAATTTACGGGGTAGAATAATTTCCATAACCACCAAATGAATAATCCTAATCCAATCAAGCCTAGTTCACTAAATATCAAAAGAAAAACATTATGAACAGGCTGATATTGCCAGAATTCTAATTTTTGAGGAAAATATTTTTGCATAGATAAAGCTGATTGTCCCGCCCCAAGTCCAAAAACTGGATCACTCTCAAATGTTCCACGTGGAACATTTAGATAAAATAGACGCTCATTGAGGGAATTTAGAAATAGAGAGTTAATATTTGGTTTGATTATAATGAAGACTGAAGTTAAAATAATGAATCCTGATAATACGATTAACTTTAAATGTTGAATTGTTCCACGTGGAACAATTTGGACTTGGGTGGACGTAGAGTCTTCTGAGCCACCCTCTCCTTTATAAGGAGAGGGATTGGGTGAGGTGTATTTTGTTCTATCTGCCTCGCCGGCAGGCGGGCGTGGAACAATTATAAAGATCAAAGTAATAAGTAGCCCAATTATGGCGGATTTAGAAAAGGTTAAAATTAAGGCTAAAATTTGAACGGCTATCGTAAGTCTAAATGACCAATTATTTCTAATTTTCCAATTGTTCCACGTGGAACAATTGGATATTGAATGTATATTTTCTTCTGATAATGTTCCACGTGGAACATTATCAGTTATATCTTGATTAGATTTTTCTATTTGTAGTATTTTAAATTGTTCCACATGGAACAATTTATTATACAATAAAGTGATAATAATTGAAAAAAGCAGAAAACCTCCTAAAACATTAGGATGTGGCATTAAGCCATAGGCACGAATGTATGTTTCTCCGTTTAGGACTATTTTAGCGACCCCGAGAATGTCTGGTGAAATTAGGCTTTCTCGAAGCCAAAGTAGGCCAATTGATTTTTGTAGGAAAAATTGAATGATGCCGATTATGGCTTGAATTAGACCTGATAGTATTATAATCAAAAATAAATTATTTAATGTTCCACGTGGAACATTTTGATTATGCAATGGCAATGAGTGTTCTGAGCCACCCTCTCCTTTATAAGGAGAGGGATTGGGTGAGGTAAAAATTGTTCCACGTGGAACAATTCTAAAAATAATATAGATATATAATAAATAAAACTCTAAAAGCTTAATTGATCGAAAAATGGCTATTGACTTATTTCCGGACCATAATATGGATAAAAAAGAAAGAAAAACTAAAAATAAGGGTAAAATTATGTATAAATTGTGCAAAACACGAGTTATCCACAGTCTAATCCTTGACAATGACAATAAATTATTGCATAATATAGATATAAACCAGAAAATAAAAGTCAGAATTAGAAAGATATCAGATAGGTAGATGTATATGCCAGAATATTCATTGAAGTTTTCCTTGATTGGAAAGTGAAATAACACTTTTCGGATACTTAGTGTAAAAGTTAATAAAAACCCAAAAAAGAACCAAATATCTGGTTGATTTTTAAAATTAGTTAATATTTTTTTTGCTAAATTCATATATGTGTATTTTAGTAGTATTGGGACTTTATCGCAAATAGTTTTTTATTTGCACATTGGCAAATTTGGTGGTACGATAAACTTATTATGTTATCTAGATATATAAAATATAAAAATAAAGCAATTGAGCTTAGGAATAATGGAAACACTTATGGAGAAATTATATCTAAGTTAAATGTAAAAATACCAAAAAGTACATTATCTGTTTGGTTTAGTAATATAGAATTATCGAAAGAAGCAAAGAAAAGACGGGATGATATTATAAAAACTAAAACAAAAATTTCACATATAAATGCCATAAGAGTAATTAAAGAGAAAAGAGAAATTTATTTGGAAGAAGTCGCGGGTAGGGTTGTTCATTTGAAAAATTTAAAAAATAATAAGGATATTGCAAAAATTATACTTGCGATACTTTACTTGGGTGAGGGTGGAAAGACACGAAAGAGCTCTATAATGTTAGGGAATTCTGATCCTAAAGTAATTAAGTTATTTTTAGATTTATTGAGAAAGTGTTATGAAATTGATGAGAAGAAATTTAGATGCACTTTACAATGTAGAGCGGATCAGGATATATTTAAGTTAGAAAAATTTTGGTCGGAAGTTACGAGCATTTCTAGTAATCAATTTTATAAAGCAAGAATTGATGCTAGGACTATTGGTAAAAAATCTAAAAAACCAGAATACAAGGGGGTTTGTCGTATAGATTATTTTTCTGCTGATATTTATAATGAAATAAAAAAAATAATTGAATTAATTTGTGTTTAGGGCCTGTAGCTCAGTTGGTTAGAGTACTTCGATGGCATCGAAGGGGTCAGGAGTTCGACTCTCCTCAGGTCCACATTTTTTAAGTTTTGCTTTAATGTAGATTAAAAGATAGAATAGTGTTTGGTATAATTTTTTGCCTTCATAGCTCAATGGATAGAGCAAATCCGTCCTAAGGATGAGATGTAGGTTCGATTCCTACTGAGGGCACAATGGAATATGCGGAAAAAAATCTTAATATTCAAAAATAGATTTTTAGAAGAGATGAGGGTGTTGGATGAGAAATTTTTTCTGTGGCCACTTTTTTTACTCGCGATATATGCAATAACTCTTATTTTATTTCGATCCTCGGGAAGTTTTCAAGGAGACGAGGCAATTTATAGTCAAATAGCTAGGGAGAGTATTGAGAGTGGATCGTACCTATCATTATATTGGCAAGATAAACTTTGGTTTGAAAAACCCCCGCTTATTATTTGGCTTACAATTTTCCCGTTTCGTATTTTTGGAGTCTCGGAATTTGTTGCGCATATAATACCTGGAATATTTGGCATAGCCGGGGCAACGGCTGTGTATTTTTTTTCGTTAGAATTTTTCAAAAAGCGCCTAGCTGCTTTTTTGTCTGGGTTTATCTTTCTTACAACCCCAATTATCCTTTGGTCGATTAGGTCAAATATGATGGATTTGCCAGTAGGAGTTTTTATCTCGGCAAGTATGTTTTATTTTTGGAAAGTGTTAAAAGGAAATCCAAAATGCTGGCGATTGTTTGGATTGTTTTCTGGTTTAGCGGTGATGACAAAGGGTGCGGTAGGTTTTTTGCCTTTTGTAATAGTGGCCATCTTTGTTTTTCTTGAGAAAAAAGAAAGACTATTAAAAGAGAAATATTTTTGGCAAGGTTTGATTTTGTGCTTGGTTATATTTTTACCGTGGCATCTTCTGATGACTATGCAATATGGAAATTTATTTTGGCAGGATTATTTTGGATATCATGTATGGAAAAGATTTTCACAACCGATATTGAACACTTCATGGAATGACAATTGTTTTTCTTACATTTTGTTATTTTTCGAAAGAAGTGGGGCTTGGTCATTTATGCTGGTAGTCGCGATGTTTTTTGCTTTCACAAAAGATGTTAGAAAAAAATATGGAGAAAAAATTAAATTGCTTTTGGTGTGGATTTTGACGATATTTTTCTTATTCACCCTCGCTAAAACTAAATTGCCTCAGTATATTATCCCACTATACTTTCCAGTGGTAATTTTTTTAGGAGGAATGATTACTGAGATGATACGAAACAAAAAATGGCAGTGGGTTTTGATTATGGGAATTATATCTCTAGGTAATTTCTTGCCGTCTTTTTCTTTGAAAGTTTCTAATTTTGGCGAAGCGCATATTTTGGTGCCAAAGTTTTTTTCTCGCTTTTTGGGATTTAGCGATCTTGGATTGATGTCTGTTTTTGTGATTGGATTTGTTGTCTTCCTTGGTACGATTTATTATTATAGAAAAAATTTATCAATGGTAATGATGATTGCGATAAGTGTAATTATTGGAATGAATGTAATTATCCCATTCCACCCAAATAGAAATGATTTTATAAAAAAATTAGGACTGGAAATTTCGCAGAAAGTAGATAATGTGCCAGTGAATCTTTATTTGATAAAAAAGCCTGAACATTTTTCCACGGGAATGATCTTGCCATTTTATTTGCCACTAGTAAGCAAGGCGGATAATTTAGGAGAAAGAGAAATTGCTATAAATAATTTCGCACAAAAAGAAAAAGTAACGCTTTGTTTTTTTGAAAAAGATTTTGTGACACAAAGAATTCATGGTATAAGTATATTATCATATGATGAGGGGGACGTATTATCTTGTGATCTATTAATAAAAAAATAATGAAAAAAATAGAATTCCCACAATATATAATAGAAGTTATCCAAAGTCTCGAGAAGGCTGGTTTTGAGGCGTATGTAGTTGGTGGATGTGTGAGGGATTTATTGTTAAATAATCCCGAGTACTCGGGACCGAAAGATTGGGATGTGGCGACTAATGCGAAGCCGGAGGAAATTTTGAAAATTTTTCCAGATGGAAAATATGAAAATCAATTTGGAACAGTGATGTTGCCTTTGAAATATATTGAGAGCGTAGAAGAAAAAGATTGGGATGGGCCCAATGTGGAAATCACAACATATAGAATAGAATCAAAATATTCTGATAAGCGTCATCCGGATGAGGTGAAATTTGCGAAAACTTTAGAAGAAGATCTTTCAAGAAGAGATTTCACAATCAACGCTATCGCGTTGAAATTTCCAATTTCCAATTTCCAATTTCCAATAAAATCTCAAATTAAAAATGTCCAAATAAAAAATAATGAATACGAAGTAATTGATTTATTTGATGGACAAAAAGATCTGAAGAATAAAATAATTCGAGCGGTGGGGGAGGCAGGGGAAAGATTTGATGAGGATGCGCTTCGCATGATGCGAGCCATTCGTTTTTCGGTGCAACTGGGTTTTAAGATTGAGAAAAAAACTTTGGAGGCGATCAAAAAAAATGCTAAAAATCTAAAATATGTTTCAATTGAAAGAATTAGAGATGAGTTTGATAAAATAATTCTCTCAAAAAATCCCGCTCAAGGCGTGGAACTTTTAGTGGAAGCAAAATTGATCGATTATTTTATTCCTGAAATTTTGGGAACTATTGGCGTGAAACAAAATCGCCATCATTATTTTGGACCATACAACACGGTTTATGCTCATCTTCTGGCTAGTTTGGAAAAATGTCCGTCTGAAAAGTTGGAAGTGCGCTTGGCATCATTTTTGCATGATATTGGAAAGCCGAAATCAAAAAGAGGCGAGGGAGAAATGGCGACTTTTTATTCGCATGAATATATTGGCGCAAAAATGGTGGAGAAGATTTTGGAACGGATGAAATATCCAAGGAAAATTATTGAGAAAACTGTGATGCTTGTGAAAAATCATATGTTCTACTACAACGTGGATGAGGTGGGGGAATCAGGAGTACGTCGCGTGGTGCAAAAAGTTGGCGTGGAAAATATCAATGATTTGATTGACGTGAGAATTGCTGATCGACTGGGGTCGGGTGTGGCGAAAGCGGTACCATATAAACTCAGACATTTCAAATTTATGGTGGAAAAAGTTTCTTCGGACGCAATTTCAGTCAAGCAACTTGCAATCAATGGAAATGATTTAATGAAAGATTTGAAAATCCAACCCGGACAAAAAATCGGAGCGATACTAGACGTGCTTCTGGCAGAGGTGATTGACGATCAAACTCTAAACAAAAAAGAAAAACTTCTGAAGCTGGCTAAAAGCCTAGACAAAAAAGATCTCGCCGAACTTCGCGCTTTTGCTAAACAAAAAATTGAAAAAGAGAAGAAAGAAGAAGAGGAATTGATGAAGAAGAAATATTGGGTGGAATGAAAATCATAAAGCATGGAGCATGTAATATGAAACAAAAAAGCGGGATTTTTAATTCCCGCTTTTTTAATTTTCTTCTATTTTATTTTTTTCTTACCACAAATCTTTTTTCCAGTGATTTTAGTGTAGTTACAATTCCGCCATACTCAAGTTCGCTATAGGGAAGCATGGCATTTCCATAAAATCCTTGACGTCTAAGCTCGATGGCTTTGGCGGATATGTTATTTCTAACATGATCCCAAAAAGGATGATCAAAAGTGTCAGCTGGGCTGGTTAATTTTCCATTATGCACACAATAGGCGGCGCAAGAAACAACAGGCGGTCCATCAAAGAATGAAACAGAAGTATTTTGCTTGACTGGCATTAGTGGTCCAGTGTGACTGCCACGCATAAAGCCGGCGACAAAATGTCCGATATGATAGGGAGAGAGCAGTTCTCCGGTGGCAGGGAAAGCGCCTTGGGTTCGAGCTAGTAAAATCGGATCATCTTTTCCAGTGTAGGTTCCGGCGATATTATGCAGTCTTGTGGTACTTACTGAAACGGCTTGCTCGCCAGTTTCTCGAGAAATAATTTTTTCTACCACGAATCTTTCTGGATCACGAAGAAGGGCAGCGATTTGGTATGATTCTTCTGGAGCATTAAGAGAAATTACCTTATCGGCTTTAGTGTAGGAAACATCCATAATATCAAAACGAAAACCCTTGGCCATATTCGAAGAAAGAATCAGCCCGGAATTATGCATTGGATCACAAAAAGAAAGGTAAAGGGGCAGATTATAGGCTCCTGGATCAGTTTTGTCAGCAGCGAACATAAGAAAAGGCTCATTTGGTCTTTCGAAAAACTCAAGTTCAGCTACTGCTGGTCCCATTCCCTTGATGTTGCCAGAAAAAGAATCCTTCAGAAGGTCTTGCCCAGCGCCATAAAGACCTTGGTCAAAAGCCGTATCTGTTCCAGCTTTGAATGCATCCCAAGCTAATTTATGAATTTCTTTATTATCCTTGCCTTTAGTGTGTGTGCAAAGGATTAGAATGTCATCTCCTGTGTAGCTAATTTTATAATCAATTAACATATCACTTCCGTTTTGTTTTACATATTCCTCAACCGTAGCCAAAACTCTTTTGCTTGGCTTAATGTGACCGCCGATACTACCGATGTCGGCTTTGATCGCACTAATAGTTATTTTCTTAGAAGCATGTTGTTGTTTTTTCATATTTATACTTCTTAATTATTTATGGTATTATTATACCATGGCTACGCAAATTTCCCATATCATATATGCAAAGAAGTATTTTGATAGTTTAGAATTGGCTAATTTTGATGATTTGGGCGTGAAGAAAAAAAAAATAATTCCAGTTGAAAAAATAAATAAGGACGAATTTATTCTAGGTTGCATTTTTCCAGATATTCGCCATATTGATGAAAATATAAAAAGAAAAGATACTCATTTGAAATTTGCTCCATTAAATTTAAATTTTTCCGGATTGACTTCATTTGAAGCGGGATGGAAATTTCATTTGTATTGCGATATGCGTCGCGAAGAAATTTTGAATAAATATAATTTCTATTCTTTTAAAAATGACACGAAATTTTATATTCAAGCGGCGAAACTTTTGGAGGACGAAATTATTTATGATGAATATAATAATTGGGAGAAAATTAGAAATTATTTTAACAACCCTCCGTTTATAGAAACTGATATAAATGTAGATAGTGAGACATTTAAATTGTGGTATGCGATGGTGGCAAGATATATTGAGAAAAAACCTGATCACAAAGCTATTCGCATATTTGCAATAAAGATACTTAAAAATCCAGAAAATGTTGATGAGATAATAAAATCAATTGAGGAGCTCCACAAAAATGAAAAAGTGGTGGAGATATTAAAAAAGGTAAAAGACGAAATAATATAACAACTACGAATTACGAATTTTGTACAAATATACGAATGTACGAATTAATTTTTTGAAAAAATTTATGAAAAGTGATATTCAAATTGCGCAAGAGAATAAGATGGAAAAAATTTCTGAAATTGCAAGGAGGGCGGGAATTTTTGAGCACGAGTTAGAGTCCTATGGTGAGTATAAAGCTAAATTAAAACCAGATCTTTGGGAAAGAATCAAAAAAAATCAAAACGGAAAATTAATTTTAGTGACGGCGATAAATCCAACGCCAGCCGGTGAGGGGAAAACAACAACTTCTATTGGACTTTCAATGGCGATGAATAGACTTGGAAAAAAATCGATGTTAGCTCTTCGCGAGCCATCACTTGGACCATGCATGGGGATAAAGGGTGGGGCAGCTGGTGGCGGATATTCACAGATGATGCCAATGGAGGATATAAACTTGCATTTTACAGGTGATATCCATGCGATAACGACAGCTAACAATTTGCTTAGTGCAGTAATTGACAATCATATTTTCCAGGGCAATGAGCTCAATATTGATTCTAGACAAATTGTTTGGAAGAGGGCGATGGATTTGAATGATCGGTCTTTGCGTCAGATTATTGTGGGATTAGGCGGAAAATCACAAGGGATTCCTCGAGAAGATGGATTTAATATCACCGTAGCGTCAGAAGTGATGGCGATTTTGTGTCTTAGTGAAAATATTAAGGATTTGAAAGATAAATTAGGAAAAATTATTGTCGCGTATAATTTTTCTGGCGAGCCAGTTTATGCGCGGGATCTGAAAGTGACTGGGGCGATGGCAGTGCTTCTCAAAGATGCGATGAAACCTAATTTGGTGCAAACATTGGAACACACACCGGCGATTATCCACGGTGGACCATTTGCTAACATTGCTCACGGATGCAATAGTATTTTGGCTACGCGTTATGGATTGAAATTAGCAGATTATTTGATTACCGAAGCGGGTTTTGGGGCGGATCTTGGCGCGGAGAAATTTTTTGACATCAAATGTCGAAAAGCAGATTTAAAACCGGATGCGGTGGTGCTTGTAGCGACGATTCGATCACTAAAATATAATGGAGGGGTAGAGTTGGAAAATATAGCGACACAAAATATTGCATTTTTGCAAAAAGGAATTGTTAATTTAGAAAAACATTTAGAAAATTTGAAAAAATTTGGCGTGCCAGTAGTTGTTGCGATAAATATTTTTCCGACTGACACAGAAAAAGAAATTGATTTTGTGTTTTCGCGTTGCAAAAAATTAGGAGCCCAAGTGGCCGTTTCTAATATTTGGGCGAAAGGTGGTGAAGGTGGAGTAGATTTAGCCAAAAAACTTTTGGGAACGTTGGAAAAAAAGAAAACAAAATTCAAAGTACTCTATGATGAGAAAAAAAAGATCAAAGAAAAAATAGAAAAGATTGCGTGGGAAATTTATGGAGCGCGGGAAGTAAAGTTTGGCGCCAAAGCTCAAAAGCAAATGGAAAAAATAGAAACAATGAAATTAGACGGTGTTCCAATTTGCATTGCTAAAACACAATATTCTTTGTCTGACGATCCAAAACTTCTAGGACGTCCAAAAGATTTCACAATTAATATCTCGGAACTTAGGCTTTCAAATGGCGCTGGATTTATCGTGGCAATTGCCGGAGAGATTATGACAATGCCAGGACTGCCAAAAATTCCGGCATCAGAAAAAATAAACATTACAGGCGATGGAATTATTGAGGGACTTTTTTAAATTATGTAAAAAATATTTATGAAAATTTTAGACGGAAAAAAATTAGCAGAAGAAATTAAGTCAGAATTAAGAACTGAAGTTTTGGGATTGAAAGAAAAAGGAATTGTTCCGGGACTAGCAGTAGTAATTGTCGGAGAGAATAGTGCTTCAAAAATTTATGTGAAAAACAAAAAACGAGCTTGTGAGGAAATCGGGATATATTCACAAGTTTTTGAATTAGAAGAAAAAATTTTTCAAGATGAACTGTTGGAGGTAATTGGAAAATTAAACGCGGATGAAAAAGTGCACGGAATTTTAGTTCAGCTGCCGTTACCTGCGCATATTGAGAAAGAAAAAATAATCTTAGCTATTGATCCGAAAAAAGATGTTGACTGTTTTCATCCGGAGAATATTGGAAAAGTATTTCTGGGTCAAGAAATTTTTCCACCTTGCACACCGGCGGGAATTTTGGAAATTTTGAAAAGGTCTGAAATTGAAATTGTTGGCAAAGACGTTGTGATTGTGGGACGAAGTAATATTGTAGGAAAACCTTTGGCGCTTATGATGATAAACTTGGGAGCGACGGTGACGGTTTGTCATTCTAAGACTGAGAATCTCAAAGAAAAATGTCTGGGCGCGGATATTCTAGTCTCGGCGGTGGGGTATACTGGACTAATCACAAAAGATATGATAAAACAAAGAGCAGTAGTGATTGATGTGGGAATGAACCGAGATGATGAGGGAAAATTGACGGGAGATGTGGATTTCTTGGAAGTTTCTCAAATTGCCAGCGCAATTACGCCCGTGCCAGGAGGCGTAGGACCAATGACGATCACTATGCTTTTAAAAAACACTATTAAATCTGCAAAATTTTATGCAAATAGAAGTTAAAAATATTTCCACGAGTCCAGTCAATATGTTGCGACGAGCTGGGTATGCCTATCAAAGACAGGAGGGAGAAGAAATGAGTTTTGTGCGCCCATTTAGTGCTTCGGGCTATCCAAGATTTCATATGTATGTTAAGGTAAATGGAGTCGATATGATAGTGAACATTCATTTGGATATGAAAAAGGAAACTTATGGCGACGATACTCGTCATCATGGGGAATATGAAAATGAAGGGGCGCTAGCAGATGAAGTGAGGAGACTCAAAGCAATTTTAGGGTAAAATAGGCTTTGGGCATGTGGCGGAATTGGTATACGCGTATGCTTCAGGAGCATATGAGAGTAATCTCTTGAGAGTTCGAGTCTCTCCACGCCCACATTGAAGAATGGAATATGCCCAGATGGCGGAATTGGTATACGCGCCAGTCTTAGGAACTGGTTCTCGCAAGGGATTGGAGGTTCGAGTCCTCTTCTGGGCACAATGAAAAAAATAATTATTACAAAAAATAATTCAGGTGAACGAACAGACAGATTCCTGGTGAGGGAATTTTTTTCTTATACGCGCGGAGAAATTATCAGAAATATAAAAAGTGGAAATGTTTTGGTAAATGGAAAGGAAATAAAACCGAGTCATACATTGAAAGAGGGGGATGTGGTTGAGATAAATATTCCAGAAAAAACAGCGGGCATAATTGCCAACAAAAATGTTAAATTCAAAATTATTTTTGAAAATGCTAATTTTGTGGTGATAGATAAGCCAGCAGGAGTGCAGGTACATCCAAGTGAAAAAAATGAAACAGCTACCTTAGTAAGCGGACTCCTTTATAAATTTCCGGAAATTGGAACTGTTGGAGATGAACCGCAAAATAGGCCTGGCATTGTGCATCGGTTGGACAAGGATACTAGCGGGATAATGCTTGTTGCGAGAAATCAAAAAACTTTCCAGAAGCTGAAGGAAAAATTTGCAAATCATGAAATTCAAAAAACATATTGGGCGCTAACGCATGGAAAACTAGAAAGCAAAAAAGGAATAATCGACAAGTCATTGGCAAGAGCGATAAATTATAAAAAACAAACTATTGCCAACGCAAAAACGCAAACTAAAGTCAGGGAAGCTTTAACAGAATATGAGGTCTTGAAAGAAGGAGAGGAATATTCTTTGATAGAGCTAAAACCAAAAACCGGCCGAACGCATCAAATCAGAATTCATATGTCTTCGCTTGGTCACCCAATTGTAGGAGACGAAAAATATAAACTCCGGAATACAAAAACTGAAGAAAGTGTTGTGCGTCATTTGCTTCACGCTAAAAAAATTAAATTCGATCTGGATGGTCAAAATTTCGAGTTCGAAGTCGGTCTACCTGAGGATTTTTTGAGATTTTTAGAGAAACAGGAAAATATTTGACTAAATATTGATTTAAGGCTAATATAAGAAAGCTAAAATAATTCTAAAATTAGCCTAAATTCTCAATATATTGGGATAATTTTTTATTTAAGATATAATTTGTTATAATAGGTATGCGAATGGCGCGCTACGAATGCGCACATGCGAATATTCAAAGTTATGGAAAAGAAAGTAATTGCGTTTAACAAGAATTTGAGAGGTGAAAACAAGATGGATTTTAAGGCGGGAGATGTGGTAAAAATTCACTTGAGAATCAAAGAAGGTGAAAAGCAAAGACTGCAAATGTTTGAAGGCTTGGTTTTGGGAGTGAAAGGTAGGCAAAGTTCTTCTCCAACTATTACTGTGCGAAAAGTGTCACATGGCGTTGGGGTAGAAATGATTGTGCCACTTCTTTCTAAAAATGTTGAAAAGATAGAATTGGTCAAAAAAGCCAAAGTAAGACGAGCAAAATTATACTACATCAGAGATCTGACACCAAAACAGAGCCGAATGAAATATAAGGTATTAAAAGAAGCTATTGGAGAAAAAATTGAAGAAGTGATTGAGAAAGAGCCAATTGAAGAAGTTGTGGAAAAAACAGAAGAAAAGGAAGTGGAGAAAAAATAATCGAGGCGGACGTGGCGGAACTTGGTATACGCGTATGCTTGAGGTGCATATGGGAGCAATCCCGTGGAGGTTCAAGTCCTCTCGTTCGCACTAGTAAATTTAGTACCAAGAATCCAAGGCCATGCGGGCTCGTCCCAGCACCATTTTTTGGGAAAGTTGCTGTGATAGAAAATTTTAAGGCGAAGCCGCTTCGCTCTCAAATTTACTAAAAGCAGAAGTTTTTCTTGAAAATGGTGCGGGATAAAAGTCCCGCCGAAGGCACGAAGGATTGTTTTTTTAAAAAAATATGACGGGCAATTAGCTCAATGGCTAGAGCACCTCGTTTACACCGAGGGGGTTATAGGTTCGAGTCCTATATTGCCCACAAATCATTTTAGCATTTTAGCATCTTAGCATCTTAGCATCTTAGCATCTTAACATTCTAGCATTTTAACTTTTCAGCATAAATATAGTTTCGTTTTTTTATTTTGTTGATATGTTAAAATGCTAGTATGCTTATATGCCTCAGGCCGAGTTAGCTCAGTGGTAGAGCAGAGGACTGAAAATCCTTGTGTCCCCGGTTCAATCCCGGGACTCGGCACCACAAAAAAATAGCATGCCTACTAATTTTAGGGTGGGCGTGCCTGCCAAACTTTCTTACTTTGTTATATTTTTTCCCAACTAAGAATTAAGATTAACTAATCCAAACAGTTAAGGATATATAGTAAGATAGGAAAGTTAGGCAGGCGGGTATCGTATAGTGGCTATTACACTAGGTTGCCAATCTAGCGATACGGGTTCGATTCCCGTTACCCGCTCAAAATTAAAAAACAGCTTCGAGCTGTTTTTTAATTTTGTTTAGAGTTAAGATTTATTTTATTTAAAGATAGAAAAATCTGCCTTTCTATTGCAATCAAGGAGTGAAACTATAAAAATCTTTTTTCTAGCTTTCATTTTTCTGAGCATTTTTTTGATTGGCGGAAGTGCACTACCCTTCCAAATTACATCCTCTACTATCACAGCTGTGCCCGTATAATCTTTTTTATGAAAATCTGTTTTCCAAATTTTCTTTTTACCGTTTATGATATTTGTCCAGACTTCAAAATATTTAGAATCAATTTTTTTGCTTTTGAGATGCTTGTCGATAGTTTTAGCTAAAGTCATGCCACCCGAGCATACAGCAAGAAGATGAATAGGTTGCTCTAGGTGTTCAATCTTCTTACCAAGATTACGTATTAGCTCAACTGTTCGTTTTTCCATAAATCTAATTGAATTAAAAATAATTAAGTTTTAGGATAGCACTAAATTTGCTATTTTGCAAGAGTTTGACTATAGTTTGGTTATGCATAAAAAAAGAGTAGTTTTTTTTGATGGAGATGGCATTATCTGGTATCCTCGTGGAAGAAAGAAGGAAACACCTCCTTATTTAATTTATAGAAAATATAAAAAAGAAAGAGATTATCTTCCAAGGCTTAAACTTGCTTATGGAATAGTGAAAACTCTAAAAAAGCTAAAAAAAGAAGGAAAAACTCTGATCTTAATTTCTACAATGCCTTATGATTCAGTTAAGGCGAATAAACTACTCGACAATAAAATCAGATATTTTAAATTGGACAATATTTTCCATGAGTGGTACGCTATTGAAAATATTCAAGAAGCAAAAGGCTTATTTATGGTTGAGTTACTAAAAGAAAAAAATATCTTAAAAAAACACGCCTTGATTGTTGGGGATAGTTATCGATACGATTACTTATCTGCAAAAAAAGTGAATATCGAGGCTTTACTCTTAGAAAACCCTTATACAAAAATTTTTCCAAAAGCAAAAAATATTAAAACTATAAAAAATATTACGGAATTGGGTGGATGTATCAAAATAGGCGAGGATGACTGGTCAAAGTATCCTTTAGGGATGAAAAGGAACCTCTAGGAGCGTGCAAGCGTCTCACTGTAGGCGTATTTTTAACCAAAGCTATTATTTTAAATTGAAAAACGTTTTAAATAAAGGGGAAAATCGTGTTTAGTCGATAAAATCCAAATTGATCTCGGTGTTTTTTTTGATCGGCCTCCATCGGGTACGGCAAAAAGATGTCCCAATCAACAGTTCGCTGTTTATGATGAGGATGAAAAATTCATTACGGTCATTATGGCCGAGGGAAGATTTTTTACTGAAGATGAGCTTGTTGAGAAAGTGAATAGACTCTTTGCTTGATTGCAGGAGCTCTAATAAATCCATTAATAGAAAACAGAGAATCCACCTGTGCTATTGGTGGATTTTTTGTTTCTCTAGACGTTTAATTAAATTAAAACTCTTTTTCCTAAACCCAGTCCGAACTGCGTGTACTTGCTGGCTCAAAATACATAAAACGCCAATAAGTAGGCGTTTTTTGGTTTTGGTGATAAAATTAAGACATGAGTAAAAAATATCAAAAAATTGTAGTTGTAGGAGTAAGTGCGTCAGGTAAATCAATATTAAGTCGCAAAATTTTCAAAGAAACAGGCTTACCGCTTTTTCATATGGATAAGATTATGTGGAATAGGGGATGGAATTATATCGGTGGCAAAGAAACAATCAATGCACTTAAGGATATATCAAATAAAAATCAATGGATTATTGATGGATATATAACTAAAAATGCTCGTTCTTTTGTTTTTGAAAAAGCAGATCTTATAATTTATTTGGATTATCATCCTTTGTTACTTTCGTGGAGATATATAAAAAGATGCATTAAACATTTTAAAAATCCACGTCCAGAATTGCCCGGTAGCCCAGACAAGTTTAGTTGGAAATTTCTCAAATTAGTATGGACAAAAGGCGAGGCTATTAGTTTAGATGAAAATTTGAATAAGGTAATATCTAAAGACAAAATTATTATTCTTAAAAATCCAAGGGAAGCTAATAAATTTATTAATTCATTGGAAAGGATTTAGCAATCCCAGTCCGGACTACGTGCACTTGTTCCAGCTAAGCTAAAACAATAAATATAGATCAATTATCGTGAACTTAACAAACAAAACTAACTAACAATTAAAATGATGCAATATTTACCCCTCATTCTTTTATTTATAGGTGGCTCAATTCTTACTATAGGTGATATAATAATGAAAAAATTGGTAGCAAATAATAGTGCAACATTATTCATAATCGGACTAGCAGTCTATTTGGTCGGTCTAATTTTTCTTGCCTATAGTTTTAAGTATAAAAATATTGCAATTGCCTCTGCCATTTTCGTTATTTGTAATATTATTACATTATCAGTTGTTAGTTGGTTCTATTTCAAAGAAGTACTAACGCCGTTACAAATAATTAGTATAGCTCTTGGTATTGGTTCTATTGTGTTTCTAGAAATAGCTTAGTTTTACACAGTGCCTTTTTTGGATCGCTATTTTTTCAGATAAATATTCTATTATTTATCTGGTAACATTTCCCAAATTGTTTCGAAGAAACTTTTTTGCGTATCATGGATTTTTTGGCTTTCGATGATTACTGCTATTTCTTCATCATATGAAACATAGCCGACTTTATTTTTCCCGTATATGACCATTTCGATCTCGATATTAAATTTATCCGAAGGGACTAATTTTATTTGAGAGAAGGGTACGTTTCCGCTTTGAGCAAGATCGCGTAATTGCAGATTGTCTTTGAATAATATTCTCGACCAAATTTTCTTGTTTTTTCTTTCTGGCATAAAATGGGAGGTAAAATATTTTTCCCAATCCCAGAAGCGTTCGTTGAATGTTCCGAGCATTTCATTTTCGGAGTGCTTAAGTATATCTCCAAAAACTTCTTTATAAGCCTCTTTGCCTTCAAAATATCGAATTTTAGGTTTTTTGTCGATAAGATTAGTAAAAGCCAAGAGCTCTGGGAGGATCCTACTCAAGGCTCTTTTTTTATCATCAAGAATATCCAGAAGTTTTTTAGGATTTTCAGCATAAAATACCGCAGTACTGTCCCTTAAATAGCTACTTATCAAGCCTTTTTCCTTGAGATTTTCGACAGCTAAATAAGTAGTCGTCCTTTTTACGCCTGATTTTTTGGCTATGCGATAAACGCTAGCTTCTCCAAGCTCAAGCGCAGCGAGGTAAACTTTTGCTTCATTATCACTAAGTCCAGCCTTTTTTAGTTCATTAAGATGCATATTTTTTATTATTACTGATTAGTGTCATCAATAATGACGACAATAAAATTATAACATATTGGATAAAAAAAGCAATATTAAAGCTAAAAATTGGCAATGTATATTTTATTTATATTGCCATTTGTCAAAACATATGGACTATATGTCCAAAAAATGCTATGCTTGTTTGTTAGGATGAAATTTTAAAAAAATATAATCCTAGCAAAGCACATTAAAATCACTTCCAAAATAAACCGTACACAAACCACACACTCAAGAAGGAGAGCGAAAATGAAGAATTTCTATTTTATCCGTCACAGCCTGTCCACTTATCAGAATATGAGAAATGTCATTCAAGGAGATGTGCCAGAGGGGCAAATCAACTATGACAATCAGGTGTTTGATGTTCCGTCAGCTGGCATTGAATTAGCCCAGAAAAAAGCAGAGGAGTTTCTTGGGCAGTTGGATGCTAAGGTCGATAACTTGCTTTTTGTTTCGAGCAATGAAGCACGCGCCATTGATACGGCAAATATTTATCGGCAAATGGCAAAAGAAAAAGGATTTGAAATCGTTCAGCACCAAGAAATTGGCAATGAGTATGCCAAAATAACGGGTGAGAACGAAATTAAAGTTCTGGAAGCTCTTTGCCTTAATCCCCAAAATGCCCTTATCCACTCTATCTACAACTCAAACCCAGGAAAAGTTTTCAACATCGACTGGGAAAAAGTGA
Source organism: Candidatus Moraniibacteriota bacterium (assembly GCA_003483065.1). Classification (GTDB taxonomy): domain Bacteria; phylum Patescibacteriota; class Minisyncoccia; order Moranbacterales; family UBA2206; genus UBA2206. Next base: position 31,006 of record DMWY01000017.1, on the reverse strand, counting down.
GAGCAGAAACGAAAATGGCATGGGATGAAGCACGGAAGATCGTTGAGAGCGATGACCGTGGCTCATGGGGAGCAAACTTTGCCGCTCATTCCGAAGTGGTAAAAGAAATTTTGCTGGCAGTAAACCCACATGAAGAATCAGCCGAGGATCTTTTTGAGAAAAATTTCAAAGATCTTCTACGTCTCATGAAGGTTGCCAGTCAGGAGTGTGGGAATATAGTGGTTGTGGCCTTTGGTCACGAAAACTATATCGTGTCAGCTCTCCAGAAATATTTTGGAGAACATGGGATTGGAAACTGTGAAGCGATGAGTTTCAGGGTAACCGATCAAAAAGTATTGGTAAATTTCCATAGGCAAGCTCGCCTTTTTTTCTCAATATTCAAAACTAATTTGAATATTGAGATTAAGAATAAATATTATGAAAAAATTTAAAAGAGAAGACTATAATGAATTATTTAGGTATGAAAACAAAATGACCGTGCTTCACAGTGAATTTTTTGCTAAAGGCTCGATGAAAAAAGGTGGAGTGTTGATTACTTCCAATGAAAAGAACTGGAATTCTTTCATTCATAAGGAAAAAGAAAAGGAGTGCCTAAAAGCTGGTTTAGATATATTTAGTTCTAAAGAAAAATACAATCAATACTCACGATCATTTAGGAAATACATAAAAAATATTGCAAAGCCTATAATATTAAAATACAGTAAAATTCCAAGTCGATTAACTAAAAGCGAATTGGAATTATTATTGGAGGATCTTTCATTGCTTTGGTATTATTATGGCTTTACAGAATATTCGTATCATGATCTTGCTCATAAAATAATGCTTGAGTATGAAGATGACATTCTCAAAAAAAATCTAGCTGATTTAGGGAGGCTAAAATTTATCGGCCGAGAAATTTTAAATGCTTATACGTTTAAAGATGGTGTGATTTCGAATATACTAGAATTTTTATCCCAAAAATTTCTCAAAGGAGATGAGGCGAATTTTCTTCTGAGTCATGAACTTTTAGGTTTGTTTTCGAATAGCAAGATTAGTCAAGATATCATAAGTAACAGAAAAAAATATTATACTTTTTCGATAAAAGAAGGTTGTTTATACGAGCATGAATTTAAAGAGGCTAAAAAAATACACCGAGAATTCACAAAAATCAGTGAGGTAGATAAATTAGAAGGAATTGTTGCTAATAAAGGAAGGGTCGTGGGCAAAGTTATTATTGCTCCGATGTTAAATGATCAATTTCAGGTTGATAAAATAATAACCAAAATGGAAAAAGGTAATATTTTAGTGGCCCAAACTACTTCACCGGAATATATGCCTCTTTGCAAACTTGCGTCAGCAATTATAACAGATCAGGGTGGCATGTTGTCCCATGCAGCGATTGTAAGTCGAGAACTTGGCATCCCATGCATTGTTGGCACAAATATCGCTACTAAAATTTTCAAAAATGGAGATTCTATTGAGGTGGATGCCTTTAAGGGGGTAATTAAGAAGATAACTTAGATTATTTTTATAATTACAAAGACAGCCCGGACTTTTTATGGTAGGATTGAGATGTAAAATAAATATGCGTATAATAAAATTTCTATTTATAATCATTCTACTTCTTTTTATTTTTAGCCTAACTAGCTTTATGTATTTTAGGTTTTCAGCATTGAACACGGGAAGTAATTTCTTCAATGATAATTTGCGATACAAACTTGCGCGCTATCCGATGATGCGCCAAGCTCTCGGGCTTCATTTTGATGGTGATGCAAAGGCGGACTATCTGGGAGGTAGATATAAAAATATAATCATAAAAATTGTTGCCATGAATGGGTTGGAAATTAGCGATGAAACGGCCAGAATTTTTGCAAAAAAAGTTGAAGAGATAACTGGGAAAAAAACAAGCTATTTATTTCGACCAAGCATTAAATACGAAGCCTTGATAGGCATGGGAGATCTGAAAAAAGAGTTAGAAAAAAACAATTCCTCTCTATCTTCACAAGGGGCAGTTATATATGTATTTATTGCAAGCCAGAAAAAAGATGATAGTGTAAATTTGGGGTCAACACTTTTGGAAAACGGAATAGTACTATTCAAAAATCCGCTTTCTGAAAGTATGCGAAACAATACTCCGGAAGCTCTTGATGTACATAGCGCGAGTTTGTTGCTTCATGAATTTGGCCATCAAATTGGTCTGGCGCATAATGCAACTCCTGGTTGTCTTATGAATGCGCAAACTGAATTTAGTGACGAGGGGAGATTGTTGGAAAAGATCAATGATTTTTACCCGGATGAAAAAAATCAAATCAAAAAGACTATTCTTTAATTATGAAATCAAAAAATCCCGAGCAATCGGGATTTTTGTTTGATCGAAAAGTTCCTAAGTTCTTTTTTTGAAAGTAATTTTGTAGACCGGTTCGTATTCATTTTGATTACTATCTTTCAAAGAAATAGTTTTCCCATCCATAAGAGTGGTCATTGCGACATCGGTGAGCATTTCTTGCAATTCATCAATTTTGCTTTTAATATCTTCAAATCGTTGATAACGGGCGCCCATTTGACCTTGGACAGTCGCTTCAATTTGTTTTTTCTTTTCGCGTAAAACCTTGGCCTCTTCTACTGTTTCTTCATAGTGATCTGTGCCTTCTAATGTTTCCTTGTAATCTTTTCTGATTTCTTTTTGTTCAATTTTTAGTGTCTCAATTTCGTTGAAAATTTCTTGAATGTCTCGCATGTTTTTTATATTTTAAGAATAACAAAATTAATTTTATCACGAAAATAGAATAATCGCAATTGTTTCAAGAAAGTCTATTTTTGAAATCTTCGTAGCTGAATTTTTTTTGTACGATTATTTTTCCGTTTTTCTTTTGGATGAGGATTGAGGGAAGATTGATGCCATTGAAGGTGTTGTTTTTCACCATTGTATAGTGCGCCATATCTAGAAAAATTAATTTGTCGCCAATTTTCAAGGGTTTTTTGAAAGAATAATCCCCCATGATATCACCAGCTAGACAGGTTAGCGCGCCAAGATGATAGGTGTGGGGATATTTTCCTGGTTCTTTGGCGCCCACAATTTCTGCGCGATAGGGCATTTCCAACGTGTCTGGCATATGCGTGGCAGCGGAAGCATCAAGGATGGCAATTTTTGATTTACTCTCGATCAAATCCAAAACAGATGAAATCAACACTCCAGCATTTAGCACTACCGCCTCACCTGGTTCTAGATAAATTTCTAAATGCGGGTAACGTTTTTTGAAATCATTTATTGTTTTGCAAAGTAAAGCGACGTCATAATCAGATCGAGTGATATGATGACCTCCGCCAAAATTAACAAATTTCATCTCAGAAAGAAATTCTCCAAATTTTTTCTCAAAAACATCCAGGGTTCTTTTGAATGAATCTGCTCCGCATTCACAAAGGTTGTGAAAATGCAATCCGGTTATGCCAGAAAGTTCTGATTTTTTGAAATATTCCAATTTTATTCCAAGGCGAGATTTTTTGTCACAAGGATCATAAAGAGCAGTTTCCACTTCTGAATGTTCGGGATTAACTCGCAAAGAACAATGAATTTTTTTCTTGGCAGAAGCAATTTTATTTTTAAACATTTTCCACTGTGAAAAAGAATTGAAAACGATGTGATCGCTAAGGTGCATAATCTCATTGAATTCTTCTGGTCTGTAGGCCGGCGCAAAAATATGCACTTCTTTGCCAAATTCTTCTCGGCCAAGTTTGGCTTCAAAAAGTGAGCTGGCCGTAGTGCCATTTAGATATTTTGCGATTATTGGAAAAACGCTAAACATAGAAAAACTTTTTAGGGCCAAAATAATTTTGGCGCCAGTTCTTCTTTGCACTGAATCTAGAATTTTTAGATTTCTTTCTAGAAGTTTTTCGGAGACCAGATAACAAGGGGTGGCAATTTTTTTGGTGTCTAAATCTTTCCAATCCTCGGGTTTTGCCCAAAATATGTCCATAGTTTTATAATTAATTGTATATATTATAGTATGAAGCAAAAAAATACTAAATGCAACTTTTGTGGTAAAATAAAGAACTGAATGGTGTTGTATAATATAAATAGAATAGTGTTATGTATTTAAGCCCAAATCAATTAGAAAATCAAGGGTATGCTCCAACTAAATCGGAACGTTTTTGGTTGTATCTTAAAAACAAAAAAATTGAAACTTTTCTGGGAATGATTATTTTATTATTTCCGGCGATAGTTTTGGCACTTATGATTTCTGAGAAAATGGACCAAATTTCAAAAATTGAGCCTGTGTTGGTTGTTATCCCAAAAAGAATCGTAAAAACTGAAATTAAGAAAGAAGAATTACCAAAGCCAAAATATAAATATGTTTATACTCCAGGACCGATTTCAATGGATAGGATAAAAAATCAAGGTTGTGTGGCAGATGGAATTCTTTCGGAGTATGGCGATGACACGAAAAGTGCTGTGGCGATGATCAATCGCTCAAACTGCACGTATCTTCATCGCGCGCTGGAAACTTGGGCTGATCCGCCAGACTTTCAAAAAGCCACAGAAATTATGGCTAAGATAAAGAAACCAGGAATAATTTATGGCATGTTTATCGCCGAAGCAATTAGGAGGGGTGACCGTCCTTTTGAAAAAGATGGGAAAGAATTTGATTTTTCCAATATGTGTCAAGAAAACACAAAAAATATTTGGGGAGGAAACACTTGTAAGGCGGGGATAAAAGAAAAGGAATATCGTGAATACATAAAGCAAATAACTCGTGAAGCGATGGACATTGGAATCCAGAGCTTTCTTTTCGGACAAATTTATTTGCAAGATAATTCTGATCCCGAAAAAGAGAAGATGTTAGAAATTTTGGATGATATGCGCAGTTATGCAAAGAAAAAAGGCATTGAAATTGTAATCGGAGCGCAGACAGGCAACATTACAGATGAAAAATACTTGCGCATGTTTGATTATGTCGAAGGGGGGTTGGGTATAGGAGAAGATGGTGTGATCGAAAGTGGCCCATGCTGGAGTCGTAAGGAAAGTTGCTGGGCGCTTCTTTGGCATGAAAAATACGCCTCCAGAGCTAATAATGTGCTATTACATTTTGATTGGAGCGGACTTCTTTATGACGATATGAGTGTTTTTGCTCGAATGGACAGGCAAAAAAGATCGGAAACACTCAAATATTTGCACAATTATTTTTCATCTAAAAATATGGGCTTTCTTATGCCAATGATGGCAACGCTCAACAAGGATAATGGTGGTTGCTATGGACCGAAAAAAGGTTTTTATAGCGCTAGCAACAAATATAGTTGCCAAGATGAGGGTATAATAAATTATATTCTATCTGGCAAGAAATAAGCCTCAAATAAGCCAAAAAACAAAAATAAGCCCTAGAGGCTTATTTTGTTTTGTATAAGCCAAAATAAGTTTAGATAAAAATATAAATGGCTCAAATAAGCGAAAAGTTCATTTATGGCCATTGACTAATTGGCCATAATTTGCTATACTCCTAAGTCAATTAAATAGGGTTTCAAAAGCCTTTTTTAGTTGGCCTAGAGTAGATTTTTAATAATTCAAATATTATACATGCGTATCATTAGTGCATCTTTTGTGCTTCTAGTCGCTATTGTCATTATTTTTTCAAATGTGGCAGTGGCAGCTGAAGGAGAAGAATCTAATGAAACAAAAACAAACTTAGCTGTTTTTTCTCAAAGTAATATCTTTCTAGCTTATAATGATAATAAGTTTGAAGGATTCAAAAAAGAGAAAGAACCGCAAAAAACTGAGGAAGAGTTGAAAAGAGAAAAAGCCTTAGAAAGATATGCCGAAAAAAGAAAAAAAGCGGTGTATCCAAAAGGAAAATTTACCATCAATGCTTCGGCTTATACTGCCGCCGCTGACGAATGTGGTAAGTCTGATGGAATCACAGCTTCGGGTCTTAAGGTCAAAGAAAAAGAAACTATCGCTTGTCCACCACAATTTCCAATGGGAACTAAAATTAGAATTTTTGATATGGGAATTTATATCTGTCAGGATCGTGGGGGCGCGATCAAAGGTAATCATATAGACATCTATATGGAAACCAAAAAAGAAGCTTTTGCTTTTGGGAGAAGAAAACTGGAAGCAGAAGTGATACTGTAAAAATAAAGATTTTTAATAGAGTGCAAAGACCCTTTTCGCAAGAGAAGGGTTTTTGTTTGGCTCCTCGCCATTTTTCTTTTTCTAAAAAACTTAGCCTTACTTTTTCTTTCGAGCCAAGAAAAAGTAACAAAAAGAACTCTCAGCCGAGCTCCTGCGACGAAAAATTTTCAGTTTACTCACTAAATTTACTAACTCCCCTTAGGCACAGAATGAGTAAATTCTTAACGTTCGTAAACTTCAATTTTTATCGTCGCCGTCGCAAGGCTGAATTAAAATACAAAGTACAGGAATTGTTTTTAAGATATTTGATTAGGTTGACTGTAGATATAGCCTTTGATACTATAGAGCATAGTTATGGTCGCGTGGTCTGGCTACGCCAGATCTGGCGTAGCCAGACCGAATCCTCCTATAATCTAATATTTATCTCATGTATTATGTTTATGTTTTGCAGAGTAAAAAAGACAAGAATATTTATATAGGATACTCGACGGATTTAAGGAAAAGATTTGAAGATCATAATAAGGGGTTGGTAAAATCAACTAAATCTCGAGTGCCTTTTGTTCTAGTTTATTATGAGGCCTATAAAAACAAGAAAGATGCTACAGAAAGAGAATATTTTTTAAAAACTCATCAACAAAGAGATTTATTGAAAAAAAGATTAAAATATTCTTTAGAAAAATAATATTTGGTCCGATGGCCGAGCGGTTAGGCAAGGGTCTGCAAAACCCTGTACGGCGGTTCAATTCCGCCTCGGACCTCAAGAGGAAAAAAGGTTAGTATGTCTGGCTACGCCAGATCTGGCGTAGCCAGACAAAACCCTTTACTCCGGTTCTCTGGCTATGCCAGATAAAAAGTCCGGACGCGACCTCAAAAAATTGCTGGATTTATTGTTTATGGTATACTTGTAGTATAATATATAAAACAAGCCTACCAGAAATATGAAAACAAATAAAAAAAGAACATGGACTGAAGATCAATTAAAAGAAGCTGTTAAAAATAGCACAAGTATAAGACAGGTATTATCTAAATTGGGATTAAAAGAAGCGGGTGGAAATTATTCACAAACAAAAAAATATATTGAATTTTATAAAATAAATACGGCACATTTCAGAGGTATGGGTTGGAGCAAGGGGTTACATATAGTTGGAAAGCCTAGGATAGAGTTAAAAGATATTTTAGTTAAGAATAGTTATTTTCAAAGTTATAAATTAAAGAAAAGATTATTTGAAGCAAAACTAAAATCTAAGTTTTGCGAAGAATGTGGTTGGCATAAAGTTTCAAAAGATGGCAGATTGCCATTAGAGCTTGATCATATCAATGGGGATAGCAAGGATAATAGAATAAAAAATTTACGGGTGCTTTGTCCCAATTGTCATAGCTTAAAACCAACACATAGAGGCAGAAATATAAAAAAGAAATAATTTTTGGGCGAGTGGCGGAATTGGTATACGCACGACACTTAAAATGTCGCTCCGTTCGCGGATTGAGGGTTCGAGTCCCTCCTTGCCCACAATAAACAAAATCGCCGATGAGGCGATTTTTTGGTGGTTATTTTTCTAAATTATATTATTTGATTGGCTCAGATTTTTCCCACATCATGTCAAAATAGTTTTGGAAGACTTTAACAAGGATTGGATCTTTTATTTCGATGATGCGCAGTGGTTCGACGAAAGATTGAACAATGATTGTGTCGGCAGTGACATTGAAATTTCCGACACATGGAGTGTCACGAGGCCAAAGACGATATTTTGTGAGCGCTGGTTGTTTTTTCATCATCTCAATTTCACTTTGGGTGATTTTAAAATGAATAGTTTTCCAAATTATTTCTTTCTTGTTTTTAAGTTCAGTATATTTTTTGGCAAATGGACCAAGTAGCTCAAAAAAATCATCATTGTTTATGCTACCAAGACAATGAATGGTCGCGCCGTGTGGAATTTTTTCCAGTGAGTCCATCCAATAACTGCGATAACTATCAATGCCTTCATAAACGACAATTTGTTGCTCAGCTTGGTGATGAAAAGTCTGAATTTGTTTGATTACTTCATGAGCGATTATCTCTTTGCTTTTGAAGGCTGTGAGTAGACTTTTTGGATCAGTTATTTGAAAGGTCCAAACCTTTTTTCTAATAACTTTAACCACAAAGCCTTTTTCAATGAGAGATTCCAAAGATTGGTAGACCAGATTTCGATGAATATCTAGCTTGTTTATGAGAAGGCCAGCTCGACAAGGGCCGTGCTTTACTAGTGCCTCATAAACCTGAGCCTCATTTTTACCTAGTCCAATTGTTTGGAGGTCTTTTTGCATATTTTTATTATTAGTTTGTCATCCTGAATTTATTTCAGGATCTATAAAAAGAGGATAGAGATGCTGAAACGAGTTCAGCATGACAAGATATTATTTATAATTTTGTCATATAAAATTATATAAGTCAAGTGTGGATTATATAAAATCCCTTATTATAAGGATTATATTGCTTATTAGTATCTCTACATAATCATCATAAATAGTATGACAATATTTTATATATTAGATTATAGTTATATAACTTGGAAGAAAAGAGAGTCTTGTTCGTTAACAATAAAAATAAGTAAATAAAGGAGATTCATTATGTCAAAGATAATAGAAGAAGCAAAAAACAAGAGTAATGCTGATGTAGATAATTACCAAGAAGATTTCAGTAAGACGATCCAATTTTATTCTAATGAAAGTCATGAATATAGGATATACGATACGATCATTAAAATTATTGAGAATTATAAGCAATCAATAGAAGAGAATAATCCAAAAATATTCACTGATTTTCTTCTCGGGAATAGCTCTGAAATTATTAAGAATCTTGAAAAGATACTTATTTTCGGAACCAACATTAAGAATCTTATTATAACCAAGGGTTCTGTCGATATATTTTTAAAAGCGTATAATTTCCTGAATGAAAATACAGCATGTATGATTTTTTTTGAAAAGGATTCTATCGATATTTTTGAAGTTATGGCGGCAAGGGAAAATTTTTCCTTGGAATTGGTGAATAAAAAATGCTTTTATTTTCAAATTTCGATTGAAAGAGGTGAAGTAATCAGCGCAAAATGTGGTCAAGATTATTTCTCCGCTGATTATAATGGTTTCGGAGGAGGAAAGTGTGTTTTTACGAAAACAAAAAATCCAGAAGATTTTAATAAATTTTTTAAGCAATTTGAGCTGATTAAAAGTTTTTATAAAATTTAAAAAGTAACGTTATTGAAATGCAGAAGCACTAGGATAAAATCTTAGTGCTTTTAAAATATATAAAAAAATTTTATTTTTCTTGTTTAATCTTTTCCAAAACATTCGGAATTTTTTTGAAGTCGGTAATAAGGGTTTTGCGCATAGAACCATTATAAAGTGCGGCAGCTGGATGATAGAGGGTGTAGAAATTCTGTTTTCCGATTTCGGGAATTGTTTTTATGACTAGTGTTCCATGCATTTGGGAAATCTTATGGTTAGGAAGAAATCTTTCCATTGAATGGCGACCAAGTGTCACAATTAATTTTGGTTGAATTATTTTTATTTGTTCAAGAAGCCATGGCCAACAAGTGATTGCTTCTTGCGGAAGTGGATCGCGATTTTCTGGTGGGCGACATTTCACAATATTGGCAATGTAGACGTCTTCTCTTTTTAGTTTTATAATTGCCAACATTTCATCGAGAAATTTTCCAGCCGAGCCAACAAACGGTCGACCAAGTTCATCTTCTTTTTTCCCTGGGCCTTCACCGATGAATAGTATTTTAGCGTTAGCCGAGCCTTCTCCTGGTACGACTTGCTGACAAGTTGCGCACAAAGCACACTTTTTGCAAGCGAGCATTTTTTTATTGAGTTGATTGAGTTGGGTTTGTTTGGACATGAATTTATTTTATTCTTATTTTTCTTTCGAGCCAAGAAAATATTCTCCACTTACTTTTCTTTGCCTCAAAGAAAAGTAACAAAAGAAAGCGGCCACCCTAATAAAATAAAGAAATAAATTTTCGATTTTCTCGCTAAATTTACTAACTCCCATTAGGCACAGAATGAGTAAATTTTTAACGCTCTAAAATCTCAATTTATAATTCTTTATTTTATGGGGTGGGAAAAATGAAAAATTTTTTTAAGAGCATGAGCCCAGATGGCCTTTTTCCCTGCCTCGCCGGCAGGCGGGTTTTTTGCCACTTTTCTTTTGGGAAAAGAAAAATGGCGAGGGGTATGTATTATGATACGTATTAAAATTTAGAATTATTTCAACTCATGTATTCTGATTAAATCAAATTTATCCGTATCTGTTTCCCAGACGGCAAAAGTGGGTGGATATATTTCGCCGGCGAGAGTGCCGGGGTTGAGGAGGGTGCATTCTTTTTGATTGGCGTCGGCTTTGATTTTTTCAACCCAGGGTTTGTGGGTGTGGCCATAGAAAACAAAATCATATTTTCCACTTCGCGCGAGTCCCTTGGCTTCCTGCGGATAGTGAACAAAAGCTACATTCTTTTTTTCAATCACTGCTTCACCGAATTTTTTGAAAATATAGGTGTTTCGATATTTTTTCTCATCTTCAAGATCTCGCAAATCATCATAGTCAGCGTTGCCATAAGTATAGAGAATATTTCCGCTAAAATTGTCATTCATAAAATCCAAAATTTCCTTGGATGCTAAATCCCCACAACAAATAATCGTCTCAATTTTTTTGTCAGCGCAAAAATCCAAAACCTTTTGGAGATTTACTTCATTGTTGTGAATGTCGGATGTGATTGCGATTTTTGACATATTTTTTCATTTATTGCTTCGCCCAATAATCTAGGTCGTCATCTTCTTTTTCATTTTTTTCATCACCTACATTTTTATTATCAAAATTCATATCTCCATAAGGCTTGCTGATGTTCCAGAGGAGGTCGTAGAACATTTTCATTGAGATTGAAAAATCTTTGCTTTCGATTATGAACCCAAAACCTTCTTTTTGAGTGCTAATGATAGCTACCTTATTATCCCACATTGCGATTGTGTTTGGAATGTCTATATCTTGCGGTGAAAATCTAACATCACGCAAAGTTTTTTTGAAAGTGATTGGGTCGAGATATTTGTAGGTGGAAACTTGGCGACTGGTGATGTGGAGAGAACGAATCCAATAGCCCATTCTTTTTTTTGTTTCGACATATTTTTCCAAAAAATCTTCTCCAACTGTTTCTACGACGGATTGAATAGGTGAAACCCAATCCGCTCTTTTATTTTTCGCTTCAAGTGCAATCATATAAATTTCACGAAGTCCCTCGCGACCTTCGTAGTAGCTTATTTTTGGTTTGATCGGTCCAGCATTGTCGAGCGATTTTAGCTCTGGCAAAATTTGATTTAGTAAATTTTCTTTTTCCTTGATGTTTCTTTTGAGTTTTTCGGGCGAAGAAGCGATAATTAGTTTTCTTTTCCCTTGCATAGCTTCGGAAATAAGCCCTTGGTTTTTGAGATTTCGCAGTATCTCATAGACGGTACTGCGTTTAATCCCGGCTTTTTTGGCTAGATTTTGAATGTTGGTTGGTCCAAGCTCAAGAGTCGCGAGGTATACTCGGGCTTCTTTTTCTTCTAGGCCGATTGATTTTAGGTTATTTTCTAAACTCATATTATCTTAATTATATCAAATGACGGTAGAAATGTCAACACTAATTCATATTTATTGCTTTATTATAGCCAAATATAACAAAATATCGTTTTGAAATCTAGAATTATTGACACTTTGTTGATTTTGGAACATAATAGGCCGTTATGATGGAAAATGAGTGAAACTTAAAAATTTAAAAGAGGGAGAATGAAAAATGGAGGATACGCTTTTTAAAGAATTTATAAAGAGGACTGAGGGTAGTATTTTGGTTAAAATCATGGAATTATTTCATGCATTAATGAAATTAATTTTGAGTGGTAAATATGAAACAAAATTAATTTTTGAAGACCTTGAAAGGGTTGTTGATAGAGGGAAAGTAATTGGCAATGAAGGATTCTATCATCTGTATGGATGTGAAGATAGATGTAATGTTTTTAGTGAGTTTGTGAAAAATGATCTTCTTGGAAAAAAAATTGAACACATAAACCACCAAATGAAAAGGGTTTCTAATAATATTGAAGCGGAGGAATGGAGTCAAATCTTAGAAAAAGAATTTGGTTTTAAGATCGTTGAAAAATCTGATATTTTATTTTTTACTGCGGGGTGTTTGTGTTGTAATTTCGAAGGAATTATTCATGAATTAAAAACGATTTCTTTGGAAGAGTATCAAAGGGTAATTATTCTTCTCAGGATGTCTTATTACAAGGATGATTCGTTTGATATTGAAGCCAAGAAAAGAGGAATAAATTTAGATGAAATTTTGATTATAGGCAATGTTAGAAGCTTATAATAAAAGGCAATAAATAATGCTCATAGTGGTGTCTGTCTAAAAAACTAAGAAAGGAGAAAGAAAATGAGTGAAATGTTTAAAGCAAAAATAAAAGTAACAACAAGTCGTTTAAATGAAATCATTAATACAGTCGAGGATTTTTGGAAGCTCTTGGAAGATCGGAATAATTTCGAACCTATTCTTATGATTAAAACCGAAGGCAGAATTTCCTTTGGGAAATATATGCAGATGGATGATAATTGTATAATAGATAAAAATCCAGAAGATGCTTTCAAGATTCATATTAAAATGGGCAATGGACGTGAGCAAGCATATTCTATCAGCAAATGTTGCATAACTATTCTTGAAAAAGAAGAAATTGCCGCATTATTAAATCTCGGATTAGGAATGATCGATAGATATGATAAAGAGGTTATGCAGGATAAATATAATAGAATTATAGAAAGGAGATTGCCTTAAAATAAATTCGGCAGGCGCCCATCGTGGTGCCTGCCGGTTTTTATTTTAAAGTTTTCCGAATTCGAGGAGAATGAAAGCGATGAGGCCAAGAATTATGCCGGAGATTTCGTAGTAGGTAATGTTTTCGTGAAAAAAGAAATAGCCGACTAAAGTTAGGGTGATGATGTTGAAAATTACCATAGCCATTGAAGCGACGGCGATATTTTCATATTTATAACTTAACGCCAGGAGATTCATGCTTATAAAATAAAGAAATAGACCAGTGATATAAAAAACATAATAGGATTCAATTACCCATTTTTTGAGGATGATATCGCCGATAGTCAAAAGTATTCCTCCGCCAATGACTAAAATTAAAGACAAATAATTCATAATTTTATTTACGAAAGGATTTTAGAAGTTTGATATCGTCCGTCACTTTCTCATGTTCGGTTTCCAAAATCATATCAATTTCATTTTTCTTGGCAAAAGCGACAATGTTTTTGAAAGCATCATTTCCAATCAAACCTTCGCCGATGTGGGCGTGGCGGTCTTTCCTAGAATTACAATCAGTCAGGCTGTCGTTGGCGTGGAATAATTTGATATTTTCAAGGCCAATTTCTTGGTCTATTTTTTTCAGTAGGGGCAATTCATGAATTGCCCTTACATTAAATTTTCGCCAATCATAGCCAGAGGCGAAAGAGTGTTGAGTGTCAAGACAAATTCCGGCGATAGATTTAGAATTTACCCCTCGGATAATTTTGGACAGTTCCGCGAGATCATCGCCAATAATTTCACCAGCGCCGGCGCTGTTTTCCAAAATTAATTTAGTTTCTCCGTCATAATTTTCCAAAGTTTTTTGAAGCATTTCAATGGTTTTAGCAATTGCTTCTTTTTGTCCCAAGTCTTTGGCTGTACCAAGATGCGTCATGACGTATTTCGCACCAAGTAGATTTCCTCGTTCCAATTCATCTCGCACCACACTCACGGACCCGTAACGAATGCGATTATTTTCCGAAGCAAAATTTATATAATAGGGCGTATGAATGTAGAAATTTTTGAGTGAATATTTTTTAAGTTCTGCTTTGAATTTTTCAATAATTTCCGGAGTTAGTTCGGGAGCTTTTCCTCCTTGTGGAGAACGAGAGAAAATTTGAAAACATTCGCAACCTAAATCGTAGGCTCTTTTTGGAGCTTCAAAAATTCCACCGGCGATTGAAATGTGGCAACCTATATTCATAAGAATATTTTAGCATACTTTTTCCACTCGCTTTTTTATTTAATAGAATTCTCCTCTTACTTTTCTTTGCCTCAAAGAAAAGTAACAAAAGAAAGCGGCCACCCTAATAAAATAAAGAAATAAATTTTCGATTTTATCGCTAAATTTACTAACTCCCCTTAGGCACAGAATGAGTAAATTTTTAACGCTCAAAAATCTCAATTTATAAATTCTTTATTTTATGGGGTGGATGAAAAAAACAAAAACACGTTTCGCAAGGCTGAAATAAGATGTAGAAATAAATACAATATACGATATACGAGATGCTACACTACTTGCCAACCATTTTCTGTCTCGACTATCTTGCCTTTGATTTCAAAGCCAGAGGCGAGGCGGTGGCCGCCACCACCAAACATAGCTGCGATGCGGGAGACATCGACACCTTTGTATTCTTCGCTTCTAAGGCTACCTTTGATGATGCCGTCATTTCTTTCGGAAAGAATGAGGGCGAATTTTGTGCCTGGGACGGTGTTTAGGATTCCAGAAACTTGAGCGATGTCGTCAGCTGTGGCACCACAATCCTCCATTTCTTTTTGTGTGAGAACCGAAACGATCATTCCGTTTTCAGGATTGATTTTGGCTTTTTCAAAAGCTCTGCCCCAAAGTTTCAAGGTAGAAATATTTTTATTAGAAAAGGCAATGTTAATTATCTTGGTAATGGGCGCGCCATTTTTCATTAAGTTTGAAGCAATTTCCATAACGCGCACTGTGGTATTGGAGTGTTGAAACATTCCAGTGTCGCCTAGGATTCCTAGGAGTAAAAAAGTGGAAATATTTCTAGTGAGTTTGATTTTGTTAAATTCAAAAAAATCATAAATAATTTCGCAAACAGAAGAATAGTTCGGGTCGATGATATTGATGTCGCCTTTGATTGTGATATCAGGATGATGATCCAAAAGCGCAATTACTTGATTTTCAGCGAAATCTGGTATAATTTTTTGAAAACCTCTCTCAACGCTGTCAACAGCAATCACAAGATTATATTTTTTGAGATCCAGCGCTTGCGGAAAATGAAAATAATTTGGAGAAAGAGTTTCAAGATATGTTGGGTATGGATCGGTGCAAGCGATGTCAACATTTTTTCCAAGACTTTTAATATATTCGCGTAAGGCCAAAACAGAACCAACCGTGTCAGAGTCCGGACGAGAATGCGCGAAAAGAAGAATGTCTTGAGATTCTTTGATGACGAAATTTAGGGTGTTGAATTCATTGGCGTACTTAGGCATTTCTGTTGCATTTTAAGAGGCTTTACATTTACGAAAATACGAATTAAACGAAATTACTAATGTGTTAAGAATTCGTACTTTAGCTAGATTGGTATTTTCGTAAATTATTTGCCCACAAAGACTATTAAATCTCCCTTAATATTTTTTCTATTTTATCCGCCTGCGACTCGGTCATATCCAACCGAAATTCAATTTTAGGTAGTGGGCGCATGTGGAGTTTTTTGTTGAGTTTGCCCTGAATTTGAAAGACTTCTTTTTCCAATGTTTTCATGGCATAGGAAATTTCTTTTTCTGGGAAAACACTAACAAACACTCGAGTATAGCGAAGATCAGGAGTGGTGTCAACCTTGGCGATGGTAATAAAAACCCCGTCTTTCAAAGAGAGGTCCTTAAGTATGATATTATTAGTATGTTGTTTAATTAGTTCGTTGATTCTTTCAATTCTAGCATTCATAGTTATCATTTACGAACTACGAAATTAACGAAATACGAAACATTCAGGCTACCATTTTTCGTACTTTCGTATTTAGTATTTTTTTCGTAGTTCGTAAAAATTAAAGTGTTCTTTGTTTTATCTCTTCCTTATAGCTCAAAAGAATGTCGCCTTCTTTGATTTTGGTGTTGCCTAAAAAGGTTATGCCACATTCTTTGCCAGAAACACATTCATCGACGTTGACTTTGTTTTCTTGTAAGTTGTTTAATTTCCCTTTGCCAATAACATCTTCGCCTCGCATAACTTCAATGAGTGAACTATTGACCATTTTACCATTAGTAATTTTGCCACCAATAATCATATCGCCTTTGCCAGTTTTGAAAAGTGCCAGTACTTTCATTTTTCCAAAATCAGTTCGTTCGATGATTGGTGGAAGCATAGCGACAAGCTTGCTTTTGACATCTTCTACGAGTTCATAAATAATTTTATAATTTTTGATTTCTACGCCAGCAGTCTCTGCCATTCTTTTGGCGACAGGAGTTGTTTCTACGCTAAAGCCATAAATAATTGCGCCAGAAGTTCCTGCCAAGCGAACATCAGATTCAGTAATATTGCCAACTCCAGTCGCGATATAATCGATAGCGACTTCTTCGGATTTTATCTCACCTAAAATTTGACCAAGCGCTTCCAAAGATCCTTGCACATCAGATTTCAAAATTACATTCAATCGTTTTATTTTCTCCGAAGCAATTACGCGCATCATTTTTTGCGCGTTGAAAGCTTCTCCTTCAGAATTTTGCAAAAGTCCGCCTTGAGAATGAGATTTGCTTTGGGATTTTTCTGGAGCAACTTGCAAAATATCATTGGAATTTGGTGAAGAGTGAAGACCGATGATGCTCACGGGTGTGCCTGGGACAGCTTCACTGATACGCAGACCTTTGAAATCTTCAATTCTTTTTATCCGGCCGAAACTTGCACCAGCGATGACATCCTGACCTTCTTTGAGTGTGCCAGTTTTGACTAATACTGTCGCAACCGGACCTTTTTGGGGATCAAGATGTGATTCCAAAATAATTCCCAAGGGATCACGTTTGAAATTAGCTTTGAAATCTTCCACCTCAGCAATAAGCAGTATGTTTTCCAAAAGATCATCGATGCCAATGTTTTGTTTAGCACTAATTTTGGCCGAAAGAACTTGTCCACCCCATTCTTCCAAAACTATTCCAGCATCAGCCAATTCTTGTTTAACTCTTTGAATATTTATTCCCGGTTTATCAATTTTGTTGATGGCTACCACAGTTGGAATTTTCTTAGCCAGAAGATATTCAATAACTTCTTTGGTTTGTGGGCGCACTCCATCATCGGCGGCCACGACAAGTACAGCGATATCAGCAATGCTCACTCCGCGTTCACGCATAGCGCTGAAAGCTTCATGTCCTGGGGTGTCAACAAAAGTGATAAGCTGACCTTTTTTCTTGACTTGGTAGGCACTTATATGTTGAGTAATTCCACCAGATTCCTTGGCCGCGACATTGGCTTTTCGAATAGTATCTAAAAGAGTTGTTTTACCGTGGTCAACATGTCCCAATATTGTGACAATTGGCGGTCGACTTTTCAAGTTTTCTCCAGATTCTTTTTCTTTCTTCATTTCTTCGTTTAATTTTTCAATCGTCATGCCTTCGCCAGTTTCAATTAACTCCTCGGAAACTTCAAAACCTAAATCAGAAGCGATGATTGAAGCAGTTTCAAAATCAATCTTCTCATTGATTGTGGCCAAGATGCCATTTTTCATCAGTTCAGTGATGACAAGATTAATTGGAGTGTTCAAAACTTCGCTGAATTTTTTGACAGTAATAGATTGAGGCAGAGATATTTTTTTGATAGTTATATCAGACATGTATATTTTTCTAATGAATTATTTTATCTTTTGATTTTTCATAGCTAAGACAATAGCTTCTTTTTCTTCTTCAGTTAATGGATGTTTTTCTGAGATGCCACTAATGATTGATTTGGAATAGATACGGGCGCCTTCGCGAGTGAAAAGGGAAGAAATGGTTATGCCGTCATTTTTTCCATTGAGCAGAGCCAAAGAAAAACTTTGATCACCGCCTACATCTTTGAAGGGATTGAAACGGATAAGGGCAAATTTGTGAAATCCTCGAGAGGCTAAATTGTTGATTTGATTGGAGATATTATAGAGTTCTTGAATGTCCTTGTCGAGAAGCTTTAGGTTTTTTGAATGAGCTAGGATTAGTTCCTCGATGTTTTTCACTGAACTTTCAGCAAAGAAGGTCTTATTTTTATTTTTAAGCTTGGAAAGTTGAATTTGAAGAAGTGTGATCCAAAGCAAAAAAAGCAAAAATAGTCCGAAAAAAACTAAAAATATCAGAGTAGCGTTATTTTGAATAAAATTTCCAATAATTGCCATATTTTTCTAAATCTAACTTCCTTTAGGCTAGCATTTAATAGGGCTAGTGTAAAGGCGGAGAGTGCAGGATTTGAACCTGCGAGGGGATTTCTCCCCAACCGCATTTCGAGTGCGGCGCGTTAGACCACTCTGCCAACCCTCCTCTCTATATTATTTAATCTACAAGAATATTAGGATATTATCAAATTTTTTAGCAGGGGATAATTTCAGTGTTGTTAGAATTACAAATTTATTGTAATATAATAAGTAGTAATATAAAAATAAAAAAATGGAATTTGATAATAGGAATAATCTTGCCGTTAAGTTTCTAAATCCAGATAAGATAATTTCAGAACTAGAAATTTTGCCTGGAATGCGAGTGGCGCACTTTGGTTGTGGCACAGGATTCTTTACTTTTTCAGTGGCAAAAAAAATTGGTGAGAGTGGATTGGTTTATGCGATTGATATTCAATCGTCAAAAATTGAAACAATGCAAAGTCAGGCAAAGATGTTAGGACTAAATAATGTCGATGCTTATCGGGCTAATTTAGAAGAAAAAAAAGGATCAAAGATTAAAAATGAAGATGTGGACTGGGTGTTCATTATCAATATGCTCTATCAAAACAAAAAAAAGCATGAAGTTTTGGAAGAAGCGAAAAGAGTGCTCAAGGTTGGGGGAAAAATTTTGCTCATTGATTGGGAAAGTAAGGATCGGTCATTCGGACCAGAAATGGAAAGTCGAGTTTCACAAGATGAATTGGCGGTTATGATTGAAAAGAGTGATTTATCAATTTTGAAAAAAATAAACGTGAGCAATTTTCATTTTGGGTTAGTTTTAGTAAAATAAAAAAGTAGAAAGCTTGCCTGTCGGAGAGGTAGGTAGTAAGTAGTAAGAATAAAACCATGAAAATAAAAAAAATAATTATCGCAACTTTTATCCTAGGAACAATTCTGATTATCTCAGGCTGTGGTTGCAAACCAGTGAATCAGCATAAATATGATTTGAGTTTGGAAATTTGGGGGCCATTTGATCAGGAAACGGCTATGCGGGAAATTTTTGACAATTATGGTTTCATAAATCCTAACGTTGCCAAGATAACTTACAAGAAGATAGCCTATGACACTTATCGCAAAGAACTTATCGAGGCGCTAGCTTCAGGACAAGGTCCAGATATCTTTATGGTAAATAATTTATGGCTTCCCGCTTTTTCAGACAAAGTTGCCGCGGCGCCTACTCCAACAGATTTGAAAATGATAACGGAACAAAAATTCAAAAATAATTTTGTGGATGTGGCTGCGGCTGATTTTATAAATCAGGGGAAAGTATATGGCATTCCACTATCAGTGGATAGTTTGGCACTCTATTATAACAAAGACTTACTCAATCAGGCTGGTGTTGCTAATCCACCAAAAACTTGGAATGAGTTTATTGATACCGCGATAAAACTAACAAACGTGGATTCTTTTGGTAATATTACCAAATCAGGCGCTGCACTTGGAACAGCCTTTAATGTGAATCGATCAACTGACATCTTGAATCTTATTATGCTTCAAAATGGAACGGAAATGATTGATAGCACTGGGAAGGTAGCTTTTGGAAATTCTATTTATGCGACAAATTCAACGGGCGGAGCGGTTTATCCAGGGGAAGAAGCTTTGAATTTCTACACTCAATTTGCGAATTCTCGTTCCTTTAATTATATCTGGAATTCAACTATGCATTATTCCATCGATGCTTTTTCGGAAGGCACCACGGCTATGATGATAAATTATTCATGGAATATTGACACGGTTTCAAATAAATCACCGAAACTAAATTTCGCCATCGCACCAGTACCGCAATTTGAAAACAAACCAGTGGCGAATGTGGCAAATTATTGGGGGTTTGTGGTAGCGAAAAATGCAATGGCCAAAACTCCGCCTAACACTCCAACAGTGAGTAATGACACTAGAGTGAAAGAAGCGTGGGAATTTTTGACATATTTTGGAACTAAACCAGACGGAACATTTTCGCCAGTTGCCTCTGGCTCAGGAGTCGGAAAAACAGCTGGGGCCAATTTTGATCCAGCTGTGAGTTTTCTTCTGAAAACTAAGCAACCAGCAGCTAGACGAGATCTCATTGAACTGCAAAAAACTGATCCAAGAGTGGGAGTTTTCGCATTGGGAAATTTAGTGGCAAAAAGTTGGAAGCAAAAAGATTCAACTGCAGTGGAGTCAATTTTTGCCGAAATGATTGACAATGTTAACAGAGGTCAAACGACAGTTTCGGATGCGCTGAAGACGGCGGTGCAAAGGGTGAGTAACTTATAATAGCGATGCGAATCTGCGAATGCATTCGAATCTACGAATAAAAAGGGAAATTGTTTAAATTTTAAAATAAAATTCACCCTGTTAAATAATTTTAATTTTTTAGGAAAAAATTAAAATTAGATTTGCATATATTGAATAAAAAAGGGTGAAAAATTAAATAATATAATTTAGATAAGTTGTATCTTAGTAGCGAGATGCAAATCTTATTTAACAGGGTAAATGAAAAAAATAAAAATTATTTTGCTGGGTGTGATTTTGGCGGTAGGGTTTTTGGCGGTAAAAAATATAAATGCGCAGACAGCAAGTAAGGTTTGTTGCATAAGTACTGTGGGTAATGTTAAAAATTGTACAGAGCCCTTACCTTCTATGTTATGTTCAGATCCTGATGCGACTCCAATAGTTGGTAAAACTTGCTCAGAACTTATAGCGAATAAGACTTGTGCAAGTGTTAATCTTCCTATAACTTCCGATGCTTCCGCGCCAATAGAATTTAAAAATCCAATTGGCGTCACAACAGTTTCTGGACTCCTAGATTCAATTCTCAATAATCTGATGGGACTAATTGTGATTATCGCGGTGATTTTCATTATTATTGGTGGTATTATGTATATGACTTCGGCGGGTAATGAAAAAATGGTGACGCGCGCCAAGCAAACTTGGACGGGAGCTGTGGTGGGTCTTGCAATCGCTTTAGCTTCTCCGACATTTTTGAAACAAATTAAGATTATCTTGGAATCCAATTCTGACACGGGCGGATCAGCAGAGGCTTGGGTGAATAAGGCACTCACAATCAAGGATATTGCGATTAATGTTTTGAATTTTCTGTTGTCAGTTTTCGGAGTTCTTGCTATAATTGCATTAGTCATCGGTGGTGGAATGTATCTTACCGCCTATGGTGATGAAAAGAAAATTGATTCCGGCAAGAAGATAATTACCTATGCAATAATCGGAATCGTAGTAGCTCTATCAGCATTGGTTGTGACGAGACAAATCGCTGGACTGATTGGCGTGATGGCGAAATAAAATAGTAAAAAAGTGAACAGTTAATAGTAATTGTAAAATAGAAATAGAAAGGTAGGTGGAAAAATGAAAAATAAAATTAAATCAGTTGCGTATTCTATGATTTCAATGTCTTTGATTTTGACTCCGGCTTTGGTGAGCGCTCAGCTTGTCACTCCAACTGGGACAGGGCTTCCAACGAGTTCACTGATGGACATTATTTCTAATATAATGTATTGGCTTTTGGCGGTTGTAGGAATAGTTGGAGTTATCGGATTTGCGATTGCTGGTATCCTATATCTTACCGCTGCTGGAGATGAAGGAAGAATCGGCACAGCTAAAAATGCTATGATGTATTCAATTATTGGTGTTATCGTAGCCCTTGCAGGTCTTGTGGCTTTGAATTTTGCCAAGGGAATGCTCGGAGCGCAAAAAGGATTCTAAAGTATTTTTTATTTTGAAATTTCAAAATACGTTTAAGACAAAAACCGCTCATTTAAAATGGCGGTTTTTGTTTTTTGGGAAAAAGTATGGTATAATTAATTTACGAATTACGAATCTATTACAAATATACGAATGTACGAAAATAAAATTAATACGTAAATTATATTTCAATATTTTTTCGTATTTCGTTAATTTCGTAGTTCGTAAATTAAAATAAAATGAAAAATAAAATCCTATCAATTATAATTTCTCTAGCTTACTTTTTCTTGCCAACAAAAATTTTGGCGCAGTGGAATCTGGAGGATCCGGCAGTGAAAAATCTCAATCTTCCGGAGTCACCAATTTTTGGAATTATTTCTAATATAGTTTTTTGGTCTCTTGGAATGCTGGAGGTGATTTCTTTTGGTGCTTTTGCAATCGCGGGTATAATGTATCTGACTGCAGCGGGCGATGAAACGCAAGCTGGCAAAGCTAAAAAAGCCATGACATACTCGATCATTGGAATAGTTGTGGGTCTCTCTGGTTTTGTGATTTTCAAAGCGGCAGTATTTTTGCTCAATGGGCAAATGTTTTAATAATTAAAAATAAAAAAAATGAAAAAGACAAAAAAAATGCTTTTGCTGGCATATGTCGGCGCGATGATTCTTTTGCCGAAGATTGCTTTGGCTGGGCTAGATGTTGATTGGGGTTTTGGAATTAGTGTTGGATCTGGCGGTAATGGTGGTATGAATGGTGGAGGGCTAAGTAACAATTCTTATGGTTTGCCCGGCGGATCAGTTTTTGGAATCGTAGAAGGTATTCTATACTGGCTTTTGGGAATTTTGAGTGTGGTTGCAGTTATTGGTTTTATAATTTCTGGGATAATGTATCTCACTGCTGCAGGAGACGAAACACAAGCAGGCAAAGCCAAAAAAGCGATGATGTATTCAATTATTGGTGTGATTGTAGGACTTTCCGGTTTTGTGATTTTTAAAGCGGCACAATATATGTTAAGCGGAGAATCATTCTAAATATGAAACATAATATAAAAATAAAAAATTTATTTTTCTTGAGTCTAATTGCGATTGTTTTTTGTTTGCCAATCAAAAGTGTCTTGGCGGCAAATGTTTGTGGGACTAAACAACCATTTGGAACATGTCAAATGTGGTGCTCATCGGGATATATAGAGGATGCAGTGGCTTCTCAGAATGAATGTGCTGAAAATACTGCGCAAACTACTTGTTGTGTTCAGGATACTGCAAATACAGGCTCTGCAGACAATTCATCATCTGATTTTTGTATGGACGCGAGTGGTATAGAGGGGATTTGTGAATATGGAGATTGCACAACCGGAACAACAAAATTAAATAGCAGTGATTGTAGTGGAAATTGGTTTGATAAAACTTGTTGTGGCATAGTTGGTATGAATGATAATCAAACTCCCTTGCCTTCGTCTGAATATGATTGTTCTGATTTAGCTAATGGCGAAAAAACTCCAACGGGAATATGTCAGCATGGCGCGTGTCCAGCGGGATCAATAACTCTTGCTGTGAGCGAATGTTCAGATAATTGGTGGGACAAAACTTGTTGCAAATTTATGGTGAGTCCTTCAGCTACTTCACTATCTGGTCTAACTTCCAATCCAACAAGCAATTCTTCTGGTGGAGGTACGAATATAAATAATTCAAATGTAAATAATAATAGCAACAGCAATAATAGTAATAGTGCTTATACTGGTGGCGGAACTGCATTACCTTCTCAGTGCACTGGAGGTCAAACTGGTGGAACGCAAGATGGATGTAGCGACAATGTTTCTGACACGGCAGTTTTGGCACAATGTGCAAAGATTTATGCTGGTGAAGCAGATACTTGCAAGAGTATGCAATCATATTTGACTAAGATGGCAACTGAATGTAAATCATTGAAAGACATGGGTTCCTTGGGAGCTCAAGGAGTTGATTGTGGAACTATAGCTCAAGGAGGTATTTATGGACGTGAAGCGAGTAAATTCTCAAGTTATTTGATGGGCGGATCAGCGAGTGGTTCTAGCGCTAGTGGTGCAGGCGGATTGGATTTTGATTCGATTGCCAAAACTGGCATTCCCGATTCTCCAAATGTTAAAGTTGTGTTGGTGAATATCGTGAGTTGGATGCTCGAAATTTTGGGACTCATTACTTTCATCGCGTTTATCATTTCCGGTGGTCAATATTTGATGGCGTCAGGCAACGACAAAATGATTGAAACGGCCAAAAAAAATATGACCTATTCGATCATTGGGATAATTGTGGCGCTTTCTGGTTTTGTGATCATCCGCGCCGTTGACATGGCGCTTCGCGCGACGAGTAGATTATTCTAATTTTCGTTTTTTTGCAAAATTTAAGGGCAGGGAGTCATGCGTGACTCTCTGCCCTTAATCGTCCCTTACTTGGGACGAATTTTTGCGACGGACGGTATTGCCGTCCAAATCGCAAATACCTCCTCTCCTCCTTTAACGGAGATTAAATTGTTTTTAATTTCTCTCGTCTCCCTTCCATTATTCGGAAGGATAACACGGTATGTCGCTCCAGCCGCCGCCGCAACTGGATTGAAATTTACTTCATATTCTCCGGGCGGGAGAATTTTGATACTCTGTGGTGCCTGAGATCCACTTATTGGAACCTCCATACTTTGCGGAAATTCCGATTCGCTGATCGAAATTTCCAAAACCACTTTTTTTTCTTCACCCGACGCGTTGCTTGTGTCAATTTTTCTTTCTTTCTCAGGCTGGTTTTCCCAGGAAATTTTCCGGGATGGAACCCATCTGCGGTTCCCATCTACAAAGTCGCCATACTTATTGGGCAACATCACGCAGATAAGTCCCTCAGCTCCTTCGGTGGCCGGTTTGCCTTTCAACTCACAAGCCTTTACACGTGTATTGGCTTTGAGGCCGTCAGTTTCAACGACTTGCCCGGCTTGATTGTATGTTGCTCCACCTTCAAGGACCAAACCCCAAATGCCTTGTTCGGCTTCTGAGTGAATGGATTTTTTGTCCAGGGAGTTTGTAATCCCCTGGACGTGATTGTTGACCGATCTGGTAATGCTTCCCTGCAACTTCGGCGAAACATTGCCGAATTTCTGCCATAAAAGCGTTGAGCTCCCAGTGATTGCAATATATATAACAACAGCGATCACAGCCAATGGAACAAAACCATTTTTTTTACTGAGCCATTTCAACGGTTTGAATATCCAATAGTTTGGGAGCATTTCAAATACTCCCCACATTACCAGCAAGTAAATCAGTATTGATGCCGGTGAAGCATTACCAGTAAGGATACCAAACCATAGAATCAACTTGGCGACCAGCGCATATAAGGACGCTATTGATATAATAGTAATCAATCCTAACACAATAGCCACAATCAGAAAAATTATAATAATCCTCCAAGCGGTTGATGCTACTGTGAGCGTCGCTCTGCCAACTGAGGTGCCTGCTGTTCCGATTGTTGCGCCTACCGCAGGCGCTTTACCAGTTATAAATCTCCACGTTTTTTCAATTGCCCCAAAAATCAGGGTGAATGCAGTCGAGATTAAATCGATGAAGACTTTGCGATAGGTTATGAAGAAAAACAGGCCGAGTATTGCGAGGGAAATGATTATTGCGGGAATTAAAATGTTCATGAAAGGTCTCCTTTATTTTTTTCGCCAAGCTTCGGCACGTTTGCGCCAGCCGGCTACAGTTGTTGTTAGATCTTGCCGATTGTTTTTTTCTCCGTCAGCCACTTTCTTGGCTGTTTTCGCGACAAAGTTTGTCAGAAAGTTATTCTTTAAATCCTCGACCGAAACTGCCTTTAGAGGATTCAGGATGATTTTTTTGAACCATCCAACACTTTCCGAAAAACCTCGTAAAGCTTTTTGGTGAATTGGGTCTGTAATCATCATTCTGCCAGCCACACAAAATTCGTGAGCTTTGTCAAAATCTCCTTTGAATTCTTCGGAGATAACCTTGGCAAAGCTTTCCAGAAAATCTTTTCGTGTGTCTTTTTTCCCTTTGCTTCCTTGTTTTGTTTCGATGACTTTTTTTCCACTATCGTCAAAACTTTCTTTTTTCTCATTAATTTTTCCTTCTTCTACCACTTCCATACCAGCTACGATATTGATAAACCTGTTGCGCTCGTAGTCTTTGCATTTAGCGAGAAAGGCCATAATTATAACCTGATCTTTCGAGTCGAGTTGACCAAGAACGCTATTAAAAAGCTGTTCATCGGCCAAGCTTAACCCTAAAAAACCAGGAAGTCTTTGGCGCCATTCCTCCGGAAGTTTTTCATTGATTTTCCCTGCACTGTCGAGAATGCTGTGCAGAGTGTTAATTATGGTCATAACCCATTGTAATCCTTCTGATGTTGATATAGGTGCCATCTTGTCCTGCCTTCCCCGCCTTAAAGACGGAAATTAAAATTGGTTGTTTTTTGTGATATTAATTTGTAAAGGAACCTCGTAGTGACGGCTCCGAAAGTAAATTTTTAGCCGGTCATCACACTGTTGTGATAACATATAATACTAGCACAAAACTGGAAAAAAGTCAAATATAGTTTATTGGTTAGTTGGTTTTTTAGTTAATTAGATAGGGGTTATTGTTGGAAAGTATGCTTCATATAAAGCAAAAATTGGCTAAAATTGATTTTTTGGGGAAAAATGAATCATCGCCATAATGGCTTATATAAAGCAAATCGTAAGAAGTTGACAATGATTTCCAAAGATGCTAGTATGGTGTCAGGAAAGTTGATGAAGAGCTGGAGTTCGCGTGAGCGAACTTTGTTTGTTAAATAGAAGGAAAATATGACTAATTAGGCTTGTATAAAGTAAAATTAATTTTTTAAAAAAAATTTATGGCAAAGAAAAAGGTGAAAAAAGACGAAGAAAATGGAGCGCAGGGACGCACTGGCGATTTTGGGTCGGCTATTTCAGCTCTGTGTGAGGAAAAGGGAATTTCCAAAGAAAAAGTAGTGGAAACAATTGAAGCAGCGCTAGCAGCGGCTTACAAAAAAGATTATGGCAAACGGGGACAAAATATCCGCTCTGAATTTGACGAGCTCACAGGTGGAGCAAAATTCTTTCTCGTCAAGGAAGTAGTGGACGAAACAACGCGCGAATTTCCAATTGAAGAGGAGGAAGTCGAAGATGACAAAAAGAAAGAGAAAAAGGGAAAAGCGGAAATTGCAAGGGATATGAACGAATCCGCCTCATCGGCGGACGAAGCGGAAAGATTGCCAAGATATAATATGGAAAGAGATTTGACTTTGGAGGAAGCGAAAAAAATCAAAAAGGATGCAGTGATCGGAGACATCATCGAAACAGAGTTGGAACAAAAAAGTGATTATGGACGAGTGGCGGCACAAACAGCCAAACAAGTAATTATTCAAAGAATTCGTGAGGCGGAAAGAGATTCAATGTTTGAAGAATACAAAAACAAGGAAGGGGAAATTATCAGTGGTGTGGTGCAAAGAGTAGAAGGAAGAAATGTATTTGTTGATCTTGGAAAATCAATTGGAGTGCTTTTTCCTAATGAACAAATTGAAAGAGAAAATTATCGCCTGGGACAAAGAGTGAAAGTATATTTGCAAAAAGTGGATGTCGGAACAAAAGGTCCTGGGATAACTTTGAGTCGTACTAATCCAGATATGGTGAAAAAAATGTTTGAATTGGAAGTGCCAGAAATTTTTGCTGGAACAGTGGAGATAAAATCCATTGCCAGAGAAGCGGGAGAGCGAACAAAAATTGCGGTAGCTTCAACTGAAGATGGCATTGATCCGATTGGTTCTTGCGTTGGACAAAAAGGCACCAGAGTGCAAGCGGTGATTGATGAATTGGGTGGAGAAAAAATTGACATTGTGCTTTGGAACGAAGACGTGGCGAAATTTATCTCAGCCTCTCTTTCTCCAGCTAAGGTTTTGAAAGTTGACATTGATGAAGAAAAAAAGGAAGCGGTTGTTTCCGTTTTAGAAGATCAATTGTCGCTAGCAATTGGCAAACGCGGACAAAATGTTCGCTTGGCAGCTAAACTTACTGGTTGGAAAATTGATATCAAGGGCGTCACAGCGAAAATAGATGCGGAAGAAACGCAAGCTGAAACAGAAGAAGTTGAGATTGAAAATGAAGCCGTCGAAGTAAAAGAAGAAGAAAAAGAAGAAATAAAAGAAACAGAGGAATAAAAATTAATTTTTAATTTTAAAAAATATTATGAATCTTTGGCATGATGTTGAGCTAGGAGAAAAATCTCCGGAAAAATTCAATGTAATCATTGAAATTCCAAAAGGCTCAAAAAATAAATATGAAATTGACAAAAAAACCGGTCTCATCAAATTAGATCGGGCAATGAAATCATCACAGGACTATCCTTTTGATTATGGCTTTGCTCCACAAACTCTTTGGGAGGATGGTGATGCACTGGATGTGATTGTGCTTTCTACATATCCTCTTTCGACTGGAATTTTGGTGGAGGTTCGCCCTGTAGCAGTGATGCATATGATTGACAGCGGGGAAGGTGATGACAAAGTTATTGCTGTACCAGTTTCAGATCCGAGGTGGGAAGAAACAAATGATCTGGAAGATATTAATAAGCATACAATAAAAGAGTTCAAACATTTTCTGGAAACTTATAAATCTATTGAAAATAAAGTAGTGGAGATAACTGGCGTGGAAGGAAAAGAAGCAGCAATTTCTGCAGTGAAAAAAAGTGTGGAATTGTATGGGGAAAAGTTTGGAAAAAGTGAATAGTTTTTTCGAAAGAATAATTTTAATTTTCTTGGAATTAACTCGAATTCTTATTTTTTAACCAAAATTTTTCTGACAACCAACGGCGACGCAGAAAAATTTTGGAAAAAATAAAAATTCTCAAACAGGAATTCCTGCGAAAATTTAAAATTATTTTTTGAGGTATTTGTATATTCGTACATTCGTATAAATTCGTAATTCGTAGAGAAATAAACTTAATTAAAAGCATAAAGCATATGAAACATTTACCGAAATCACAAATTGAATTTGAAGTTTCTATCCCTTCGGCAGAATGGGAAAAATATTTAGATGTAGTGTCAAAAGAAGCGTCGGAAGAATTTAACATTGCAGGATTTCGTCCTGGCAAAGCGCCGAGAAAAATGGTTGAGGAAAAAGTTGGCAAGGGAGTGATCCTAAATGGCGCAGCTGAAAAAGCTGTGCAAAAAAGTTATGCTGATTTTATCGTCAAAGAAAAAATTGAAGCTATTGGCAGTCCTAAGGTGGAAGTTTTGGAAATTTCCGAAGGCAAAGATTTGAAATATAAGGCTGTGGTGGCGGTAATGCCTGAGATTAAAGTGGAAGAAAAATATGTGAAGGGGATAAAAGAAATAAACAAAGAATATGCAGACAAAAAACCCCAAATAGATGAAAAAGATTTGGAATTAGAATTGGAAAAATTGGCCAACAGTCGAGTGAAGTTGGTGACTGTTCAGCGCTCGGCACAAAAAAATGACAATGTAGAAATTGATTTCGAAGTGAAAGTAGGCGGTGTGCCAATTGAAAATGGCACTAGCAAAAAGCACTCATTTATTATTGGTCGAGGAGTTTTCATTCCTGGCTTTGAAGAGCAAGTGATTGGAATGAAAGAAGGAGAAGAAAAAGAATTTGAATTAAATTTTCCTGCAGATTATCACAAGAAAGATTTAGCCGGAAAACCAGCGAGTTTCAAAGTAAAAGTAAATTTGGTGCAAGACCGACAAACTCCGGAAATCAATGATGAGTTTGCAGTGTCATTGGGAAAATTTGAAAATCTGGAAGCGCTCAAAAAAAATATGCGAGAAGGAATGGAGCACGAAGCTCTGCATAAAATGAAAGATGAAAAGAGAGTAAAATATATTGAAGAGATAATAAAAAATTCCAAGGTGGAGTTGCCAGAAATTTTGGTTCACGAGGAATCTCATCGAATGCTTCAAGAATTTGAATACCAACTTACACCGATGGGAATGGACATTGATCAGTACTTGGCACAAATCAAAAAAGACAAAGAAGAATTAATTCATGATTGGGAGCCACAAGCCGAAAAAAGGGTGATTAGCGCGATGGCGCTTAAGGAAGTCGCGAAAATGGAAAGTTTGGAAGCGACTTCAGAGGAGGTTGAAGCTGAAATGAACAAGACTTTGCAATATTACAAAAATGTCAAAGATATGGAGAAGAATATTGACATGGAAGGATTATATACTTATAGCAAGGGAGTTTTGGAAAATGATAAAGTATTTGAATTCTTAGAGAGTCTATAGGTATTTTAAGAATATATTTATCTACAAATACACAAATCTACTACAAATATACAAATAAAAATTCATAACAGGATATTTGTAAATTTGTAAATGATTTGTAGATTTGTAGTATAACAATTATGAACAATCAATACCTAATTCCAACCGTCATCGAAAAAACTAGTTATGGTGAGCGAGCATATGATATTTATTCGAGACTTCTCAAAGATCGAATTATTTTTCTTGGCGGGCCGATTGATGATGTGTCGGCCAATTCAATCATTGCTCAACTTTTGTTTTTGACTTCACAAAATTCCAAGGAAGATATTAAGCTCTATATCAATTCTCCTGGGGGACAGGTGACTTCCGCTTTGGCAATTTATGACACCATGCAACATGTGAAGCCAAATATTTCCACAATTTGTGTGGGGATGGCAGCTTCAGCGGCAGCCTTACTTTTATTGGCAGGAGAAAAAGGTAAGCGAATGATTTTGCCAAATGGTGAAGTGATGATTCATCAAGTGATGGGTGGCGCGCAAGGACAAGCCACAGACATCGACATTCATGCCAAACATATTCTGAGTATCAAAAAAAGACTCAATGAAATTATGGCGCGTCACACCGGGCAAAAATTGGAAAAAGTTGAGCGTGACGCCGAGCGTGACTATTTCATGAGCGCGGAAGAAGCCAAGAAATATGGAATAGTGGATAAGATTATAAAATAAATTTCTCCCCTTACTTTCCTGACTTCGTCGTTTTTTG
>DMWY01000018.1 GCA_003483065.1 Candidatus Moraniibacteriota bacterium | reverse complement strand
TTCAAAAAACGACGAAGTCAGGAGCCCGATGTTATAAAATTTGAATTCAATTTGGAAGACAATTTATTTGAATTGCATAACCAGCTAAGGAATAAAACTTATCGACATTCTAATTATAGCACATTTAATATTTGTGATCCAAAAATGCGAAAAATTAACAAGGCGATTGTTGTAGATCGAGTTTTGCATCATGCCGTATTCAGAATTCTATATACGATTTTTGATAGTAATTTTATTTTTGATTCTTACTCTTGTCGAACAGAAAAAGGAACACACAGAGCCGTCAAGAGATTGGAAAAGTTTTGTCGAAAATTGAGCCAGAATAATCATAAAATTATTTATGCGCTTAAATGCGACATCAGAAAGTTTTTCGATTCAATTGACCAAAATATTTTATTGGAAGCTATTAAAACAAAAATTCAAGATGAAAACGCACTTTGGCTGATTGATAAAATAATTAGGAGTTTTGAAATAGAAAAGAACAAAGGACTACCCCTAGGAAATGTGACCAGCCAACTTTTTGCTAATATTTATTTAAACGAGCTGGATCAATTTATAAAACACAAGTTAAAAGTGAAATATTATTTGCGATATTCTGATGATTTTGTGATTTTATCAGACGATAAACTTTATTTGAAAAAACTGGTTTTTGAAATTAGTAATTTTCTTAAGATAAGATTGAAATTATTCCTTCATCCTGACAAGGTTGAAATCAGAAAATTTTCACGTGGTATAGATTTTTTAGGTTATGTTGTTCTGCCTCATTATATTGCGTTGCGAACAAAAACCAAAAAACGGATATTTAAGAAAATTTCCAAAAAATATGAAGATCTGAAAAATAAAAAAATTTCTGAAAAATCATTCGAGCAAAGTTTGCAATCCTATTTAGGGATATTGAAACATTGTAAAGGAAATGTAATTGAGAGAAAAATAAAAAACAGCATTATATCTTAAATTCAATCACATCACCGTCTTGCACTATATATTCCTTGCCTTCTGTTCGAAGTTTGCCGATTTCACGGGCTTTACCCCATGATCCAACAGCTAAAAGCTCATCCCAAGCAATTACTTCGGCGCGGATAAATTTATCCTTGAAATCATTGTGAATAGCTGTGCCAGCAATGGGGGCGGTGGAATTTTTTCGGATTGTCCAAGCGCGAGTTTCATCTTCACCTGTGGTGAGAAAGGTGATGAGACCCAAAATTTCATAAGCCTTGAGAATTAGTTGGTCTAAATTAGATTTTATTTCTAGCTCCTGGGCTTCTTCGGTTGTCATTTCCAAAAGTTCTTCTTCGATTTTTATGTCTAATTTGACATGATTTCTTTTTTCAAGTGCTTCGGGCATTTTTTGATTAGTGTCAGAAACGTTGTAAACATAAAGAAATGGCTTCATAGTCAAAAGAGAAAGTTCGCGAATGATAAGTTCAGTGTTTTCATCGGATAAATCCAATGTGGCTTCATTGGCTAAACGACCCTCCTCCAAATTCTGTCTAATTTTTTGCAAAATCACCAGTTGCTCCGGTGCGCCTTTTTTGTTTCCACGAGCGTCTTTCTCAACTCTAATTTGAACTTTTTTGATTGTTTCTAAATCGGCAATGATTAGCTCAGTGTTTATTATCTCAATATCCTCTGCAGGATTAATTTTATTGTGTACATGAATAATGTCAGAATTTTGAAAATCTCGCACCACCTGCACAATCGCATCCACTTCGCGAATGTTGGCCAAGAATTTATTGCCCAATCCTTCGCCAGTGGATGCACCTTTCACAAGTCCCGCAATATCAACAAATTCGATAACGGTTGGGATAATTTTAGCACTATGAGACATCTCGGCGAGTTTTTCCAAACGAATATCAGGCACTTTCACAATCCCAACATTAGGTTCGATAGTGCAAAAGGGATAATTTTGAATATCCACCGGATTTTTGGTCAGAGCCTTAAAAAGAGTAGATTTACCAACGTTCGGCAGTCCGACAATTCCAATTTTTAGTGGCATAATAATTTAGTTAAAAGTTAGAAGGTTTACCCTGTTAAGTAAATTTTACTCCATAAAATTATTTTTCGTAACCGAAAAATACTTAACAGGGTAAATAAAGTCTATAAAGTTATTGTGTATGGATAAAGTTGCTTTGTCAATGGAAAATAATATGGTATAATTTAGAGGTAAAAAATAAATTCATCCCCCACCACTTTTTAGAAAATATTTTTATAACATAACACGAGAGGCGTGGCCGATGCTTCGCATCAAACTTATGATTATAATAGAGCTTTCCTTGAAAGTGGTGGGGGATAAAAAAATATGAAAATTAATAAGAAAAAAATTATTGTTTTATCAAGCATATTTTTAGTTGTTGCTGTGGGTGTTTTTGTTTATCGTAATTATATCGCTAAAGCAGCTACTTATGGTTGGATACAAACCACCTGGAGTAGCTTAACAGCTAACACTGCCCAGCACACGACTGACCAAACTGGCTGGACGCAATATAGCGCCGTAGATTCAAATGTTGCCACAGGAGACAGTGTTTCCATTACCTCAGAAATTACTTCGCTTAGTCAATCATCTTCTACTGAATTTGCCACTGGCACTAGCCAAGGTACACTCACTACTGGAGATCAAGTAAGCTTGGATTTGCCGTAATGTTTAAGGATTAATAATAAATCATGTCAGAAAAAAAAATCAAAATAAAAGTTCGTAATGTCGCTAAGGACAAAAAAGAAAAAATCAAAAAACTTAAAAAACCTAAAGTAGCGATTGTCAGTTTGACTTCTTGCGAGGGTTGTCAGTTTGCTCTTTTGGATTTGGGGCAGAAATTTTTGGACTTTGCTAATTCCATAGAGATGATTGATTTTCGTTTGATTGAAGATGAAGAGGATAGGGGTGGAAAACTAGATTTGATTTTAGTGGAAGGCAATCCTGTGACAAAAGATAATATAAAAACTTTGAAAAATGCTAGGAAAAGAAGCAAGCTTTTGGTGGCGCTCGGCAATTGCGCGGCCATGGGTGGTGTGCCAGAAATCAAAAATTATCATGAAAAGGCTAATACTATAAAGCACGTATATAAATATATTCAGGGAGTTTCCAATCCAGAAATAAAAGAAATCGATAATTTTGTGAAAGTCGATTTTGTTTTTCCTGGCTGTCCAATATCCGCACAGGAATTTTTGAAATATATGCCGGAATTATTGAAAAATAATATTCCAGTTATTCCCGATCAGCCAGTTTGTGTGGAATGCAAAAAAGCGGGCAATCGTTGTCTTCTTCTCGACAAAAAACCATGCTTTGGTCCAATGATTTTGGGTGGTTGCAATGCAGTTTGTCCAAGCTCGCGCATGATGTGCCAAGGCTGTCGGGGGCTTCGTCCGAATGGGAATGTTTCAGCGATGCGCGCTACACTAAAAACCATGATGACAGAAGAAGAATTTGAAAATGCAACAGAAATTTATGGACTCAGAGATGATATCGAAGAGAAGAGCGTTAAGATGATATAATAATACTTATAAATGTATGCAAATTAAAATTAATCACATTGCAAAAATGGAAGGACACGCCGGATTTATGGCGAGTGTTCTTCAGGGGGATGTTAAGTCTTCTAAATTAGAAATTCAAGAAGGAATTCGTCTTATCGAAGGTGTTTTGATTGGTCGACACTTTAGCGATATGCCCGTAGTGGCACAAAGAATTTGTGGAATTTGTCCGGTAGTACATAATATAACGGCTATAAAATCTATTGAAAATGCTTTTGGAATAATCGTGAGTGAAGAAACAAAAAAACTTCGTGAAATTATGGAGCTGGGACAAATTATCCATTCGCATGCACTGCACCTTTTCTTTTTGTCGCTAGCGGATTTTTTGGATATGGATAATGATTTAAAATTAGTGGAAAAATATCCCAAGGAGACAAAAATAGCCATGCGAATTCGCGAATATGGAATGGAGATTGTGAGAGTGATTGGCGGACGAGTAATTCATCCACTTACCAATGAAGTCGGCGGATTCAAAAGAATACCGGATAGCGAAGAATTCAGAAAATTAGTTTTTTCTTCTAGTGAAATTTTGCAAGATGCGTCTATGCTAGGAAATTTTTTCAGAAAAATAAAACTGCCGGAATTTTCTCGAGAAACAGAATACGTTTGCTTGTCAGCGCCGGCTAAGTATGCAGTTTATGACGGAGATATTATTTCCAATCAGGGACTCAACATTCCCGTGGGTAGTTTTGAGAATAATTTTCACGAATTGCAAAAACAAAGAGAGATTATAAAAAGAGTGGAACATGACGGAAAAAGTTATATGGTAGGAGCAATTGCTAGAATCAACTTGAACCGAAAAAAATTGCGACCAGAGGCGCATAAATATCTTGGTAGTTTAGAATTGAAATTTCCTAATTATAATCCTTTCAACAATATCCTATGTCAAATGGTGGAAGTAATTCATGCCATCGAAGAATCCTCGCATCTTATCAAACAAATTTTAAATTCAGATTTGGAAAAAGTTCTCACGAGGCCGTATGAAATTAGAGAGGGCTCGGGGGCAGCGGCCGTGGAAGCTCCAAGAGGCACTCTCTATTATCACACAGAAATTGATGCTAAGGGGTATATTAGAAATGTGAACATAATTACACCGACGGCGCAAGTTTTGTCTAATTTAGAAGAAGATATTGCTGGGTATATTCCAGGAATCATAAAATTAAAAGGCAAGGCACGCGAACGAAAATTGCGGGCTTTTATTCGAGCCTATGATCCTTGTATAAGTTGTGCAGTGCATTGAGATTGTGGTGTCCCGCACTAATTCCAATTAAAATTTAATTTAGTATTTGGTTTTGTGCGCGTGGTCGCCTTCGGCTTAGTTTATAATTAACATAATTATTTATAGCGAATTAGTGCAGGGATGCTCCTAAACGTTCCTTGCTCATACTTCGCAGACAAAAATGGCAACCGAGTTAAATCAAATTTATAAATGCAATGTTTGCGGGAACATTGTGGAAATGGTTCACACTGGAGTAGGTGAGTTGGTTTGTTGTGGACAACCGATGGAGCTCAAGCAAGAAAAAACTCAAGATGAAGGCATGGAAAAACACGTGCCGGTAATCGAAAGAACAGCCATTGGAGTGATTGTGAGTGTGGGAAAAATTCCACATCCAATGACATCCGAGCATTATATCGAATGGATTGAAGTAATCACAGAACATCGAGTCTATAGGAAGCATTTGGAACCAGGACAAGAACCATCAGCGGAATTTTGTTTGGAAGCCGAGCATATTGAAGCAAGAGCCTATTGTAATGTGCATGGGTTGTGGAAAGAATAAATAGTTTTTAGTGTGATTACCCCGCACAAAATTCCAATAAAAATTAGTGTAACGTATGGATTTGTGTGCGTAGACGCCTACGGCTTAGTTTTTAAATAATTTATATTTCAAGAGCGAATTTCTGCGGGGTGCTCAATTTTGTAGCTTTTCGCTATCGCTCAAAGACAAAATTCGCATGCATGACTTTTTACTTGCCAAAGAAATAATTGACGAGCTAAAAATAATAACTCAAGAAAAAAAACTTGGGAATATTCGCAGTGTGAATGTGGAGATTGGAACAATCGCATTGTCGCACGACGGATTTCCTGAGCATACCGAAGATATCTCCTTGGAAAATTTGCAATTTGGACTCGAAAGCATCGCAAAAAACACTGAATTTAAAGGTGTGAAATTCAACATCAAAAAAATTGCGGGAGAAAATTGGAGAATAACTAATATAGAGGTATAATTAAAGCAGAAAATTTTTAAATTTTATAATTCTTAATTTTGTAAATAAATCTTAATTTCTTAATTTTTAAACATTAAAACATTAGAAATTATTTAAAAATTACAAAATTCAAAAATTCAAAAATTATGATTAAGATAGCTATCAACGGTTTCGGTCGAATTGGTCGACCAAGTTTCAAAATCGCTTTCAAAAAAGATGATGTGGAGATTGTGGCGATAAATGATCTGACGGATATCAAAACTGCGGCGCATCTTTTGAAATATGATTCAAGTTATGGCACTTATGGCAAAGAAGTGGTGGTGGATGAAGAAAATTCAGAATTAATAGTCTCCGGAACGAGGATAAAATATTTCATGGAAAAGGATCCAGCGAATTTGCCGTGGGGAGATTTGGGAGTGGATGTGGTTTTGGAATGTAGCGGAGTTTTTAACAACAAAGAAAAAGCCCAAAAACACATTGACGCGGGCGCAAAAAAAGTTATCCTTTCAGCGCCGGCCAAAGATGACACCCCAGTTTATCTTTTGGGAGTAAATGAAAATGAATACAAAAATGAAACCATTATTTCCAATGGTTCTTGCACTACAAATTGTTTGGCACCGATGATAAAAGTCTTGGATGAAAATTTTGGCGTGGAAAAAGGTTTTATGACAACCACTCATTCATATACTAATGATCAGCGCTTGCAAGATTTGCCTCATGATGATTTGCGTCGAGCGCGAGCAGCCGCACTTAACATTATCCCGACTACTACGGGCGCAGCGAAAACTGTAGGGAAGGTCATGACGCATCTAGCAGGAAAATTGGATGGCATATCGCTACGCGTGCCAACACCAACTGTTTCCATTGTTGATTTTATTTGTAATGTCAAAACAGAAACATCTGTGGAAGAAATAAATAATGCTTTCAGGGAAGCTGTGAAAAATGGACTAAAAAATATTTTGGCAGTGAGTGAAGGAGAATTAGTTTCAATGGATTTTAAAGGTAATGCAAGTAGCGCTATTGTGGATTTGCCTCTCACGATGGCTAATGGAAACCTTGTGAAAGTGGTGGGTTGGTATGATAACGAATGGGGATATTCCAATCGACTGGTTGAGATGGCAGAGTTTATTTGTAAATAAATAAAACTTATGTACGATATTCTAATTAAAAATGGTCATGTGATTGATGGCACGGGGAGTGTGCCTTTCTTGGCGGATGTGGCGATTAAAGAGGATAAAATTGTAAAAATTGGGGAGTTGCACAATGAAAAAGGAGAAATTGAAATCAATGCGAGCGGAAAAATTGTTTGTCCGGGGTTTGTGGATATTAACAATCATTCTGACACCCATTGGCAGATATTTTTGAATCCTAATTTGGAAAGTTTGGCCTATCAAGGCATCACCACAATTGTTGGTGGAGCTTGTGGATCATCTTTGGCACCATTGGCTACGCCTCTTGCAATGGAGTCAATTCAAAAATGGATAGATCTCAAAAATATTAGTTTTAATTGGCTCACACTCAAGGAATTTCTAAAAGTATTAGAGCTGAAAAAACTCTCAGTTAATTTTGCAACACTGGTAGGGCATGAAAATTTGCGTCGGGGAATTTTGAAGGATGAATTGCGTTCGCCAAATTCCAAAGAATTGAAATTTATTGAAAAAATGTTTCAAGATTCAATGAAGGCGGGAGCGCTTGGACTTTCAACTGGTCTTATTTATACTCATGCTCGTTTGGCTTCTGGGGAAGAACTCAAAGATTTGGCTAATATTGTCAAAAAATACGGCGGAGTTTATGTGACACATATTCGCGATGAAGCCCAGGGGGTTGTTGAATCAATTGAAGAGGCGATAAAAATTGGGCAAGAAGTCAAAATGAAATTACATATTGCTCATCTCAAAGTGATGGGCAAAAAAAATTGGGGAAAAATGGAAGAAGCACTGGCGCATATATCCCGCGCCAAAGAGGCGGGGATAGATATTTCTTTCGATGTTTATCCCTACACCAATACTGGTTCAGTGCTCTATGCCATGCTTCCCTCTTGGGTAGCAGAAGGCGGGAGGAAGATAATGATTCATCGATTGAAAGACCCAATCATTCGAACAAAAGTTATAGCTGAGATGAAAAAATCCGGTTTTGAATATAAGAAAATTGAAATTGCCACCAGCTCTCTAGACAAAACTTTGACGCGTCGAAAAATAACAGATATTGCAATTTCGCAAAACAAAACAGTAGAAGAAGCGATTGTCGATATTTTGATTGCTTCAGAAGGGCGAGTGATAACTTCAATGGAAGTTTTAAGCGAAGATAATATTAGACAAGCAATCATTCACCCACTTTCAATGATTGCGTCCAATGGGGCAGGCTATAGCTTGAATCACGCGAAAACTGGAGAGCTAGTTCACCCGAGATCTTTTGGAACTTTCATCAAAGTTTTGGAAAAATATGTTTTGCAAGAAAAAATAATCACCATGGAGGAAGCAATTCGAAAAATGACATCATATCCTGCGGAAAAATTCGGAGTTGCCAAGAGAGGGAAATTGGCAAAAGGATTTTTTGCCGATGTTTTAGTGCTAGACCGAGACAAGATTTCTAGCCCTTCTGAGAAAGACCGACCCTATCAATATTCACGAGGAGTTGATTATTCTTTTGTAAATGGTAGAATGGTTATTCAAGAAGGGAAATATGCGGGAATGAGGAATGGGCGCGTTATAAAAAGATAGTTTTTATGCAAATTACTGATTTAAAAAATAAAAAAATTACAGTTATGGGGCTAGGGCTTCATGGGGGCGGTGTGGGAACCGTTCGTTTTTTATCTGAGGCAGGAGCGAAAATTACAGTAACAGATTTAAAATCTAAAGAAGAATTAGCCTCTTCGCTTGAGAAATTAAAAGATTTGAAAAATATTTCTTATGTTTTTCAACAACATCGACCGGAAGATTTTGTTAGCGCTGATATGATAATTAAAACTCCGCCAGTGCCTTGGGATAATAAACAAATTAAATTAGCTCTCGAAAATAAAATTCCAGTGGAGGTTGATTCTAGTTTATTCTTTAAGCTTTGCAAAAATCAAATTGTGGGAGTGACTGGTACGAAAGGGAAAACTACCACAGCTAGTTTGATTTATGAAATTCTGAGAGTAGCTGGAAAAAATCCGATTAAAGTTGGAATTGGTCAAACTTCAGTTCTGGATAAATTAAAAGAATTAAAGGATGACACTATTGTTATTTTTGAGCTTTCTAGCTGGCGCCTGTCAGCTCTTAGAAGAGCTAAAATTAGCCCAAAAATTTCAGTTTTTACCAATATTTATCCAGATCATTTGAATTATTATAAATCAATGGAGGATTATATCGCAGACAAGAAGAATATATTTTTGTTTCAAAATAAAGAAGATACCTGTGTGATAAATGGTGATAATGAGGATATGAAAAATTTTGAAGTGGAGATAAAAAGTCACCTGATCAAATTTTCAAAAGATAAAATTTTAGAGGGGGATGGAGTATATATTGAAAATGAAAGTATTTTTTTCAACAATGGAATTGATGAAAAAAAGATTATTGATTTGGAAGAAATAAAATTAATTGGAAAGCATAACAGGGCGAATATTATGGCGGCCATAGCGGTAGCTGTTTCAATGGGAATAAAAATAGAGATAATCAAAAAAGCTATCATAGAATTTTCTGGTGTAGCGCATAGGTTGGAATTTGTGAGAGAAATAGGAGGGGTTAAATATATAAATGATACGGCGGCAACTACGCCAGAAGCAGGAATTTCTGCTTTGAATTCTTTTTTGGAGCCAATTATTTTGATTTGTGGCGGATCGAACAAGAATTTGAATATGGCAGAATTTGCGAAAACTATTTGCAAAAAAGTGAAGGGTGTAGTTTTTCTAAAAGGACAATCGACAGATGAAATAATTACAGAAATGAAAAAAACAGATAATTGTTTAGATTTGGAAAATTTAAAAGTAGCGGAGTCGATGGAAAAGGCAGTGGAATTAGCAATGGCATTAGCAGAGAAAGGAGATATAATTCTTCTCTCTCCTGGCTCGGCCAGCTTTGGACTTTTCACTAATGAATTTGATCGAGGGGATAAATTTAGGGAGGTGGTTAGGATGATAAAATAGTTTGACTTGCCATTTTTTTCTTCTTTTGATATAATAAATTTTAGTTTTTGGGCCCTTAGCTCATTTGGTAGAGCACCTGCTTTGCAAGCAGGGGGTGATCGGTTCGAGCCCGATAGGGTCCACATTTTTTTTAAAAAAAATATTTCGGGCGATTAGCTCAGTTGGTTAGAGCGCGTCACTGATAATGACGAGGTCTCAAGTTCGAATCTTGAATCGCCCACCAAATTTTGCATCATTTTTATGACTAAAAAAACCAGAAATAAGTTTATAGGCGTATTCGATTCTGGTTTTGGTGGTCTCCATATCTTGCGTAGTATCGCAAGGGAACTTCCTGAGTATAATTATATTTATTTGGGTGATACTGCTCGCGCTCCATATGGCACACGTTCAGGAGAAATCATTTATGATTTTACGAAACAAGCAGTAGATTTTCTTTTTAAAAATAATTGTGAAATTATTATCTTAGCTTGTAATACAGTTTCCTGTGATGCTTTACGCAGAATTCAGCGTGAATATTTGCCAAAAAAATATCCAAATAAGAAAGTAATAGGAGTGCTTATTCCTGCCTCTGAAGAGGCGATAGAAAAAACAAAAAATGGAAGGGTGGGTATAATTGCTACCGAAGGAACTGTTTTGTCTGGGGCGTTTGAAAGAGAATTATTAAAGATTCAGCCGGGGATAAAAATTTTTCAAAAGGCTTGTCCACTACTAGTTCCTATTATAGAAGCTGGGGAATATAGTTCGAAAGCAACAGAGCTAATTCTAAAAGAGTACCTTTCTTATTTTAAAAACAAAAATATAGACACGCTAATCCTTGGATGCACTCATTATGGGATATTGGAAAATAAAATTAGAAAAATAGCAGGAAAGAAAATTAAGATTATTTCGGAAGCAAAAATTGTATCAAAAAAATTAAAGAATTATCTTGAAAGACATAAGGAAATAGAAATAGTATTGGGAAAAAACAAAATAATTAATTTTTATTCAACAGATCTAACAAATAGATTCAAAACTTTAGGTAAAAAGTTTTTTGGAAAAAATATCGATGTAAATAAAGTTGTGATTTAATATAGTCTATGCAATTTGATCCTAACGAAACTGCTAAGCCAAATGGTAATATTTTTGCGCTTCCATTCAGCCAAAAAGAAGCGAAAGTTGTCATACTACCAGTACCCTGTGAAATTACAGTCTCTTTTCGAGATGGGACAAGTCTTGGTCCAGAGGCAATTCTCAAAGCATCTCCACAAATTGATTTTTATGATTCATTTTTTCCAGAAGCTTGGAAGGTGGGAATTTTCATGTTTCCAATTTCTAACAAATGGAAAAAATATTGCAATAATTTGCGAAAAATTGCAGTTTCTTGCATAAAGCATCTGGAGAAAGGTGATCCTATAAAAAACAAAAATCTTTGGAAAAAAGTAAATGAAGGAACGGAAGTTTTGGCTGATTGGATCGAAGAAGTTGCAAAAGAAAATATTTCACAAGATAAGATTGTGGGACTGTTAGGCGGGGATCATAGTTGTCCGTTGGGACTGATGCGAGCACTTTCGAAAAAAGGCAATTTTGGAATTTTAACAATCGATGCTCATCTTGATTTGCGAAAAGGGTATGAAGGATTTCTAAATTCGCACGCTTCTATTATGCGAAATGCCAGTGAACTTAAGGGGGTGGAAAAAATTGTAAATGTTGGTGCGCGTGATTTTTGCGAAGAAGAAATTGAATTTTTGGAAAAATCCAAAGGGAAAATTATGTGTTATAGCGATCGGGAAATTTCCGACAAGCTATTTTCTGGAGAAAAATGGTCTGTGATGTGCCAAGAAATAATTGCGGATTTGCCAAAAAATATTTATGTGAGTTTTGATATTGATGGGTTAAATCCAGCTCTTTGTCCTAATACCGGAACGCCAGTGCCGGGAGGATTGGAATTTGACCAAGTCTGTTTTCTCCTTCGCCAAATTGTGAAAAGCGGTAGAAGAATCATTGGTTTTGACCTTTGCGAAGTCTCTCCATCTAAAAAAGACGATATTAAAAGTGATTGGAATGCCATCGTTGGAAGTCGGATTCTTTATCAACTGTCTATCCTAGCGATTGGTTCACAGGACAATATTTGACATAAATTGAAAAATAAGATAGTATTAGATTAATAAAGAAGCCCACAGGGGCTTTTAAAAAAGCTCAAAATATGAACAAAATACTAGAATTTTTAAAAGAAGCCAAGATAGAACTGACAAAAGTCAACTGGCCAACACGCAAAAAAACAATCAACTATACAATAATTGTAGTTGGTATTAGTCTTTCCGTTGCGATATTTTTGGGCGGGTTGGATTATTTTTTCGGATTTTTATTAAAAACATTTATTTTGAAATAAAACGATGCGAATCTACGAATATATGCGAATGATGCGAATTGCGAATGATATGAACGATTAGCAATTAGCAGATTAGCATTTATTAGCAAGATTAGCATCGCTATTACAATTATGGCAAAACAAAGTCAACACCACGGCCGAGCTTGGTACGTACTTCATACCTATAGCGGTTATGAAGATAATGTATCGAGAAATTTGCGTCAAAGAATTGAATCGATGGATATGCAAGATTTGATTTTTGATGTGATGGTGCCAATTGAAAAGAAAATCAAGATCAAGACTGGCAAAAGAACAGTGGTGGAAGAAAAAATTTATCCCGGCTATGTTTTGGTAGATATGATCGTCACAGACGCTTCATGGTATGTGGTTCGAAATACGCCCAATGTTACGGGGTTTATCGGACTAGGAACAACACCTACTCCAGTTGATCCGCGAGAAATTGAAGCGCTCAAGAAAAGAATGGGTGTAGCGGAGCCAAAATATAAGATTGATGTGGTTTCGGGCGACAGCGTCAAAATTATCGACGGACCATTCAAAGATTTTGATGGAAAAGTTGATGAAGTAGATGAAGAAAAAGGAAGGATAAAAGTTTTAGTTTCTATTTTTGGACGAGAAACTCCGGTAGAATTGGACTTTTTGCAAATTAATAAGATATAAATTAAAAAATAAGACACAAGGCACAAGGGACAAGAAACAAACAAATTCTAAATTCCAAAATTCAAACATCAAACTTTTTGAAAATTGAAATCTGGATATTGAATATTGTTTGTATCTTGTAGCTTGTTTC
This sequence comes from Candidatus Moraniibacteriota bacterium, assembly GCA_003483065.1. Classification (GTDB taxonomy): domain Bacteria; phylum Patescibacteriota; class Minisyncoccia; order Moranbacterales; family UBA2206; genus UBA2206. The sequence continues at coordinate 62,276 of DMWY01000018.1, read as the reverse complement.
TTGATTATTATAATATTATGGCAAAGAAAATTAAAACAGTTATCAAACTACAAATTCAAGCCGGCAAAGCTAACCCAGCGCCTCCAGTCGGACCGGCTTTGGGGCAACACGGACTAAATATCCAAGAGTTTTGTGTGAAGTTTAATGATGCGACCAAGGACAAGATGGGCGACATTATCCCAGCTGAAATCACTGTTTTTGAAGACCGAACCTTTAGTTTTGTTTTGAAAACTCCTCCAGCTTCTGATCTTTTGCGAAAAGCGGCCGGCATTGAAAAAGGTGCAGGCAATCCTTTGAAAGACAAGGTTGGAACAATTTCAAAAGACAAGCTTCGAGAAATTGCCGAAAAAAAGATGCCTGATCTAAATGCAAATGACATCGAAGGCGCAATGAAAATTATCGCCGGAACAGCAAGATCAATGGGAATAAAAATTGAATAAGTTCCTACAAAATTACAAAAACATACAAAAATACAAAAAATTATAATTTCGTGATTTTGTACTTTTGTAAAAATTTGTATTTTCGTAGGGTTATAAATATTAATTAAGTGGGAGAATCTAATTGTTTCAAAAAAGATTCATTATTACCACAGAACTATATGGAAAGAAGTAAAAAATATCGCGCAGTAGCGGAAAAAATTGATAAGAATAAAATTTATTCACTAGAAGAGGCGGTCAACTTAATGAAAGAAAATAAGCTTGCTAAATTTGACGAATCAGTAGAAGTTCATATCAAAACTAATATCGATCCAAAAAAAGGCGATCAACAAATTCGAGGAATAGTAGATCTTCCGCACGGAACAGGTAAAAGCAAGCTAATCGCAGTTATTACCTCAACTCATGCCAAGGATGCTAAGGAAGCGGGCGCAGATGTTGTGGGTGGAGAAGAGTTGATTGAAAAGATAAAATCCGGCAAAGCTTTTTCCGGCAAAGACAAATTCGATATTTTGATTGCTACTCCAGAAATGATGCCAAAATTGGCGCCTGTGGCTAAAATTCTTGGACCAAAGGGCCTTATGCCAAACCCAAAAACTGAAACTGTGACTACAAAAATCAAAGAAACAGTGGCCGCACTCAAGAAAGGTAAAGCTGCTTTCAAAAATGATGATGGTGGAAATGTCCATCAAATTGTGGGAAAAATTTCTTTTGAAGATGCAAAACTAAACGAAAATATCAAGACTTTTGTGAGTAGTCTTGAGAAATCTAAACCATCAGGCCTAAAAGGAAAACTTATTTCAGGAATAAATATTTGCTCAACGATGGGCGTGGGGATTCGAATTAGCTTATAGTTCGTAGCTTATAGATTATAGAAGAAAAAAGCGTGAAAACGCTTTTTTTCTATTGACGAAGCGGCATTTTTTTGCTAGAATTAGTAGGTGTTTTAAAAGGTTAAAATATTTTTATGACTAAGATAGTTTTAGGTCTGATCGGCGAAAAAGGTGCGGGTAAAGGCACTGTTTCGGATTATTTAATTGAAAAGTATGGCGCTATTCACTATGGCACTTCCAAAATTCTTCGAAGAACGTTGGAAGATATTCACGTTGGAGTAACGCGCGATAATTTAGCTAAACTAGCCTTGGTGCTTAAAGAGGGTTATGGACCCTCAATTATTATTGATTCTCTGATAACGGACATGGAAAAAAACGGATCGGATGTTATCATTGCCGATGGAATTAGAATGCATGGTGACGTTGAACCTTTTGTGAAAAAATACGGCAATAATTTTTATCTAGTATATGTTTATGCCGATTTGAAACTTAGATACGAGCGAACAAAATTGAGAAAACAAAATGATGGAGAAGGCGAGGCAACTTTTGAAGAATTTCTAGAAGAAGAAGGCAAGCTCACGGAAGTTTCTATTCACGAAATTGGACGCAAGGCGGAATTTAAGTTTAACAATAACGGTACAGCCGAAGAACTCAAGGCGCAGGTGGATAAAATGATGGCTAAAATTTCAAGTAAACATGAATAAAAAGCAAAGAATCAAAAATCATCGTTAAAACGCCGTAATTTGGCGTTTTTAATTTATAGAAAAATCATTTTTGACCAAAGAAGGGAAAGATAGTAAAATTAAGAAACTAGTATGGATAAGCAAAAGAAGAAAATAATATTAGCTATTTCTGGAGATATTGCTTCTGGTAAAAATGAGATGTCTGCGTATATAGAAAAGAAATATGAGAGTTATGCTTACCGATCCTCAGAAGTGCTACGTGATATTTTAGGAAGAATGTATTTGCCGGAAAGCAGAGAGAATATGCAAAAAGTTTCGACGATGATGAGGGAATATTTTGGAGAAGATATTATTTCTTATGTTGCTAGTCAAGATTTGAAGAAAATTAAAAAAAGAATAATTGCAATAAACGGGATAAGAAGGTTTTCTGATTTGAAAATTCTCAAAAAATATTTTGAAGTAAAAATAATTTATATAGATTCTAGTTTAAAGAATAGATATGAAAGAATCTGTAAGCGTCTGGAGAATACGGACGACGGAGTTAAAACTTTGGATAAATTCAAAAAAGATCATAAAAGTGAAGCAGAAAGACAAACAAGATGTTTACGAAAAAAAGCTGATTATATAATTGAAAATGACGAAAGCTTAGAAGAATTTCACAGGGAGATAGATAAAATAATTAAAATAATTAATAAATAAAAATATGGCAGATAAAGAAATTGAAATTAAAAACGCTGGAGGCATAAATTATCTTCCCTTCAATGAAAGAACTCCTGATTTTCAGTATCAGGAACTGCTTAAAAAAATTAAAACAATAGGAAAAGACAAGGTGCCTATTCATGCGAGGCTTTCAGAGAATGCAACTTCTGGACATCAGAATTCAAAAGAAATAACAGGCGCTATGTTGCAATTCGAAATGAGTAATGGTTTTCCTGTTTTGACGGAACGTGATTTATCCAAATCTTTTTATGGTTCGATAGGCGAATTGGTGGCATTTTTAAATGGGCAAAGCACCTTAAGTGGTCTTAAGGAATATGGTTGTCCGGAAGTTTTCTGGAGAGACTGGGTTACAAAAGAAAAATGTGCAATATTTGGTTTACCTGAGGGTGATTTGGGGGATGGATCTTATGGAGCTTCCTTGGGTCACTTTCAATCCGCAACGGGAGAATTCGATCAGGTCAGTGCAGTCCAGAGGCAAATGGAAAAAGCACCATTTCTAAGAACTCATGTTTTGACCACATGGAATCCACCTTTGTCGATGGGAGATGAAAAACAGGGTTTCAAACGCAAAGTTGTTGTTGCTCCTTGTCATGGAAATTTTATTCATTTTGTACTTTTTGATGAGCAGAAAGAATTAGAAATGACGCATACTCAGCGATCAGCTGATGTTCCAGTGGGCTTGCAGTTTAATCTAATTGAATGGTCTGCCTTGGGTTTGATGGTAGCACATTTATTGGGTTATAAATTTACTAAATATACTCATTTCTTGTCTAATCCACATTATTATGATGTTCAGGCGGAATCTGTGGATAAGATTCTTTCAATTAAGCCAAAACCTTTTCCAACTGTAACACTAAAACTAAATAGAGAGGTGACGAGAATTCAGGATTTTCGCAAAGAAGATTTTGTGCTCGAGGATTATAATCCTGAACCTTGGTTTAAAATTCCAACACCAGTTTAGATTATGTAATTTATGAATATAACGATATGAACAAAAGCGGATTAGATTTGAATAACGCTCGTAGAAAAGAACAAATCGAAACTATGAAAAAAATCATAACTGATGGAATATGTCCTTTTTGTCATGATTTTATTGACAAGGAAAAGCCGGCTTATCATCCCAACCCGATCATAGTGGAAACTGATTTCTGGGTGGTGACAAGAAACGCTTGGCCATATGAACACACCAGAGAGCATTTAATTTTTGTGGTGAAGCGTCATATTCTAAATCCAGAAGAGATGAAAAAAGATGAGATTTTAGATCTATGGAATACTATTAAAAAAGTCAAGAAAAAACTGAAGATAACGCATAGTACTTTTTTGATGCGTTCAGACAGTACTGGCATGACAGGCGCAACAGTGCAACACTTGCATGCTCAACTAGTTGTTGCTAAAAATAAAGAGCCGGTTATCACAAGAATCGGCTAAAAATACTAGACTAACAAATAAAAAAATCCCGCCATTAGTTGCGGGATTTTTTTGTAATTCTATTTAACTAAAACAATTTCAACCCCAGCATTTTTGAGAATATCCTCAGCATCAGAGAGAGAATAGCCACTCTCATAATAAATTTTTTTGACGCCGGCCTCTGCTACCAATTTAGCGCAAGTTGGACAAGGGAATGTGGTGACATATAAGCTGGTGTTGTTGAGACTGATTCCATCCTTAGCAGCCTTTCCGACTAGAGAGGCTTCTGCGTGAATAGAGTTTGATAGATGATGATTTTCGCCCGCATCAAAGCACATTCTTAAATCTCCATAAACCGCCATATTTTCTTGGGTCGGAACATGACGATTGAATGCCGAAAGTATTACCGCGCCTTTTTTATCTGTAATCAGGGCGCCAATTTGTCTCCACCAATTGGCACTTTTTTCTTTTAGTTCACTGGCTTTTTTGATAAGTTCCTTATGAGCTTTTTCTTGGGTGATTATCCTGTCGCTGGAAATAGCTAATTCCTGAGTCGATACTGGCTTATTCCATCTTAAAAAGACATTTTCAAATTCAACTTTTTTGTTAGGAAGAAATTCTTCTGCAAACCAATGGGAAACATCTTCATCTGGCATAACGATAGAAATATTTTTTTCTTCCAAGTTTGTTAGATTTTTTAAATTGTTCATCGTCAGAAGCTCAACTTCCTTCAGGATGCCAGAGTTCCTAACGAAATTGCAAATAGTCTTTTGATCAATGGAGCGTAGATCTCTTTTTAGGTTTTCAAATTTGTCCCATTTTTTTAGAATTGTGTCATCTAAGATATAAAGATGATCTGGATATTTTTTGAATAATTCTAAATATTTGATGTGTATAACAGGGACTAACGAAATTAAAATCTTTTTTTTAGGCATCTTTTTAGTATGGGAATTTATATTTTATTGCTATATAAGAAATTTTCTATTGATTTTTGTAATTCCGTTGCAAGATCTTCTGCTCCCTTAATAGTCAGAAATCTAATCCTTGCGGTAGTGGATGTTATTGACTGTGGTTTTAGGTTGATAATTTCTCCACAGAACTTTTCGTGTTCTTCTTTCACTTCCTCAAAAAAACTTTTTCCTTTTTTATTCGACGGTGTGGACTCTGAGATAACAAAAATATCAGGTTTTATAGTTCTGATTAGTTTATTATGATCTGTTTTTGATTCTTTCATAACAATCAGATCGACATGTTTTAAATGTGAGATCATATTAACTCGCTCTTTCTCTGGGACTATTGGACGATTAGGACCCTTGCGATGCTTTACCACTTCGTCAGTATCAACAGCTACAATCAACACATCTCCAAGCGCTTTGGCTTTTTGGAGATATCTGGCATGCCCTTCATGAATAAGATCCCACACCCCTTGAGTTAGCACAACTTTGTGGCCATTATTTTTTAAGGCAGTTGCAATTTTACCTATATCTTTCGTAGGGATAAGTTTTCCACTTCCTAAAATACTCGATATTTTGATATCCATAAAGCTTACTAATTATTATCTTATATAATCATATTATCACTTTGATATGATGTTGACAATATAGCTATAAAAAAGCTATTTTGGATGATTTTGGGAAAATAAAAGACGGATAGCTATATAAGCCTGTCCGCCTTCTCCAATTCTTTTTGAGAGTTAATCCTCGGCGTTTTACCGAAGGAGGGTTTATTGTAAAGCGCATTCGAGGGCATGTTCCAAATCGACAACTATGTCGAACTTGGACAGTTCATTTTTTCGAATCCAGCAAAAGGCATCGTGTTCCCAATTGATGCGTACTTCTGGTTTTTCTTTCAATTCAACCAATACTGGATTTTTAATCCAGATCCTATTGGTTTGTTCGTCCCTAAATTCATAATACTCACTGATCTTGATCTTTGTGATCAGTTCTTTTAATTTTTTCTCGTCAATACCCAATTCGTCGACAAGCTCTTCTAAAACTTTATCACGAATTGGTTTTTGATCATCTAGGAAGCCAGCGCTTCCACTCCACTTGCCTTGATAGGCAAGCACCTTCTTGCTCCGTCTTAGAAGCAAGAATTCTTCGCCAACTTTGACAAAAATTATGATAACAGGTGCCGTGTTTGATTTGGTGTAGTTAATTCGGCCATCAGGGAATCTTGGAAGTTTTTCCGAAAATCCCCTTACGATTTCGCTGATAGGCTTTTTCATGTTTGACCTCCTTCGGGTCTATTCTTTTTTTAAGGTTTCAGGTTAATAGGGTTTCAAATTAGAATAGCATAAAGACCATTAAAGTCAAACAGATATAGTGATTTTACTATCACTTTTTTGTGTGGTATTATACATTATGCGTAATAGTTAACTGAAATCAAAATGAACAAAGATTTGGATTTTTTGTTTGAAATCGGAAAAATAAGATTCCTCCAAAGGACTTGGCAGAGGTTTTTTGTAACAAAAGTAGCTAATGATGCGGAACATACTTTCAGGGTAATGTGGTTGGCTTTGATTATTGCTAAAAAAGAGAAGAATAACAATCAGGAGAAAATATTGAAATTAGCATTATTACATGATATTGCAGAGAGTCGGGCGGGAGATGTGGACTATTTGTCAAGATTATATGTCAAGAGAAATGAAGATTTGGCCATACGCGATATGCTTAAAAACACTTCGCTTGAAAAAGAATTCTTAGAATTATTTAAAGAAAATGAAAAAAGAGAAACGATTGAAGCAAGGATAGTCAAGGATGCCGACAATCTTGATATTGATTTAGAGCTTATGGAGCAAAAAGATGCAAATGAGAGTCTATTTAAATTAAAATCAGAATCGCGTAAAAAAATAATTCCTAAAAAACTTTTTACAAAAACGGCTAAAAAAATATTTAGAGAAATTTATTTGAGCGATGTAAATAGCTGGCATTTTAATTCAGAAAACAACAGATTCAAAACTGGCGACTGGAAAAAATAAGAATTAAAAGTTTTAAATTATGAAAATTATAATGGTAATGGCAATGACGCTAGATGGAAAGATCGCTAAAACGAGCAATCATTTCCCAGATTGGACTTCTCGAGAAGACAAAAAATATTTCGCCCGTGTTTCCAAGGAGGCAAGAGTGGTGATTATGGGTGATAAAACTTTTGCTACTTTTCCATCTCCGCTTAAGGAGCGTCTGAATGTTGTTTTTACGCTAGAGGAAAATCCAAAGGAAATTGAAGGGGTAAAATGGGTCAAGGGTGAGCCAGAGGATGTTTTGAAGGATTTGGAAGATATGGGGTACGAGTCAGCTATCTTAGGTGGAGGAGCATTTATTAATGGGATGTTTTTGGATCATAAATTAGTGGATGAAATTCATATCACAGTCGAGCCGAAAATTTTTGGTGATGGCCTGGGACTTTTCAAGGGGGATTTTGATGTTAATCTAAAATTGATTGATTGTGAAAAAATTAATGATGATTCAGTGGTTTTAAAATATAATGTTGTATATTAATTCTTTTTATGATTGAATTAGAAAAAACATATTTAGCGAAAAATATTCCTGCGAATATAAAAAAATCAAAATGGAGAGAAGTTATTGATATTTATATTCCAAAATCTAGCGATCATCCTGTTTTGCGTATTAGAAAAAATGGAGATAGTTTCGAGATGACGAAAAAAACACCAATCAGTGATAACGACAAATCGGTTCAAAAAGAGCAAACAATCAGTCTTTCCGAAAAAGAGTTTGAGGTTTTGAAAAAAACAGAAGGGAGGAAAATATTTAAAAAAAGATACTACTATGATTATAATAAGAATATCGCAGAAATTGATATTTTCAAGGAAGGACTGAGTGGCTTAGTATTGATAGATTTTGAATTTAAAAATAAAAAAGAAAAAGATAGATTCAAAATGCCAGAATTTTGCCTGGTGGAAGTTACTCAGGAAGAGTTTATCGCTGGAGGGATGCTTTGCGGAAAAAAATATAAGGATATTGAAAAAAATTTAAACAAATTAAAATATAAGAAAATTTTATTTTAAATTTATGAAAAAATACACTCCCGTAATCGGCATGGAAATCCATGTGGAACTCAAAACTAAATCAAAAATGTTTTGCCAATGCAAGAATGGCTTGGGGCTTGAAAAGACTCCAAATATTGATATTTGTCCTGTTTGCACAGCGCAACCAGGAACATTGCCGGTGCCAAACATTCAAGCAATTGAATTTGTTCAGTTAGTTGGCTTGGCGTTGGGTTGCAATTTGCGTCAAATTTCAAAGTTTGATCGTAAGAACTATTTTTATCCGGATATTCCAAAAGGCTATCAAATTTCCCAATATGATCAACCATTTTGTGAAAAAGGAAAATTGAAAATAAATGGGAAAGAAATCGGAATCACTCGCATTCATCTCGAAGAGGACACAGGCAAGCTCATTCACCCAAAAGGCGTGGAATATACTCTGGTGGATTTCAATCGCGCTGGAGTGCCACTAATGGAGCTGGTGACTGAACCGGACATTGAAACGGGTGAAGAAGCGCGAATTTTTTGTCAAAAACTGCAACAGATTTGCAGATATCTTGAAATATCAGATGCGGATATGGAAAAAGGAAATATGCGTTGCGAAGCTAATATTTCACTTTATAAAGAAGGCGAGGAAAAACTTTCTGGCACTAAAGTTGAAGTGAAGAATATTAATAGTTTTAAATTCGTGGAAAAAGCCATCAATTTTGAAATTGAGCGACAAACGGAAATGTTGGATAAAGGTGAAAAGATTGTTCAAGAAACTCGCGGATGGGATGCGAACAAAGGTGAGACAGTTTCACAGAGGAAAAAAGAATCAGCGCATGATTATCGCTATTTTCCTGAACCGGATATCCCGCCGTTTAGTTTTGATGAAACTTATGTGGAAAATATTAAAAGAAAATTGCCAGAACTGCCGGAGCAAAAATTTGAAAGATTCAAAAAGGAATATGATCTGCCAATTGCTGACGTGGAAATTATAACCTGCGAAAAAGAATTGGCGCAGTATTTTGAAAATGTGGTGAGCGAAATTAGGGAAAAAATTAGTTGCAAAGAATATGTGTGCCAAGAAGAAAGGGCGATTAAATTGGCTGCTAATTATATGATTGGTGAACTTCGCAAGCACATGGGGGAACACGAACATGATTTATCTGATATCAAAATCACTCCAGAAAATTACGCCGAGTTTATTTGTATTTTGTCAGAGGGGAAAATAAATTCCAGTGCAGCGCAAACAGTGCTTGCCGAGATGTACAAGGCAGGTGGCGATCCATCGCAAATCATCGAAGAAAAAAATTTGGCGCAAATGGATAATTCAGACGAATTGGAAAAAATAGTCGAGGAAGTTTTGGCCAAGAATGAGAAATCGGTGGTTGATTTCAAGGCTGGGAAAGAAAATGCGTTGAAGTTTCTGATCGGGCAAACTATGTCGGCTACTAAAGGAAAGGCTAATCCAAATGCTGCGTCTGAATTATTAGTAAAAAAAATGTCAGGAGAATAAGCGTCAGATCCGCCTTTGGCGGAGCGATGACTAAAGGCAAAGCTAATCCGCAAATAGTGCAGGAAATTGTCAAAAACAAGTTGAAATAGTTGCTCTTGCCAAAATTAGGAGAAAGGAGTATATTTATATTTAGATATGAAAAATAAGTATAAAAAACCAAACAGACAAAGACCAAAAAAGTTTTTTATATTTTTTATAGACAATGTGAAATCCACCAAATAGGTGGATTTTTTTTATGTTCTTTTTTGGGAGGAGAGATATTATGGATAGTGATCTGGCTGAGGTTTCTTACGATATTTTATCGGAAGAAAAAGAATTTTGTAGGATGTGTAGTGGTTTTGATGAAATCGCTGGGTACAATGGTTCAGGTTGGCCAATCTGTAGAAGATGCGCAGAATTTCACAATATACCGCTTCAGCCCTACCTACCCAATAAATAATCCTTCCGAAAAACACAAGGGTCCTCAAGAAATCTTTCTTGGGGACTCTTATTAAATTAAAAACTTCTTTACTTCTTTTTCTATATCTTTGTATTCAGGTAGCCAAATTACTCTTTTATCTTTTTTAAACCAAGTCATTTGGCGTTTGGCGTAGTTTTTTTCGGCGAGGTAAACTTGTTCAAAAAGCTCTTCTTTTGATTCTATTTCACCTTTCAAATATTTTGGAATAAGCGAGTATCCAAGCCCAAAGCTTTCCAATTTTTTCCAACTAATTTTATCTTTAAAGTGGAGTTTTTTGACTTCCTTAGTCATGCCTGCAGAAAATCTTTTTTGCAGTCTTAGCTTAATTCTTTCATCAAGTTTTTCTTTGGTAATTCTTATTCCAATCTGAACAAATTTGTATCTTGTATCTTGTATCTTGTATCTTGTATCTGGCACTTTGCCGATACTTTTGCAAATTTCAATGGCGCGAATGAGACGGACGGGATTTTTGGCGTCGATGTTTTTGGCACGCTGGGGATCTAGTTTTTGCAGTGTCTTAAATAATTCTTCAGTTGATTTTTTGCCTAACTTTTCTCGCAGCTTCCAATCGGGTGCGACTTCTGGATAGACAACATTATCCACCAGCGCTTTTATCCAAAAACCGGTTCCACCGCAAATAATCGGGAGTTTTCCGCGCGCTAAAATATCTTTGATTATTTTGTTAGCATACTTTTTGAATTTAGCCGAGTTATATTCAGTCTTTGGACTTACTATATCAATACCATAATGTTTAGCCATTTTTTGTTCAGACTTGGTTATTTTTCCAGTACCAACATCCATGCCACGATAAATTTGGCGCGAGTCAGCGCTAATTATCTCCCCGTTTAATTTTTGAGCCAATGCAATTGCCACCTCTGATTTGCCAGAAGAAGTGGGTCCAAGAATGACGATGATTTTTTCCATAAAATTAAGATTATACTACATACTAGCAAAAGCAAATGAATTTGCCAATATCCGGCGCTCTTGTTAGAATTTAGTCTATGGAGAACCAACATTTGAAAATAGTCGGAAAAGTCATTCATGGACAAGAAAATGGCCATAAATTAGGCTTTCCTACGGCCAATTTGAACTTTAGTGGAAAACTTGAGGCCGGGGTTTATGCGGGAAATGTTGAGTTTGAAGGCAAAAAATATAAGGCCGCCATTGTCTATTTTCCTGAGAAATCTCTTTTGGAAGCGCATCTACTGGATTTTTCGGGAAATTTATACAACAAAGAAATGAGAGTAGAGATTGTTGAGAAAATTAGAGAAATTATAAAGTTTAAAAACAGTGAAGAATTAATAAAACAAATTAAGAAAGATTTGGAAATAATAAGAAGAAAATAATTATGTTTACCGGGATTATTAAAAAATTATCCACAGTAGAAAAAGTTTCCAAAATAAATGAAAGTTTATTTGTGGAAATTTCTCGACCCAAAGGCTGGAAAATTTGGGAAGGGGAAAGTATTTCTATGAATGGAATTTGTTCGACAGTTAAAAAATTTAATGCAAAAATTTTTCAAGTGGAATATATGCCGGAGACTATTGAGAAAACTACTGCGGGCGATTGGAAAAAAGGAACGGCTGTGAATTTAGAAAAAAGTTTGGCGCTCAAGGATCTTTTGGATGGACACATAGTGCAGGGGCACATTGATACGCGAGGAATTGTGGTGGGTATAAGAAAAGACAAGAAATCAAAAATAATAAAAATACAAATTCCCACAAAATTTATGCGCTTGGTAGCAGAGAAAGGGTCGGTTTCTGTGGATGGGATAAGTTTAACTGTAGTGGATACCGGGCGAGATTGGTTTTCGGTTTCGCTAGTGAGTTATACTTTGGAGAATACTAATTTAGGAAAGATAAAAATAGGTGATAGCGTGAACATTGAAACAGATGTGCTAGCTAAATATGTAGATAAACTTTTAAGAAATAAATAAGTTCGATTTGTCATTCCTGCGAAAGCAGGAATCTAGTGTAGATACTAAATTTATTGCAATAAAATTTATTTGATGACTGGATTCCCGTTTTCACGGGAATGACAGAGGGGTTTAAATAACTATAAATACTTATGCAAAGAGAAAACAAAAAAATTAATAAAATTGATGGTCGCAATCTCAAAATTGCGATTATAGTCTCAAAATTCAATGTGGACATCACGGAAAAAATGCTTCAGGGCGCGCTGGAAGTTTTGCGAATAAATAAGGTTAAAAAAAACAATATTGAAATTGTTTGGGTTCCGGGTGCATATGAAATTCCCTTAGCTTGTCAGAAATTAGCGAAAGAAAAAAAATATGATGGCTTGGTGGCTATCGGGTGCGTGATAAAGGGCGACACTGATCATTACTATTATATATCACAAGAAGTTTCCAGGGGGATAATGGACGTGATGCTGAAATTTTCTTTGCCAATTGGTTTTGGCGTGATAACTGTGAATAACTTGAAGCAAGCAAAAGACAGGGCGAATGAAAGATGCAATAAGGGCAAAGAAGCGACTGAGGCGGTTTTGGATATGACTTACGCATTTCCCTTCAAATCTATTGTTCGCTGAAATTACAAAAAAATGAACTAAGATTATAGATAGAAATTATTGATTATAATCCTGTCATTGTACTGGCTACATAAATAGATTTTCAGGTAAACGTGTAAGTCCTAAAATAAACTAAATAAATTTATTTCTTTTTCTTCATCAAAAGCTCGGCGATTTGGACAGCATTGAGGGCGGCGCCTTTCAAGATTTGATCGCCACTAACAAAAAATTCCAGTCCAAAATCTCCAAAAATAAGGCTTTGTCTAATTCTCCCGACATGAACAGAAAAATCCGAACTGGCAAAAAGTGGCATTGGGTAGGAATTATTTTTTGGATCATCAACTACTTTTATCCCAGAAGTCTTTTTGAAAATCGCTCTAATTTTTTCGGGAGTGATTTTCTTTTTTGTTTCAACTACAATTGATTCGCTGTGCGCTCGCATAACCGGCACACGAACAGCCGTGCAAGAAATGTCAATGTTAGGACGAGAAAATATTTTTCTAGTTTCCCAAACGACCTTCATTTCTTCTTTGGTATATCCATTTTCTTGAAACTTATCAATATGAGGAATAAGATTGAAAAGAATTTGATGTTGAAATTTGTCTATTGTGAACTTTTTATTTTGGCAATAACTATGAGTTTGATTTTCCAACTCTTCCATCGCTTCTTTCCCCGCGCCGGAAACTGCCTGATAGGTGGAAATAATAACTTTTTTCAGACCGAATTTTTTTTCAATTTCCCAAAGTGGAATAGCGGCAATAGCAGTGGTGCAGTTGGGATTGGCGATGATGCCTCTATGTTTCGAAATTTCTTTTGGATTTATTTCTGGGATAATGAGTGGCACCTGTGGGTCATAGCGAAAGCATGAGGAATTATCGATAACAACCGAGCCAAGCTCAGCCGCTTTTTTGGCCCACTCCAAACTAATTTCCGAGCCGGCGGCAAAAAGGGCGATGTCAGAATTTTTGAAAAGTTCTTCACTGATTTTCTCCACTTTTATTTTTCCGAAATTGGTTTTGATCATTTTCCCCACCGAGCGTGGTGAAGCCGCCAATCTCAAAGCAGAAACTTTCAAATGTTTTTTTTCGAGGCATTGAATCATTTCTCTCCCGACGATGCCCGTAGCACCGATAATTGCAAAACGCATAATTTTATGTAGGATTTAAGCATTCGCTTGTGTCAAGATATGCTCGTCGCGAAAGTAATTATAAAATTTAATAACTCGCCAGTAATTAAGAATTATCTATACAAAGTATTTTCCTGGCGACTGCGTTAATATCTTTTCCACAATCAAATGCTTAAATCCTTAAATTCTAGTATTAAAAAAATTCTTTATAAATAGCGCGGATAACTAGCTTTTCATCTTTTTTGTCAACGACGAGCGTGATGTTTCGAGGGGAGGCACCTTGGGAAACCATTTTAATAGAATGGTTTTTCACTGCGCCGAAAAGTCTAGAAAGAATATTTTTTCTTTGGCTGATGCCCTCACCAACAAGAGAAATTATAGTTTTGTTATATAGGATTTCAGTGAGTGCATATTTTTCCAAATCCTTTATAAGGAGCGTGGTTGGTTCGCATTCGGTCGTGACGGAAATGCTAGACTCGGAAGTGCTCACAACGTCGATGACGACATCATGTTTCAAAAAGATGGAAAATATTTCTGCCATAAATCCAGAAGTTCCAAGCATCTCAGTCGAATAGAGATTGATTATATAGGATCCATTTTTGCTGGAAACGGATTTGATGTTTTTTTGCGATTCGCCGGTAATGAGAGTTCCGCGATGTTTGTGATTGAAAGTGTTGACTACACGAGCGGGAATTTCTTTGACCACGACGGGTTCAATGGTTTTTGGGTGAAGAACTTTGGCGCCAAAATAGGCGAGTTCAGCTGCTTCGCGATAATTTATTTTTGGAATTACTTTCGCTTGAGGAATTATTTTGGGATTAGCAGTGAGAATTCCGTCCACGTCGGTCCAAATTTCTAGTTCGGTGGCATTTAGCACATTGGCTAAAATAGCCGCCGTATAATCAGAGCCTCCGCGGGAAAAAGTTGTGTATTCTCCGTGCGCAGTGGAGCCGATAAAGCCGGTGATGACGATTTTGTCAAAGTCATTTAATTTTGGTAGTAAATTTTTCTTTATAGCTTTGATCGTTTCTTTCATGTCTAGTTTGGCTGAGCTGAAAGAATTGTCGGTTTTTATAAGTTTTCGAGAATTAATGCGGATAGCTTTGGATTTTTTTTCCAAAAAACTTTCAATTATTTTCGAACTTAGTCTTTCACCAAAAGACAAAATGTAATCCCGGCTTCTTGGCGTGAGTTCTCCAATGGATTCTATGCCGTTAAGAAAAGCTTCTAATTCTTCAAAATATTCAGACAGATCTAATTTGATCCCGAGTTCTTTGATTAATTTCAAATGCTTCTTTTTGATAATTTCCAGTGTAATTTCCCAATCTCCTTTCTGTTTGGCTTCGGTGCCGGCTTTGATCAACAGATCGGTAGTGCCGGAAACGGCAGAAACAACGATTATTTTTCGTTCTTCTTTTTCCAAGACAATTTCGCGAAGTTTTTGAATAGCTTCGGGGCTTCCCACTGAGGTACCGCCAAATTTTGAAACAATGATATTCATAGAAATAATATAAGGTAATTATGGCTTTATGTAAAGAGAAGCTTCCAAATTCCAAATATTAGCTTTGGTTATTTTTACCTTTACAAATTTTCCGACCAAATTTTTCTGTGTGGAAATAATCTTCACATTTTTTAATGAGTGAGTTCGGCCGAAATAATTAGCACCTTCCTTTTTATCAATGAGAACCTCCAAAATTTTTCCAAGATATTTTTGATTATTTCCAAGAGCAGTTTCTTTTAGGATTTCATTGAGAAAAAATTCCCGTTTCTTTTTTTCGATTTTGGAAACATTATCTTTCATTTTAAAAGCAACAGTTCCTGGGCGGGGAGAGAATTGGCCAAAATAGACAAGATCATAGCCGACTTTTTTCATGACGCACGCCGACTCAAGAAATTGTTTTTTTGTTTCTCCGGGAAAACCGACAATTATATCGGTGGTGATGGAATATAATTTATTGGGTTTATATTTAGCGAAAGCGGACTTTATTTTTGCTACTAGGTTTAAATATTTTTTGGCGGTGTATTTTCGATTCATTGCTAAAAGAATCTTGTCGTCTCCAGCTTGCAAGGGGAGATGGATATGCTCACATATTTTTTTCGATTTCGCAATTGTTTCAATTAATTCCGAAGAAAAATCTTTCGGGTGGCTAGACATAAAAGAAATCCAAAAATGGCCGGGAATTTTTTCGATGAGTTGCAAGAGTTTGGGGAAATTTACAACGTCACCCTCTCTGTCGCGAGTACGCGACATCTCCCCCAAAGGGGGAGAAGGATTGGAATTACCCCCTCTCCCGTAATCGGGAGAGGGTTGGGGAGAGGGCATATGCTGATAAGAATTCACATTCTGTCCAAGAAGAATTATTTCTTTGCAACCATTTTTGAGCAGGTTTTTTATTTCCATAATTATTTCCTTTGAAGGCCTTGAAACTTCGCGTCCTCTGGCGTATGGCACAACGCAATAGGAACAGAAATTGTTGCAACCGGTCATAACCGGCACGAAGGCGCTATGCGAATTATTGTATTTGGGGTTGATGGATAAATAATCTGAGCATGGCGTGTTTTTTTGTTGTGCCGGAATTTCCAATTTCCAATTTCCAATTTCCAAATAATTTCCAATTATCCAATTTCTAAATTCCTTTTGAAAATCTTTAATCTCACAAAACAAATCAACCTTATTTTTCAATCTTCTCTGCACATCTTTTCGATTAGCTAAACATCCGGTGAGAATAATAGTTTTCTTTTTTTGTTGATCATTGATCATTGATTCTTGTTTTCTGATATTATGTATTTGTCCATAAACACGATCCTCAGCCATCTGTCTTATTCCACAAGTATTAAAAATAACCAAATCAGCTTTTGTTATTTCTTCGGTTGGTTTAATTTTTTGCGACTCCAAAAAGCTAGCAATTCTTTCGCTATCTGAAATGTTCATCTGGCAACCAAATGTTTTGATGTGGTATTTCATAAATTCTATTCTTACTTTTTCTTTGCCTCAAAAAACTCCTCGCCACTTTTCTTTTCCCAAAAGAAAAGTGGCAAAAAAGAAAAAGGCCACCCAAATAAAATAAAGAAATAAATTTTCGATTTTCTCGCTAAAATTCCTAGGCTCGATGAGTACATCGAGCGAAGATGAGGAATTTCTTAACGCTCGAAAATCTCAATTTAAATTCTTTATTTTATGGGGTGGGGGAAAATAATGAATATTTATTTCTTCTCCTTAATTTCTGCGATAATTTTTTCAACAAAATTTTCTACTTTCATAACTTCTTGATCTTTCGTTCCTCGGGAGCGCACAGCTACAGAGTTGTCGGCTTCTTCTTTTTCTCCGACTACGAGCATATATGGAATTTTTTGCTTTTCGGCTTCGCGAATTCTTTTGCCGAGTGACTCGGATTGGTTATATAATTCCACACGAATACCAGAGGCAATAAATTGCGTCTCTACATCTTTGGCATATTTTTCAAACTTTTCACTGACTGGCAAAATTGCTACTTGCACAGGGGAGAGCCAAAGAGGGAAGGCACCGGCATAGTGTTCAATAAGAATTCCCATGAAGCGCTCTACTGCGCCATAAATAACCCGATGAAGCATTACGGGTCGATGTTCTTTGCCATCTTCGCCGATATAGGTCAAATCGAATCTTTCCGGCATTGAAAAATCAAGCTGAATTGTTCCGCATTGCCAAGTTCTGCCAATAGCGTCTTTAATATGAAAATCTATTTTTGGTCCGTAAAAAGCTCCATCTCCCGGATTTAGTTTATAATCAACTTTCATTTCATTCAAAGCATCCTTCAGGGCATTTTCAGCTTGTTCCCATATCTTGTCCGTACCGGTTGAATTTTCTGGTCGAGTGGATAGTTCCATATGATATGACAATCCAAAAGTTTTATAAATTCGTTCAATCATTTTTGTCAGTTTAATTATCTCATCCTTGATTTGATTCTCCATGCAATAGATGTGAGCATCGTCTTGTCGAAACATACGCACTCGAAAAAGTCCATTTAAGGTTCCGGAGAGTTCATGTCGATGGACGAGGCCAATCTCCGCTAACTTAAGAGGTAATTCTTTGTAGCTATGCATATCGGATTTGTAAACTAAAATTCCTCCTGGGCAATTCATAGGTTTCACCGCATAATCAGTTTCATCAATTTTGGTAAAATACATATTATCTTTGTAGTGATCCCAGTGGCCACTTTTTTCCCAAAGAGTTCGATTGAGAATAATTGGCGTGCTTATTTCTTGGTAATTCTCTTTTGTATGTTCTTCTTTCCAATACTTGATAAGCTCATTCCAAACTATCATTCCCTTTGGATGAAAAAATGGAAAACCCGGTCCTTCAATGTGAGTAGAAAATAATCGGAGTTCCTTTCCTAATTTAACATGGTTTCTTTTTTCCGCTTCTTCAATCATATGCAAATATTCTTTCAAATCATTTTTGCTTCCAAAAGCCACACCATAAATTCTTTGAAGCATTTTATTTTTTTCATCACCTCGCCAATAAGCACCGGAGATTTTGGTGAGCTTGAAGGCGTCAGCTGGAATTTCTCCGGTTGATTCAAGATGTGGGCCA
Source organism: Candidatus Moraniibacteriota bacterium (assembly GCA_003483065.1). Taxonomy (GTDB): domain Bacteria; phylum Patescibacteriota; class Minisyncoccia; order Moranbacterales; family UBA2206; genus UBA2206. The sequence continues at coordinate 44,010 of DMWY01000018.1, read as the reverse complement.
CTGCAGAGGTCGACAAAAACTCCGGATTTGTAAATAGTTAATTGGTTTAGTGGCTTATTAGTTTCTTGGGATTTTTCAAGATCTTTGATAAGCTCAACTTTGTAGGGTTGGTTAGCTTTTTTGAAATCTTTTAGCGCATCTGCAAAAGAAATCTCTGCACGTTCAAAAGGGTGATTGGCCTTGATGATGGCTCGCATTTTTTCTTCAAGAATTTCCAAGTCTTCTGGAATGAGAGTTCGTGGAAGCTCAAAGTCATAATAAAAGCCGTTTTCAATGGAGGGGCCAATAGCAAACTTGGCTTCTGGAAACATTTCGAGGACTGCTGATGCCATTACGTGTGATGCTGAGTGGCGAAGGATGTCTAAATCGTTAGGAGTGGTTTTTTTGTTTGACATAAATTTGAAATTTATTTAATTATTAAAAATAAAAAAGCACCAAAATAATATTAGATTTCGAGGTCCTATTATCTTAGGACGGTTCCACTCGAATTCCCATATCATTTGGGCGCTCTTTGAAAAGTTATATCGCTAACTTTGGGCGGAAGCTCCGCGGTTGGTGGGGTCGCATCAAGGCTTCATCTATATTATATACAAAAATTGCAAAAGGTCAAATTCTAAAATCTTTCTTTCTGTGAAATCCAGCTGACATATAAAAGCGGGACAACAAATAAGGTTAAGAATGAAGAAAACATTAGGCCGAAAATGACAGCACTGCCCAGCGCCATCCAAGTGGCGTCAGAAAGAGTGATGGGGATGAGGCCAAAAATTGTGGCGATGGAAGTGATGAAAATGGCTTCTAGGCGAGATTTGCCGGCGTCTATAATAGAATCATAAAAAGGAATACCAAATTTAATGTTCAAGTTTATTTTGTCAATGAGAATAATGGCGTTTTTCACTACGATACCAAAAAGCGCCAGAATTCCAATTAGTCCTGGGAAAGAAAGGGCGACACCGAAAATTGCCAAACCATAGAAAACGCCGATGAGGGCGAGTGGCAGGGTGATGAGCACAATCATAGCTTTTTTGAAGGAGTTGAATTGAATGATGAGAGTGGAAACAATGAGAATTCCGGCAATGGCCATGGCGCGAATGATGGAAAGAACTGACTCGGCATTTTGTTCATTTTCTCCGCCATAAGTAATGACATAGCCTTCCGGCAAAACATAATCATTTTTCAATTTCTTTTGAAACTGGGCTACCACCTCATTTGATCTCACTCCTCCTTCAACTCCAGCACTGAGAACCACTGCTCTTTTTTGATCAATTCTTGTGATGGTGTCAACGGAAGGTTTGAGCTCGACTTTGGCTACATCTTTTATGAAAATTGGTTGTCCGTTGGAATTGGTAATTTCAAGATTTTGAATAGTTTCCAGTGTTGGAATTTTTTTCTCGTCAAAACGAGCATTGATGGAAATTTCTTTGTTATCTTCAATTATAGTACTAATCTCCGTTCCAGAAATAGCAGTGCGAATAGTTGTGCCAACATTTGGCGCACTTAGATTATGAAAAGCTAGTTTTATCGGATCAAGCAAAAAAGTATATTGCGCCGGAGCGTCTTTCAGAGATGATTTTATATCCACTACGCCAGAGATTGACGCGAGGATGGGTTTTAGTTCATTGGCAACGCGATCTAATTCTTGTAAATCATCACCAATAATTTGCGCTTCAAAAGCTGAGCCTGATGGCGGACCACCCTGAGCAGATTCGACAGTGATATCAGCCTCTTGAATATTAGAAAAATCATCTCTAATTTTTTTGGCTAAATCATAGGAGGTTATTTCACGAGCTTCTTTGTCTGATAGAGTGATTGTGATAGAGGCTTTGTTGGAAGAACCACTAGAAAAATCTCCTCCACCACTTGGGGAAGCACCTTGTTTTCCTGTGACAGTGGAGAAATTGATAATTTCCTTATAATTCAATAATCTCCTTTCCAATTCCTGGACAGTTTTGTCAGTTTCATCTAAATTCAAACCGACCGCTTTTTCTACATTAATATATAAATTATTTTCATCTGAAGCGGGGAAAAATTCCATTGGAACAATTCCAAAAATTGGCAGGAGGACAGAAGAGATGAAAAGTAGCGCAGTGGCAAAAAGGACAATAGTACGTCTTTTTTTGGTGCAAATTGCCATTCTTAGATATTTTTCATAAATTGGGATAACTTTGTCAAAATGAATAATGCCGTGAATTAGTCGACTGGCAAAACTCATATCCTTGCTTTCCCCTTGGGTTTTTAATTTTAGCTTAATCAAATCATCGTCGTACCATTCTTTTTCAGCAAGTATCTTATTGCTTTCTAATTTTTCTTCTCCGCCTTTTTCATACCAATGCATTAGCCACAGAAAGATAAATGCAAAAATAGCGCCGAAAAGATAATTCCAAAAACCACCAAAATAAATTAGGCTTGCAAAAATTGCCAAAAGAAAAAATTCAATAACGAAGAAGAATTTTTTGGTAAGTCGGATTCTTTCCAAAACAGCGGCTAGGGGATGATTGATGGCTAATGCAATAATCAGAGAAGAAATCAGAGTGACGGAAACAGTAATGGGAATAGATTTGATAAATGAACCGATAATTCCAGTTGACAAAAGCAAAGGCAAAAATGCCCAAGTAGTAGCCAGCGTAGTTGAGGTCAAAACGACTTTAAAGTCGCGAAGCACCAAAAGCACAGCTTCTTCCGGAGTGAATTTTCCAGTTTTCAAATATTGTTTCGTAGCGCTCACAACGACGATAGCATCATCTACGAGAAGTCCTAAAGAAAGGATAAGGGAAAATATAGAAAGAAAATTAAGAGAAATTCCTGTTTGGACCATTACGCCAAAAGTAGCGAAAAAGACCAATGGAATAGCTAGTCCTGCCACAATGGCTTCTTTGAGACCGACGATTAAAAAGAGAATTCCAAAAACTAAAATCAAGGTGAGGACAAAATCGTGAGTGAGTTGCTTAAAATCCTTTCTGATTATTTCTGAAAAATCAGTAGTTATTTGGTAGGTTGTTCCGGGAGGAAAAGTTTCCAGTTGAGTCGCAATAACTTTTTTGGCTTCATCAACAATATCAACAATTGAACCGCCAGTTTTTTTGACCAAACTCACTGTCACTGCACTTTGAGGTTCTTGGCCGTTTATAGAAAGTCGGGAATAAATGGTTTTTTTGATGGATTTTTCTGAAACTTTGGCGACATCTTTGAGATACAAAATATTTCCATTTTGAATATGAGTCAGTGGAATATTGCCTAATTTTTCGGCGTTAAAAAATCTACCGTCAACGCTCACGGGATAGTTGAATTTTTCTCCTTCAAAATTTCCTCCTGGGAAAATATGATTAAGTGAAGCTACGACCTGATTGGCTTGGCCAACAGTGATGTTATAGTAAGTCAATTTTTGCGGATCATAAGCAATTTCAAATTCTTTTTCATCGCCTCCGAAAATATTAACTTCTTGCACGCCAGAAATCTTTTCCAGTTCATCTTTAATCTTTTCCGCTTGTGTCCTGAGCGTGAAGTCATCATAATTTCCTGAAATAGAAAAAGTAAAAATCGGGGTGCTGTCGAAGGAAATTTCATTCGTCTGCGGATCATTGGCATCTTCCGGCAAGTCTTTGACTGTAGCAACCCTATCTTTTAGATTGCGCAAAGCATCATCTTGATTTTCTGAAGTATCAAATTCCACCGAAATAGCAGAGAAAGAATTGGTGGAATCGGAAGTGATTTTTTTTATCCCCTTAACTCCCGAAATAGCCGTTTCTAATTTTTTAGTCACTAATTCTTCAACATCAGACGGAGAAGCACCAGGAAAAACAGTGGTCACAACTGCAAAAGGAATTTTGACTTCCGGATTGGATTCTAGGGGCAAATTTATGAAAGAATAAATTCCCCAACTAGAAAGAAGGATGATAAGTAGAACTACTACGCGAAAATTAGACACAAAAAAATTAAGCCAAGTTTTTTTGAGTGCTGGATCAAACTCCAATTTTTCCAAATAAGCCGAATCAGAAGAAAGTGACGAATCATTCTGGGGACAGCTTTCTTGTATTTCTTTATTATTCATAATATTTTTATTCTTCAATTTTTATAAGAGAGTCTTGAGCAAGAAATTTGTTGCCCTCAAGGATAATTTTGTCTTCTGGCGCAAGATCAGCTTTGATTTCAGCCGTTTCGCCAATTATTTTTTCAATCGAAACATTAATCTTTCTAGCCTTTTCATTTTCAGCAATGAAAATATAGTTCTCATTTTGACTAATGATAACAGCGGGAATTGGAAGAATGAATGAGGACTCTTTCCCCGGCTTTCTTTCGATTTCTATTTTAGCAGTTAGAATTGTTCCGATTGGAGAAGTAATCTTTTGATTTGGTTTGGCCTCAATTAGAAATCTTTTGGTAGCTGGATCAGCTGATGGAGAAATGCGGATAATTTTAGCGGGAATATTTTCCTGCTCGTCGCTTAATATTTCTAGTGATTGACCAATTTTCAAATCAGCTAATTTTTCTTTTTCCACATAAAATTGGAATTTAATCAGACTAGTATTAGTTATTTTTGCCAAAGGCTGGCCAAAAGAAACTAAATCGCCAACGGAAACAAATTTTTCAGTTATCTGGCCTGCAATCGGAGAAGCGATATTACGGCTGTCGATGGCAGAAAGAAGTGATAGTTCGGCATTTTTAACTTGAAGCTTGGCAATGTCTCGTGCAATTTTTGTGCTTTCATTTTTGTCGTCATCATAATTTTCATCCGCCAAATCTTCGGATTTTTTGGCTTGCTTTAGGGCAATTTCCAATTGCTGAACCTGAACGCTTTCGAAATTATTTTTCCCTAAAGTTAAATTAGATCCCATATCGTCAATTTTGACCAAATTTTGACCTTTTGAGGCAAATTTTCCCAGATCAATGTTAGCCGAAACTACAATTCCAGAATTTTTGGCGCTTAGTGTGGCTTCACTGTCGCTGGAAATAATAGCGGGATATTCGGTGATTTCTTTGAGGCTCTTGCTATCTTTAGCGGTTTTGACTTTGACTAAGGTAGGCGCCGGAGGAGTCTTTATGATTTCATCCTGAGAGCTATTTTTTTGACGCAAAAAAAACATTCCTCCAAAAATAATAGCAATGATTATAACGGCAAATATTGATTTTTTCATAGATTATTCATTAATTATTTGAAAACTTATGGTAGCAAAAAATGAGAGGAATGTCAATTTAAAAAAAATTTTAGGCTCCCGAGATGTTCTCTCGGAAGCCTAAGGGGAAATCAGGAATTTTTTAAAAAATAATCATATAGCGAATCCCTCAATTCCCAAACATAAAGAAAACGCTGAGATTTTTCTTTGATTTGGACAAGGATCATTTTATTATCGCCTTGCCCGACGGTGGCACCTAACGCATCGCCATAATCGATGATTTCCTTGTCAGTTAACTGATCAAGATCATCTAGCGTTAACCACACCGCATGAGTAACTAGTCTAATGGAATCGAATGATGTAACTCCTTTCATGGTATCCACCTCCTAAATTTCTATTAAGGTTAATTCCCCGTGATTTTACGAGGAGCTTTTTGAAAATGTAGATTAGCGTAAAAATGGAGTAATGTCAATTTTAAATTCTGTGGTATAATAGTAATGTAAAATTCTGTCATTCCCGCCTAGGCGGGAATCTAGTGTAGAAACTTAATGATTTAAGACTGGATCCCCGCATTCGCGAGGATGACAAAAATAGAAATTTTAAAGTTGTAATTATTAATTTAAAATAAAATGGAGACAGTAAACATCAAAGAAGAATTTAATAAGAAGAAATATAGTTTCTATCTTATCTTGGCGGGACTAGTTCTTGTCACGGTTGTGGCGGTGGTTTCGCTAGTGCGGGAGAGACTAGTAAATCCAATTCAAAATCAAGTGACGGTTTATGGGCAGGGGAAAGTGGAATATAAACCGGATACGGCGAGTGTGACGCTGGGCGTGCGAGTGGACAGAGCAGGAAGCGCAGGAGAAGCACTGGAACAATTGAATGTGAAGATCAAAAAAATAAGTGACGCGGTTTTGGCTTTGGGAATTCCAGTGGATGACATCAAAACGCAAAATTATAATCTGTATCCAAATTATGATTATAAAGATGGCACCTCAAAAGTTTCTGGCTATAATGCCAGTCAAAATATTTCAATCAAAGTGAGAAAAGTGGATGAGAATTCTGAAACTGTGAATAGTGTTGTGATGACAGCAGGCGACAATGGTACTAATGAGATTCAAGGCGTGAATTATTATATTGATGACATCAGTATCTTGAAACAAAAAGCGAGAGTCTTGGCGCTAGAAGATGCGCGACAAAAAGCTGGCGCTTTGGCGAAAGCGGCTGGAATTCGAAGACTTGGGAAAGTGGTGAGTTGGTATGAAGACGCGCCAATGACTGCGGATAATTATGATTATGCTAATTCCCCAATAGCACTTGGAATGGGGGGATCTGCCGAAGCCAAATCTAGTACTCCACCGCAAATCTCCTCCGGCACGCAAGACATTGTGGTGAATATGGGAGTAAATTTTGAAGTGAAATAAAAGATGTCATGCTGAATTTATTTCAGCATCTTAAAAAAATAGATCCTGAAACCCGCCTGCCGGCGAGGCACGGCAAGTTCAGGATGACAAATATTATAAAAAACCACGGCCTAGTGCTGTGGTTTTTAACTTGCAAAAATATTTCTATTGATTCATTTTTTCCAACTCATCTTTGAATTCAATTTGATAAATATCAAGAAGAGAAATGAAAAGAACTATAATGACTGGTCCAAGAAGGATGCCGACTAGACCAAAAAGTGCGATACCGCCGATAGTGGAAAGAAAAACGAGAATTGGGTGAAGGCTAGTTTCTTTCCCTACAAGTTTCGGGCGAAGGAAATTATCAATAGTGCTCACAACCAAGGCTCCAAAAATAAGTATCGTTAATCCTTGCCAAATATTTCCTAGGAGAAGCATAATGATTCCTGCTGGAAGCCAAACTAGGCCGGCGCCAACCATTGGAATAAGAGAGAATAGCACAGTGATTACTCCCCAAATAACAGGTGAGGGCACGCCTGTGAATAAAAAGAGAATAGTCATCAAGGCTCCTTGGATAATGGCGATAACAAGCGAACCTTTTAGCGTAGCCTTGGAAACTGAAATGAAATTTTTCAAAAGCTGGCTCTCCTGTGAATCTTTGAGCGGGCTAAGTGCCATTATTTTTTTTATAATCGCATCGCCATCTTTGAAAAGATAATAGAGAGAAAAGAAAACCACAAAAGTTATAAAAACAAAATGAGTTACGCCTTGGTAGGTTTTTTTCACCGCGGAAAAAATGAAATTCCCAACACTCTGAAGATTACCGGTTATCCCTTCCGAATCTTGAGCCGTAATATTTTGCAAGTCTATTACTGGAAAATTCATTCCAACACTTTTGAGAATTGGTGAAGTGGAAAAAGATTGAAGCTGAGCTTGCCAATCAGTTTTTTGAATATCTTGGTAGAGATCGGTGGCTTCTTTGGCAATTAAGCTGGCAGTGAGAAAGAATGGAATAACTAAAATGAAAAATAAAATAATACAAAGTGCAAGAGAGGCCAAGGAAGATCGACCACCAAATTTTTGATTGATTTTTTCGTACCATTTTTTGAAAAGTTGGGAAAGGATAAAGGCCAAAAAAAGTGCCACTAAAAAGGGCTTAAAGACCAAATAAGCGCATATTCCAGCCAAAACAATGAGAATTAGAAGGTATGTCGAGTTTAAATTATGTTTCATATTTTTTGAAATTTTAGTTTGTTTAATAATCTTATTATAGCGTAAATTTAGCTTGGCGGAAAGTGCCTATTGCGCGACTTTTCAAAAAGCCTTATAATACAAGGGTAATTAGGGGATATAAATAATAATTAATTAAGTTTCATTCTTTTCTCACAAAAAAGAATGAAGCAAAAAAAGCGATGGCAAAAATGACAAAAGCTCAAATCATGAGCGCGTTGGCAGAAAAAACAGGTCTTGCGAAAAAGGAAGTAGTGGCCTTTATGGACACACTTACTGAAATGGCCTACAGCGAAGTAAAGAAGAACGGAGAATTTGTTCTTCCTGGATTTGGAAAATTGGTAAAGATGCACAGAAAAGCTCGAGTTGGAATCAATCCAGCTACAGGAGAAAAAATCAACATTGCTGCTAAGACTGTAGCAAAGTTTAGATTAGCAAAAGCTGTTAAGGAAGCTGTATTATAATCTGACTCAAGTAGAATTTCAAAAAGATTCCGAGCAATCGGAATCTTTTTTTATGGTTCTTCGTACTTTTTCTCTCGAGCCAAAAAAAGTTCTCCACTTACTTTTCTTTGCCTCAAAGAAAAGTAACAAAAGAAAGCGGCCACCCAAATAAAATAAAGAAATAAATTTTCGATTTTTTCGCTAAATTTACTAAGCCCCCGTCAATCGCTGATGAGTAAATTCTTAACGCGCTAAAATCTCAATTTATTTTTCTTTATTTTATAGGGTGGGTTTAAATACAAAATACAAGATACCTGCTATAATTAATTTATCTGAGTGTAATTTTTTGTATATTTGTATTTTTGTAAAATTTTGTAATTTTGTAGCCTTATGCAAAAAGAAATAATATTAAATCAAGAAAGAATCTCATATACTTTCAAAAAAAGTCGACGTTCAAAGTGCATGCGACTCACAATCAGAAATGATGCGACTTTGGTGGTAAGTGTGCCGTGGCGACTCAGTGAGGAAATTGCGATGAGGTTTGTGAGAGAAAAGGCGGATTGGATTCTTGGGAAGATAAAACATTTCCAAAATAAGGAATCGGCTTTGCCACCGGCAACGAGAAAAGATTATTTGAAATATAAAAAGCTGGCGCGAGAAATCGCTGAAAAGAAATTGAAATATTTCAATGAGTTCTATGGTTTTTCATATGGTCGAGTTTCTATTCGCAATCAAAAGACTCGCTGGGGGAGTTGTTCCAGATCGGGAAACCTAAATTTCAGCTATCGGATAATCTATCTTTCCGAAAAACTTTGCGACTACATAATCGTCCATGAACTCTGCCACCTTGGCGAATTCAATCATTCCAGGGATTTTTGGAATCTCGTGGTAAAAATGGTACCGGAGTATAAAAAGATAAGAGGAGAAGTGAGGAAAATAGGCTAAAAATTTTAGTTGAAAAATTGAAGTAGGCTAAAAATGGCTTATATAAGGAAATTTATAGTATAACGGAATGTTTGTCTTGACAAAATTTATTAGTATGCTATAATGCCAAGTAAACTAAAAAGTAGTACCTTACGAAAGAAATAAATGCAGTGAGCCTTCTTGCAAGGCAATTAGTTGTCTGTGGTTAAAGTAGCTCGTCTCATCATAGAGGGCGAGTGCCGCTCTAATGAAACATAAAGAGTTTAATTCTATGATAGGATTGGACATAGTCTTATGCGTTGAGTTAAAATTTATTCTCAAGCATTTAAGATTATGAATTGCCACCCTATATCTGGCGCCTACGTGCGACCAGCACTAGAAGGAATTAAATTTGATATGTGGTCATTAGGAATAGCACCACAGTTTAATTAGTTGATTCTGCAGGATTGTATTGCAATCGATCTGACCTAAAAGAGCCTGTGACTGGCATAAAGTCATGCTTTACCCGTGTCGACGGAATTCGACTAGGTTCGTCAAAAAAAGACCGTGGCAATAATCTGCAAAAGATGCTGAAGGCTTTCGTAAGTTCAAGCGTCGTTGATAAAATCAACGGCGCTTTTTATTTCTACCAAATCTCCACTTTCCCTTCTGGCACAATTATCTTCAAGGCTTTTTCGAGTTCCGCGGTATTTTGGATGCAATAGGGTGTTTCAAGTTTTGAGTTGTTGATAGATAAGTATACTTTCATAGCGCCTAGTTCGCAACGATCAAACAGGGAAGAAAGATTTTTGAGGATGGCTTTGTCGAAATTTGGTGGGAGGGTGATGATGAGTTTGGAAGACTTACTAAGATTCTCCCTCTCCTGTCGCGAGTACGCGACATCCTCTCCCGAGGGGAGAGGAGGATTGGGAAGGGATTTTTTTGTAGGCTCACCGCCGTTGTTTCTTTGGGTGTGTAGAATTCTTTTGAAATTTTCCAATTCATTTTCGTTGACGACCTTGACTGTGTCGCAGAGTAATTTGAAACTACCATCTTTGTCAGAAATTTTTCCACTCGCCAAAATTATTTTTTCCTCTTGCCAGATCGATCCGGTTGCTTCCAAAACTTTTGGAAAAACCAGAATTTCCATGGTGGAATTCATATCTTCCAGCGTGACAAACATCATTGTTTTTTGATTTTTGAGAAAAATCTTTTTTATCTTGGAAATTATCCCACCCACCGACACCATTTGCCCAACTGACTCTGCGCCAATGTTTCGAATTGGCAAGGCCATTTTTTCAAAATATTCCTGATAGTCTTTGACGGGATGATCGCTAATATAAAGTCCGAGAAGTTCTTTTTCCCAAGTTAGCTTCTCTTTTTTAGAAGCTTCTATCGAGACTTCTAATTTTATCGGTGGTAATTTGATGTCAGCGTCTCCAAAAAGACTGGTCTGATTGGAATTTTTGAGCTTCTCAATATTTTTAGAATGCGCCAAGATATTTTCAATGGAAGCGATGATGGAATTTCTTTCGGAAAATTCTTCTAACGCGCCAACTTTGGAAAGAGCCTCAATGGATTTTTTGTTGAGATCTTTGTGGCGCACTCTTTCTATGAAATCATTAAGACTCAAAAATTTTCCATTCCTTTTTCTTTCTTCCACAATTTCATGGGCAATAGTGTGGCCAACATTTTTAACGGCGTTTAGTCCAAAGCGAATTTTTTTAGTATTATTTTCTGCGTCTGTTATAACCGCAAATTGCTCAAAACTTTCATTGACATTAGGTGGTAAAACCTCAATACCCATTTCTCGACATTCAGCAATTTCAATCGCCACGCGATCGATGTTGTCTTGATCAGAAGTGAGCAGGGCCGCCATAAATTCGGCTGGAAAATGTGCTTTGAGGTAGGCTGTTTGGTATCCAACCAAGGCATAGCAAGCGGCGTGACTTCTGTTAAATCCGTACCCCGCAAAAGGTTCAATATAGGCAAAAACTTTTTCGCCCACCGTGCCGGCGATGCCTTGCTTCATACAGCCTTCAATGAATTTATGTTTTTGTTCCTGAATAAGCGCAAAGATTTTTTTGCCCATGGCTTTTCGAAGCACATCCGCTTCACCAAGCGTGAAACCAGCCAAAGCTTGAGCAATCTGCATAACTTGTTCTTGATAGACCGCTACGCCATAAGTTTTTTCCAAGATTGGTTTCAAATTAGGGTGCAGATATTTGATTTCTTTCTCACCATGTTTTCTGGAAATGAAGTCCGGAATCCAGTCCATTGGTCCGGGGCGGTAGAGCGCCACCATAGCAATGATGTCTTCCAAAACATTTGGTTTTAAAAGTTTCAAATATCTTTTCATGCCGGAACTTTCCAATTGAAACACTCCCGTAGTTCTGGCTTCTTGCAAAAGTTTGAAAGTTTTTTCATCTTCTAGCGGAATGTCGTTGATATCAATATCTTGGCCATAAGTTTTTTTCACAATTTTCAAAGCATTTTGGATAATGGTGAGATTTTTTAGCCCCAGAAAATCCATCTTAAGGAGGCCAATTTTTTCTACAAAACTATATTTAGTTGAAGAGGAATATTGCGTCACGGTGCCATCACCCTTGCCAGTGATTTTTTGCAAAGGGGTATATTCTGTCACGGGTTCTTTAGTAATAACCACTCCACAAGCATGCATCGAAGCATGACGCACGACGCCTTCCAAGCGTGAGGCGCTATCAATTAATTTTTTTCCACCCTCATCATTTTTGTGCAAATCACTAAATTCTTTCACTGACTCCAGAGCATCAGAAATTGTGGAAAACATCGGAATCATTTTGGCAGTTTTGTCGCAAAAATCATAGGGGAGTCCGAGAGCTCGTCCGGCGTCTCGAATGGCCGCGCGCGCAGCCATAGTTCCGAAAGTGATAATTTGAGCTACATGATCGTTGCCATATTTTTGCCTGACATATTCCAAAACTTCATCTCGACGGTCGTCAGCAAAGTCCATATCCACATCGGGCATGGAGATTCTCTCGGGGTTCAAAAATCTTTCAAACAGTAAATCATATTTTATCGGATCGATGTTAGTGATGCCGATAAGATAGGACACAAAACTTCCCGCCGCACTGCCACGTCCTGGACCCACCACGATGCCTTGCTCTTTGGCCCAGTTTACAAAATCTTGCACGATAAGAAAGTATGATGCAAAACCAGTTTTTTGAATTATATCTAATTCGTAATCCATTCTATGCCGATGTTCTTCGGTTATGTTTTCACCAAATCTTTTTTTGAGACCGTCTTGGGTAATTTTCAAAAGATATGTTTCGGCCGTATATCCTTCGGGCACATCAAAATGAGGGAGTTGAGTTTCGCCGAGAGTTATTTCTAAATTGCATTTGTCCACAATTTCTTGAGTGTTTGATAGTGCCTTCGGAACTTCCTTGAAATGCTCAGCCATTTCCTCGGGGCTTTTGAGATAAAGCTCAAAATCCATAAAATTCATCCGATTAGTTTCCGTAACTTTGCGGTTAGTCTGAATACAGAGCAAAATATCTTGAATTACGTTGTCTTCTTTGTTTATATAATGGATATCGTTAGTGGCGACCAGAGGGATGTCGAATTTTTTGGAAATTCCAATCAACGCATCGTTGGCAATTTTTTGGTTAGTCATTTTTGGATGATGTTGAATTTCCAAATAGAAATTACCTTTGCCAAAAATTTCTTGATATTCCAGGGCTAGCTTCTCAGCATCTTCAATTTTTCCGTTTATAACGGTTTCTGGAATTTCTCCTTGCGCGCAAGCGGATAGTCCGATTAGTCCCTCGCTATATTTTCGCAAAAGTGCTTTGTTGATTCGCGGTTTATAATAGAAACCTTCCAAGTGTGCCACGGAAATTAGTTTCATCAGATTTTTGTAGCCGATTTCATTTTTGGCGAGCAAAATCAAGTGATAGCGAGTTTTGTCTTCTCGGGTGTTATTTTTGCTCAAATAATCTCCAGATGTCAGATACATCTCACAACCGATGATGGGTTTTATCCCGCGTTCTTTGGCTTTGATATAAAACTCAATGGCGCCGTAAAGTACGCCGTGATCAGTAATGGCAAGAGAGTCCATCCCAAGTTCTTTGGCACGATCAAGAATCTCATCGACTTTAGCTAGACCGTCGAGTAAACTATAGTGAGTGTGGACGTGGAGGTGAGTGAACTTTGGCATAAGCAATTTTTAATTTTTGAATTTTTAATTTTATAAATAAATCTTAATTCTTAAATTTTTAAACATTAGAAATTAAAGTATTATTTAAAAATTACAAAATTAAAAGTTATAAAATTTGAGCGAAATAAAAGACTAGTCAAATTTAATTGCTAGCCCAGACTTTAAAAAATAGTGTAATTATTTTCATATGATTTTGTTCTCCTCATAGCCCGGGATGACCCTTGGGTTTTGCAGGGGAAGTTATTCTTGTTTTGAGTATAACATAATTTTTAGAAATAAAAAAGCCCCCAGACAAATTCGGCTCGTTGAGCTGAGTGAATTTGTCTGAGGGAGCTTGTGCATTATCGCTTATATGGATAAATGGCAAAATAGGCTGGTGTTTTTTTGCTAGGCACAACATTTATTATGCAATCTTCTAGGTTGACGCCCTCGTCTGTTTTTTGGAAAATTCTTAGATAAAATTTTCCCGATGCAACATCTTTCAAAATATAAGAGACTTCCCTTGGTGTTATTGTAAAGATGTTGAATAGGCGCGCCGTAATATTGTTTGGCAATTTGACCACGTCGCCCTTATTTAAATCAATGATCATGGATCACCTCCTTTCCTGCAATTATTTTACAGAGGTCAATTTTTTTTGGAATGGGTTCGCCGGCGGGATACTTTTCCCTTGTTTTTGATATCTCATCTATCTTCTTGTTAAATCCGGCGGTTATTTTTTTTAAGACCAACGTTCCATTTTCAATCAGGGCGGCCTTATTTTGTAAATAATATAACTCCACCCCCTTATTTGTTGTTAAATGATTATAGGAAAATTGAACTGTCTTCACTATTGCAATTGCAAACAATAAAGTGAAGATGAAAATGATAAGTTTTTTACCACTATTTTCTTCCGCTACTTTTTTTTCTGTTTTCACCATTTTTTCTCCTTAAAGGAAAAGTTTTTGGCATTATTGCCACTTAATGTTGTAAAAGAATAAAAAATATACTTTCTTTAAAGCCGATTATGTTAAATCAGGCTGTTAAAAAAGTATATTTAAGGATATAATAATCTTATGATAAAGTCAACATTTGAGTTAGAGGAAAAATTAAGCGCCGAAGGATATGAAATTATCATCGGGATTGATGAGGTGGGAAGAGGACCACTGGCTGGGCCTGTTGTGGCGTGTGCGGTAGCTTTGCGTGTTCCCTCTCCTGTCGTGAGTACACGACATCCTCTCCCTAAGGGCGAGAAGGATTTGGAAAAATTCAATCTTATCCGCGATTCCAAAATGCTCTCGGAAAAACAGAGAGAAAGCCTGTTTGATTTTATAGGGGAGAATTTTCATGTGGGAGTGGGAATTTGTGATCATCGGACGATTGATCGGGTGAATATCTTGGAAGCTTCTTTTCTCGCGATGAAAAGTGCGGTTTCACAATTGAAAACTAAAATTCAAGATTTTGATAATTCTAAATTAATAATTCTTTTAGACGGCAACAAAAAAATTCCCAACTTTTCTTTTGAGCAAAGAGCAATTGTGAGTGGGGATAAACTGATCAAATCAATTTCCGCCGCTTCGATTTATGCCAAGGTGACGCGTGACCGCATGATGGAAGAAATGCACAAAATTTATCCTGAATATAATTTTGCTCAGCATAAAGGCTATGGAACAAAAATACATATGGACGCTCTCAAAAAACACGGCCCCTGCGAAATCCACCGCAAAAGTTTCCGACCAGTGAGGAAGTGTATGGTATAGAAACTTTATAAAAACTTATAATATTGACAAACTTTATAAAGTTTAGTATAATAGCTTTATGAATACGAAAGATAAGCTAAAAATCATCCAGGATTTATCAGGTCTCACTCAGACCAAAATGGCGGCTAAAATAGGCGTTTCTTTTGTGGCACTCAATAATTGGTGGAATGGAAAATCCAAGCCAAGAAAAAAACAACAAGATTCTATCGATGCGATGTATCTTGAATATACTGGGCAAAAAACAATTCCCGGAACCGTTTTATTGGCCAAAAAAGAATTGATTATCAAAGAATCAGCAAGGCATAAAAATATTCTGAGAACTATTTCGAAAAATCCAGACATCCGTGATCAATTTATGCTTTCCCTTACCTATAATTCCAACAAAATAGAAGGGTCAACTTTGTCGGAGGATGAAACTGCTGACATTATGTTTAATAACAGAACAATACCAGACAAAAGTTTAGTGGAACAATTTGAGGTTAAAAATCATCAAACGGCTTTGAAATATCTTTTTAGACAATTAGAGAATATAAAAAAAATAGATGAGGCGTTGGTTTTGAAATTGCATAGTATTCTAATGAATGGAATTAGAGACGATGCTGGAATTTATCGTCGTCACGGAGTGCGAATTGTTGGCTCAAATGTGCCAACGGCGAATTATCTCAAGATTACAAAATTAATGGAAAGTCTTTTTGTAGATTTAAATAAAAAACCAAAAGATATAATTAGTCATGCTTCCGATATTCACGCCAGATTTGAGCAAATCCATCCATTTTCTGATGGCAACGGACGAATTGGAAGATTGATTTTAGTGGCAATGTTTCTAAAGAGCAATATTGCTCCAGCCGTGATAAAACAAGAAAACAAACGATTATATTATGCCTATCTTCGGGCAGCGCAACTCAAAAATGATTTCACTCAACTGGAAAATTTCATCTGTGATGCAGTGACTAGTGGTTTTGATATTTTGAATAGAAAATAAAACATGGACGCCCTCAAAAAACACGGCCCCTGTGAAATCCACCGAAAAAGTTTCCGGCCGGTGAGGAAGTGTATGGTATAATAAGAAAGTAAAATTTTATTTTATAAGATAAAAACAAAAATATGAAAAAAATGTTATTTCTAATACTTGCAACGTCGGTAATTATTTTTTCTGGTTGTGGAGCTAAAAATAGTTCAACTGTAGAACAAAAGACGACTAGCGAAACTTCTCCTGAGATAAATAGTGCAAAAAATACAGCTCCGGTGGCAGATACAAATACGGCTTCTGCGGAGAATCAAGATCTTTCTAATAACACTAAATGTGACGCTGAGTACGATGCGCTTATTTCCAAATACGGAAAAACATATGAGGATTGTTATGGAAAGGTGGACACAGCGACTTGCGATAATAAAAATAATACAAACAAAAAGAAAAATTTAGTTTTAATTCTGGACTCTTCTGGTTCTATGGCACCAAAAATTGGTGGAAAATCTAAAATTGAAATTGCTAAGGAAGCGGCTTTGAATTTTGTGAAAAATTTAAATGAAGAGGTGAATGTTTCCATTATTGCTTATGGTCACAAAGGAAGTAATAGTGCTAGCGACAAAGCTGTTTCTTGCGCCGGCATAGAAGAAATTTATTGGTTGGATAAAATCAAGCTAGATGTGATAACTTCAAAAGTTTCCCTTTTACAAGCGACTGGCTGGACACCAATAGCTGATTCTTTGCAAAAAGCTAGTGATATTTTGGCGAAATATCCAGGAGATCAATATCAAAATTCAGTCCTGCTAATTAGTGATGGCGAAGAAACTTGTGGTGGCAATCCAGTTTCTAAAGCGAAAGAATTAAACGGTAATAATATAAAATTGATAACCAATGTCATCGGTTTTAATGTTGGCGGAACAGCGGAAAGTCAACTCAAAAATATTTCCCAAAATGGTGGCGGAGTTTATTATTCAGCGAGAAGTTCAGAAGAGCTCAATAATGTTATGAATAAAATGTCGGAAGCTACTTGCGCTATAAATAAGGTAAATGCCAATAGTATGAGCCAAATTTCAGTGACAAATAGTCATAGTTCTTGTACGCTCAAGCTTGGCAATGAAAGCACCAATATTTCTCTTGGCATACGTTTAAGAAATGAAGTCTCTGATGAATGTCAAAAATATGTCAGTGATAAATATGATGAAAGGCACAAAAGCATAGAAGATCAAATAGCGGAGGCATATAACGAGGGACAGAAAAAAATTGATCAAGCTAAATAATATGATAAAAATTAAAGTGATAAAAATATTTTTTTCGTTTTTTATTTTATTTTCACCATTCTATACTGTTGCTGCTGTTCCGGGCTCGGGTGTTGAATTTATTAATAAAATGCATGATTGTGCTGCCGAAGAAGCTAATAAGTGCCTTGATTTAGAGCATAAATGTAAAGTTTCTTGTCCTAGCAGCGAAGGGGGTTATGTGAAAGGAGGATGCTTAGAAGGGTGTGCCTTAAAAGAAGATGAATGTTGGGATTATTCTCAAAGAGTCTTAGCTAAATATGAAGAGTGTGATAATAAGCAAGGAGCCTTTCTGTTTGGTAATAATAAAATTTCTAATGAAAAAGATTTTTGTACCGCAAAGATAGCATTCGCGGATTGCATGGAGGATTTTAGTGGTTTGTGTAAAATGCCTTGGCCACGCGATTGCAATAATGCCAATAGCCAAACTCAGAATAAAAATTCTAAAAATCAAGATAATTCAAAGGGGAACGAAAATTCAAACAATGAACTTATCGGTTTGCCTGTCGATTCAAAAATTAGTACAGTTCCTTGCATTGGAGAAATGCCAAAAAATTCTGAACTATGCCCAAAAGATGATGAAAAAGTATTTTATTACACTAAGAAAGAATTGGTTGAATCTTGTAGTGTTCCCGAGGGAAACGAACCAAAATGTGAGTATGTTTGCAAGGGCGGATACAATCTTGTTGATGGCGAGTGTGAAAGAGTTGGATTTTTTGCAAGGATAATGAATTGGCTAGGGGGTTTGTTTTAGCAAAAATATTAGGAATATTCTATGAAAAATAAAAGCTTCAAGATTTTCTTGAAGCTTTTTTGAAAATATTGATTTTAAGGGCAAGTTGAGTTAGTATATAGTTATGAAACAAGAAATTCAAAAACTTATAGAAAAAGCGGTGAAAGACCTCGGTTATGAAATAGGTGAGGTTGATGTTGACTATCCGAAGCTTGAAGCTTTTGGTGATTATACGACTAATGTGGCGATGGTTTTGAGTAAGAGTGCCAAGAAAAATCCGATAACAGTAGCTGAGGAGATTAAAAATTTTTTGGTAGGGACAGGTCGCGACCTGTCCGTACAGCAATTTTTTGAGAAAGTGGAAGTTGTTGTACCGGGGTATATAAATTTCTATTTGTCTAAAGAATATTTGCAGGACAAAGTTCGAGAGATAAATGAAAGAGAAAATAAGTTTGGCGAAGGCAAAACTGGAAAAGGAAAAAAAGTTAACAATGAATTTATTTCTGCCAACCCGACTGGACCGCTTCATCTGGGCAATGGTCGAGGAGGATTTTTCGGAGATGTGATTGGAAAAGTTTTGGAAAAGGCGGGTTATGAAAATGTTAATGAATATTATGTGAATGATGCTGGAGAGCAATTGCTCAAATTAGGTCACAGTGTTTTGAAGGATGAGGAGGCGGCATATTCCGGGGAATATATTGATCAATTGAATAAAAAATTTGCAAAAATAAAAGATATCAAAGAAATTGGAGAAAAGTCGGCCAAGATTGTGCTGGATGAGATTATCAAAAAAACAATCAAAGAAAAGATGAAAATTAATTTTGATAGCTGGATGTCAGAAAAATCTCTTTATGAAGATGGCTATATTGATAAGGCGATTGAAAAATTGAAAAAGAAAGAATTAACTTTTGAAAATGATGGAGCGATGTGGCTTAAGACGACAAAATTTGGCGATGACAAAGATCGAGTGCTTGTTAAAAAAGACGGACAAAAAACATATTTTGCCTCGGATTGTGGATATATCTTGAATAAAATAGACAGAAAATTTGAAAAAATAATTGAAGTTTGGGGCGCTGATCATCATGGCTATATTTTGAGATTTCGCGCAGCAGCCGAAGCCCTTGGGTTCAAGGGAGAACTCAAGTTTGTGATTGTGCAATTGGTGCGTCTTGTGAAAGATGGCAAAGAAGCAAAAATGAGCAAGCGTGCTGGGAATGTTGTATATATTGATGAGCTGATAGATGAAGTTGGTTTGGACGCCGTGCGATTTTTCTTTTTGATGTATGATGCTAACACTCATATGACTTTCGATCTTGGTTTGGCAAAAGAAAGATCTGAAAAAAATCCAGTCTTCTATGTGCAATATGCGCACGCTAGAATTTGTAGTATCTTAGAGAAGGTGAAAGAGAGCCCTCTCCTGTCCCGACTTTGTCGGGACATCCTCTCCCAAGAGGAGAGGAGGAATAAGGTAGATTTGTCATTACTAACTCATAAAAAAGAATTGAGTTTAATTCGAGAACTCGACAAATTTCCGCAAATCATTGAGGATGTTTCCGAAAGTTATGAAGTGCATAAATTGCCGTATTATGCGATAAAATTGGCGGATAAATTTCATTCTTTTTACAATGATTGCAAGGTGCTAGATGATGAAAATCCAGAGCTAACTAGCGCTAGACTAAACCTCATAAATGCTGTTAGAATAGTGTTAGGAGAAGTTCTCAGATTGTTAGGAGTAAATTCTCCAGAAAAGATGTGATAACCCTTACGAATTACGAATCGGTACGAATGTACGAAATACGAATAATTAAATTGAAATAATAAAAAAGTACTCAGTCCACATTAGTACATTTGTAAAAGTTCGTAATTCGTAAGGAAAAAAAGCTAAATTAATTAACTAAGACAAAACTATGAAGATCGGAATTGACGCGCGCACAATTTTGAATCCAGAGAAGGGTGAAGCGATTGGAGTGGGGCACTATACCTATCAACTTATTCGACATCTTTTGAAAATCGACAAAGTGAACGAGTATGTTTTGTTTTTTGATTTTCGTGTGCGAGAAAAAGATGTGAAAAAATTTGCTCAGTCGAATGTGAAGATAAAATTCTATCCATTTTCGGATTATAAGAAATATTTGCCGGGAGCTTACAACGAAATTTTGGGCACGGCGACTCTGATGAAAGAAAATTTGGATGTAGTTCATTCAACGTCGCCGATGAGTCGAATTCCGGTTGGGTATCGCGGAAAAACCATCGTAACAGCGCATGATTTGGCAGTCTATAAGGTGCCGGATGTTTTTCCGAAACTAAAAAGCACCAAGGCGCGAGCCGTGATGAGTATTATGGTGAGCAAAGCTGACAAGATAATTGCCGTCTCTGAATCAACCAAAAAAGACATTAAAAATATTTTCAAATATCCAGCCGAAAAAATCAAAGTTATCAATGTTGGTTTTGACAAACGACTTTTTGAAGAGTCAAAGCTAACCCGCGAAAAAGTTTTGGAAAAATATGGAATTCCAACTGACAAGAAATACATTTTGTTTTTGGGAACAATTGAGCCGATCAAAAATATTACCCGACTTCTAGAGGCATTCAAAATTTTCAAAGAAAAATGTCAAAAAATCAAAGGCAAATGTGAACACAAGCTTATCCTAGCCGGAAAGAATGGTTGGTTGGCACAGGAATATAAGCAAATAGTAAAAGACCTTGATCTTTCTAAGGATGTGTTTTTCACTGGTTATGTGGTTGGTGATGAACTAGTGCCACTTTTCAAAAATGCTGATTTCTTTGTGATGCCGTCACTCTATGAAGGTTTTGGTATGACAGTGCTCGAAGCTTTTGCTACGGGCACACCAGCCATTGTCTCAAATGTTTCGTCCATTCCGGAAGTAGCCGGAGACGCCGCCTATCAAATTGACCCAATTAACACGCAAGAGTTAGCTGAGGCAATGACAAAATTTGCCACAGACGAAAATCTCAAAAATGATTTTCGAGAAAAAGGGAAGAAGCAAGTGGAAAAATTCAATTGGGAAAAATGCGCGCGAGAGACTTTGGAAGTGTATAAAAGTTTTGAAAAAAATAAATAATGTCTAGAGAGCAACAACAACACAAAATAGAAGTGCATGTAGCGGGAATATGTTTTCGGGAAACAGAAAATGACATTGAAGTTTTGATTGTGAAAAGACAAGACAGTAGAAGATTGTATCCAGGCAAGTGGGAATGTGGTGGCGGACAAGTTTATATTGGAGAAAATTTTGAAGAAGCGATAGGTAGGCAAATAAAAGAAGAATTGGGAATTGTTATCGATCGAGTTTTAGTTTTTGGAACTTATGAGATTGAAACACTGGAGCTAGAACAGAAAAAAATTCCTGGAATGAAATTTGTGTGTTTCTGGCATTCTTATGTCAACGGAAAAAATCCCGTGATTGACGAAAGGGAACACAGCGAATGGAAATGGCAATCAATTAATAATCTTTCCGAGATAGATTTTATTTCCAGTATTGAACGGGAGATAATGATTGGCTGGGAGTTTTATTCGAATAATAAAAATATTTTTGGAAAAATATAAACCATTGTGTTTTTTGAGATTTGTATTAGTATATAGAAGAAAGGCTTTGATGGAGAGATCACTCCGGAGCTGTGAAAAGAAACTCGCCTCATCGGTGAGAAGTAGACTTCACCGGGTAAGCCCGTGATAGCAGGAATAAGTCATGAAGCATGCAACATGTAGCATGAAACATGAAAACTAAGGTGGTACCACGTTTTTCAAACGTCCTTATGCATTTTTTTGTGTAAGGTTTTTTTATTTTTAATTTATAAATTTATGTTTAAAAAAGTTGAGGTGAAGCAATCATTTCCTAAGATGGAAGAAGAAATTTTGAAATTTTGGGAAGAGAATGAGATATTTCAAAAGTCAGTAGAGAAAAATCCGGAGGATAAATCTTTTGTGTTTTATGAAGGGCCACCGACGGCCAATGGTGTTCCTGGGCTTCATCATGTTTTAGCGCGAGCGTTCAAAGATATCATTCCGCGCTACAAAACAATGAAAGGCTATCGAGTGGAAAGAAAAGCTGGTTGGGATACACATGGTTTGCCAGTTGAATTGCAAGTGGAAAAAGCATTGGGACTAAAAAACAAACAAGAAATTGAAAATATTATACCGGGAAATCCGAGAGAAAGTGTCATTGAATTTAACAAGAAATGCAAAGAATCAGTTTGGCTCTATCGAGATCTTTGGGAAAAACTCACGCAAAGAATGGCATATTGGGTGGATATGAAAAAACCTTATGTCACATATGAAAATAAATATATCGAATCAGTTTGGTGGGTGATTGCGCAAATTTTCAAAACTAAAAATAAGAATGGAGAAAGCTTGATTTATCAAGGTCACAAAGTTGTGCCATATTGTTATCGTTGTGGAACAGCACTTTCTTCTCATGAAGTGGCGCAGGGTTATCAGGTCGTGAAAGACAATTCAGTTTTTGTTAAATTTAAATTAAAGCCAGAACAAGAATTCGGAGGAGGTAAATATAAAACTAAGGACAGCGCTTACATTTTAGTTTGGACGACTACACCTTGGACACTCCCAGGCAATGTTGCATTAGCGGTTAACAAAAATGTAAAATATACGTCGCTTCGGATAAAAGATATTTCAGAATTGATTATCGTCGCTAGCGATTTGATTGAAAAAATATTCAAAGACAAAGAAATGGAAATAGTGCATGATGATATGAGTGGTAATGACTTAATCGGCCTTGAATACGAACCGCTTTATAAAACTAATGATTCTGACAAAAAAGCTTACCGAGTTGTCTCGGGTGATTTTGTGACGACACAAGATGGAACGGGAATAGTGCATATCGCCCCGGCCTTTGGAGAGGATGATAGTAATGTTGGACGCGAAAATGACTTACCAACTCTGATTACCGTGGACACGGAAGGAAAAATGTCAGCGGAAGTTCCTGGATTTGGAATTCCAGTTAAAAAGAAAAATGAAAAAAACAAATATGCAGTCGATGAATTAATTCTAGAGGACTTGAAAAAGCGCGAGTTGCTTTTCAAAGAAGAATTGTATGAACATGATTATCCATTTTGTTGGAGATGCGATACCCCTTTGATTT
Organism: Candidatus Moraniibacteriota bacterium; assembly: GCA_003483065.1. Taxonomy (GTDB): domain Bacteria; phylum Patescibacteriota; class Minisyncoccia; order Moranbacterales; family UBA2206; genus UBA2206. Next base: position 20,876 of record DMWY01000018.1, on the reverse strand, counting down.
ATTATGCCAAGCCATCATGGTTTATCCGAATGAGTGAATTTTCAGAAAAATTAGTAAAAAATAATGAGAAGATAAATTGGATTCCGGAGCATTTCAGAGAGGGTCGTTTTGGTGAATGGTTGAAGGGTGTCAAAGACTGGGCAATCTCCCGAGAACGTTATTGGGGAACTCCTTTGCCAATTTGGAAATGTGAAAAATGTGGAGAATTGAAAGTTATTGAATCGCAAAAAGAACTGGAAGATTTATCTGGTCAAAAAATTGAGGATTTACACAAACCATATATAGACGAAGTTAAATTTGAATGTGTCTGCGGAGAAGAAATGAAAAAAGTGCCAGAAGTTTTGGACGTTTGGTTTGATTCAGGCTCGATGCCGTTAGCTCAATTCTATTATCCTGCTTCAGCTAGCATGGAAGAAAAAGAAAAAGTTGAAAGTGGAAAGTTTTTTCCGGCTGATTATATTTCCGAAGCAGTGGATCAAACTCGTGGGTGGTTCTACACTCTGCACGCAATTGCTACATTACTCAACGAATCCGGAAAAGTTCCAACCGGCTATGCTTTCAAAAATGTTATTTGTCTCGGGCATATTTTGGATGCTAAAGGCAAAAAAATGTCTAAGTCAAAAGGCAATGTCATTGAACCAATGAAGGTTATGGATGAATATGGAGCAGATATGCTTCGCTGGATGCTCTATACCATCAATCAACCAGGACTTCCGAAAAAATTTGATATCAAAAATATGAAAGATATTATGAATCGAGTTTTTCGCATGCTTTGGAATTCATATTCATTTTTTGTGATGTATGCAAATATAGACGGTTTTCAACCGCAAGATACAAGATACAAGATACAAGATACAAAAAATCTTCTTGATAAGTGGATTATTTCTGAAATGCAAATGCTTATCAAAAATGTAGATGAAAAATTAGAGGCGTATGATGTTTATAGTTCTGCAAAATCAATTGAAGTTTTTGTGGATAACCTTTCCAATTGGTATATTCGTCGAAGTCGAAAGCGATTTTGGAAATCGGAAAATGATGGTGATAAAAATGAGGCCTATGAAACCTTGCATTATGTTTTAATAACCCTTTCAAAATTGATGGCGCCGTTTACGCCGTTTATCTCTGAGGAAATTTATCGGAATTTATCCAGCGCCGTAGAGACGCAAAATTTTGCGTCTGTACACTTGCAAGATTTTCCAATCGCTGATGAAAAATTGATTGATGAAAGATTAAATAAGGAAATGGAAGAAACGAGAAATATTATCACAGAAGCATTGCAACTGCGAGCAAAAGCGGGGATAAAAGTTCGTCAGCCTCTATCTGAATTACTAATTACCAATTGCGAATTACGAGCGGAATTTTTAGATATAATAAAAGAAGAATTAAATATTAAGGAAGTTAAGTTTGTTGGGGAATTTAAAATGGATGATGCGCAATCTAGTTCTAGTGTTGAAAATATAAAATTAAATACCGAAATCACCCTCGAACTCAAACTCGAAGGCCAAGCACGAGAGGTGATTCGTTTCATTCAAGAAATGAGAAAAGAGGCGGGCTATGAAGTTGACAATCGAATTGAAATAGTTTATAGTGGTGAATCATTGATCTTTAACAATATAGATCTCAAGAAATTAATCGCCAAAGAAACTTTGGCGAATGGCATATTGTCTTCCAATGAAATATCCGGAGATCTCAAAAAAACTTTTGAGGTAGATGGAGAAAAATTGGAAATTGGGGTTAGGAAAATTTAATAGGGATGGAGAGCGGATAAATGTCTTGCAATATAACCTCAACAAGAAACAAATATTTAGATAAAAAACCAAAAGAGGATCAAGAGCAAAGATATAATTTTATCTATGAGGGTGTAAATGCAGACATCATAGGTAAGAAAATATCTGATGCTACGGAAAAAAGAAGAAAGATTATTAATGATCTTGATATCGAAATTGGGGATGTTATAAACAGAAATGGCAGAAAAAATAAAATTCTGGGATTCACGAGAGATTTTTTACTAATATTTGATAAGGGTGATCGTATTGATTCTCGTTCAATATTATTATTGGGATTTAAAATTATAAAGAAATAACTTGGCAAGGAGGAAATATGGAAAACATGGTTGATTTTATGAGGGTCGGAATGTATCTGGCTGGAGCAGTTCTCATTATTTGGGCCTCCTATATTTTCTGGGGGGCTAAGCGTGGATAATTTTTTTTCAATCCTTACCGGCGGTTTCGCGAATCTTTCGCAAACCGCCGTTGTTTTTTTCTAAGCTTGCCAAAAGGTCAAAAGTCTGCTATAATGGTTATGTAAGTGGTTAATCCGCCAGCTGGCGGAAGCCACAAAAGTGTTGAAAGCCGGGTGAAAAGCCCGGATTTTATTATTTTTAACCGATGCGAATCTACGAATTTAATGCGCCTGCCTGCCGGTAGGCAGGAATCTACGAATAAAATACAAAAACAAAAAGATGATTAAGAGATTAAAAATCAAATTAATAGAAGAATGTTTTGTGGAGGTGGTTGCAATTGCAATTATGTTCTTTATTTTTGCTGTGCCGATAATGGCGAGTGAAATAAATCCTGGAAAAGTTATCCAACTGGTAAACATCGCTCGAGAGAAAGAAGGCTTGGCACCACTTAGTCAAAACGAAGCACTTTCCAGGGTGGCTAATGACAAACTCAATGATATGATCAAGAATAGTTATTTCGCGCATACTTCACCAAGTGGAAAAACTCCATGGCACTGGTTTGCACGCGAGAACTACGACTATCAATTCGCCGGTGAAAATTTAGCCATCAATTATACCAGCGCCGAAGAGCAACAATCAGCTTGGATGAAAAGCCCGACGCACCGAAAAAATATTTTGAATCCTGATTACAAAGAAATTGGTGTAGCGTTTGGCGCAGGAGAGATAGATGGTGAAATGTCACTTATCACAGTGCAAGAATTTGGAACTAGAGCGGGAGCGCTTATGGCTTCAAAAGATGGCGAAAATTTCATAATGCAAAAAAGTTCTGATTTGCTCGAGAGGGGAGCAGGAATTCTGCCACAAGTTTTAGCGATAAAAGAAGAAACGCTAACTAAAACAATCCCAGAAAACAAAAACACTGTCAAAATTAATCCCGAAAAAGTTTGGCCGAATGTATCGAATGTTTTGTCAGTAGCTTCGGCATTACTTTTCCTTGGATCAATTGCCCTTCTCCCAATTTCTTTTTTGGCAGTAGCTTGCGACAAAATATATATGGCTCACGGAATGAAGAAAAATGTCCAACAAGTTTAAACAAGAAAAAATAGAATTTTCACCCTATGGAATACGGACTTAGAATATTCTTAAGACCATAGGTTATCTTTAATTTTAAAATATGATTGGAGTTTTATATAATATTATTCCATAGGGTAAATATAGAAAGAATTTAATAAACAAGTAATAGGCCGAACAAGCCTAAAAAAAAGAAAGGCTAGATTCCTTGCCTTATCTCGTTATATCGAGAGATAAAAACAAAAACAAAAAATTCCACCGCTTGGGTGGTTTTTTTGACTTTTGGAAAAACATTAAGGCATATATTTTATTTTTGTCAATAGTGGCAAAACGCTGGACAAAATCTGATATCTGTAGTAGATTAAATCTGTTAAAGTGTTTTAAATACGGGTGAAATGAGCACAACTAGCAGAAGAATTTTAGCTGTGGAAGAACAACTAAAGCTTGTTGCCTTTTTAGGGGCAGTCAGTTTTGGTTGTTTTTTGTTTTTTTAATAAGGTAATTATCTAAATTAAATCTATGAAGACTATAAGAAAAGTCAAAAAAAGTTTGAAAAAATGGGCGCAAAAAGCACTTTATGTGTTTACCATTTTTTCATTGGTATTTTTTCAACCAGGGGGAATAATGGTGGCAATTGCCGAGGATAATGCCTCTTCGCCTAGCGCAGAAGAGTCTATTTCATCAAAAGATGATTCTTCTTCAGAGGAAGAGAAGGAAAAGGAAGAAAAAAAGGACACTAAAGTTAAAGAAGAAATAAAAGATGATTTAAAGGAGGAAATTGTAGATGAGGATAAAGAAGAACTTATTCAAGAAGTGAAAGAAGAAGCGGAAAACACAGAAAACATTGAAATCACAGGCGAAGGACAAATCACTCCTGAGGCGGCATCAATTGTTGCGCCAGAGAAGGAAAATTCAACAGAAGGAGGTTCCAATGGGGATGCAAAAGATGAGGAATCGGAAAAAGACATTTGGTCAAGGGATGGTGACAAAGAAACAACCACCGAAGATGTAAAACTCAATGAAAAATATGTTGCTCCACAAAATGATCACGTGACGGTCACTTTCACAAAATTGCCAGAAAATTCTGGAAAACTTTCGATTGAAGAAATAAAATTAACAGATGAACAAGTAGCGAGTCTTAATGCGCTTTCCAACAAAGCTTATGATATTACTTCTGATATGGAAGACGGAACTTTTGAGTATGATTTGACTCTTCCAAAACCAAAAGGTCAAGATAATGTGCAAATTAAATATGCGGAAAAAGAATCAGAGCTAGAAGATGCAAAAACAGTTTCTGAAGATGACATAAAAATTGAAGACAAAAAAGTTTCAGTAAGCTTGGATCATTTTACGATATTTTATGTAGAAATGAATCCAGATGAATCAATTAATAGTTGGGTTGGTAATGATTTTAAATGGAGGAACCCAGATAAAGCCAAGACCTCTGATAATCAATATGCTTATGCCAATCTTACAAGCTCTGGGCATGTTTCCAACTATCTCAAGGTTTCTGATTTTGGTTTTTCTGTACCAGCCGGAGCAACTATCACGGGAATCCAAGTTTCAATAGAGCGAAAAGCTTCTTCTTCAAACGCAGTTCAAGATCATTTAGTTAGGCTTGTAGACAATACTGGAGCAGTGGTGGGATCTAATTATTTTCGTGGTGAATATTGGCCAGCAACGGATGCTGTTGCAATCTACGGAGGAGAAACTAATCTATGGGGAACAACTTGGACACCAGAGCAAGTGAATGATGCTGATTTTGGTGTCGTTTTATCTGTTAGAAGATCTCCTGTTGGTCATCAAACAGCTTATGTTGATAATGTGCAAATAAAAATTGCTTATGATTATTCTGACACAACTTCTCCGACTCTAAATTTACCAGCCAATATTACCACTGAAGCGACAAATTCAAGCGGAGCTATGGTTTCTTTTGTTGCTATTGCTGATGATGCTAATCCTGCTCATCCTGTCGTGACTTGCAACCCAGTTTCCGGTTCAACTTTTCCAATTGGAACAACCACTGTTGCTTGTAGTGCGACTGACACGGCGGGAAATATAGCCAGCGGTTCATTCACTGTGACAGTTCAAGACACAACTCCTCCAGTTATTTCCGGAATGCCTGCAAATATAAACACCAAAACCACTGATCCTAGTGGAAAGATTGTCACATATGTAAATCCAACAGCAAATGATGCAGTGGATGGAGATATTGAAGTGAATTGTATTCCAGTATCCGGTTCAATTTTTCCAATCGGAACAACTGTAGTAACTTGCAGTGCGAGTGATTCTGCTGGGAATACTTCAAATAAATCATTTAATATTAAAGTTGAATTGGCAACGGGAACTATAAAAGTTGTCAAAGATTTACATTCAAATTTGAGTTTTGATTCGGGACGATTTAATTTGCTGATTGATGAAACTGTCAAAGGAACTAATAAAGGCGACAATGGCACAACAGGAACACAAACAGTGATAACTGGAGCACATAGCGTTTCGGAAGAAGGTTATGGCGCAACAGATTTGGCAGATTATACATCTTCGATAAGATGCACTCGTCAAGAAATTGACTATTGCCACTATGGTCATTGTCATTATGAAACAGTGGAAGTTTCTTCAGGACAAGGAACAAGTCTTTCTGGAATCAATGTTGGAGAGGATGAGGACGTCACTTGCACAATTCAAAACACCAGAAACACTGGAACGATCAAGGTTGTGAAAAATCTCAATCCATCTGATGACGAAGGCAGATTTAATTTGAAAATTGACGGAGACATTGAAAGATTGCTTGCAAGTGATGGTGATTCAACTTGGAAAAAAACAGTGAAAACTGGAACGCATAGTGTTTCAGAAACCGCCGCGGGTCATTTTGAATGGATAAACCATCATCTTGTTTGGATACCAACTGATCTTTCAGATTACTCATCTTCAATTGAATGTAAAAATGGTGATGAAATTATAGCTTCAGGAGCTGGGACAAGTCTTTCTGGAATCACAGTGAATAAGGACGAAGATATTGTTTGTACAATTACTAATAATAGAAACGGACATTTGATTGTTAATAAGATAACCAATCCAGCTAATGACGAAACATCTTTTGATACTTCTATTAGTACTGAAAAAGGCACTGTTATTTCTGATTCAAATCAATCGATTTTAACTGCCAAATCAGCAGATTATGAAGTGACACCGGGAACATATTCTGTTTTAGAAAAGAATCTTCCAAATAATTGGCAACAGACCGAGAATACTTGCGCAGATGTGAGTGTGGAAGCTGGTGAAACCAAAGAATGTACTATTACCAATACCAAACTAAGCACAATTCATGGATATAAATGGAGCGATGCGGATGGAGATGGGGTAAAAGATGAAACAGAGTCCTTGCTTTCTGGCTGGACTATTAATCTCTATCAGTCAAATGGAGAGGGATATAACAGTGAGCCAATGAAAACAATGAATACGGATGGTAGCGATCAACATTTTGGTTGGTATTGGTTTGAAAAATTATTGCCAGGAGAATACAAGGTTTGTGAGACGCAAAAAGATGGTTGGAGACAAACTTTCCCGAGTGAATCGAATTGCTACACGATAAATCTTCCTGATGGAAATTCTTATGAATTCCAGGAATCGCAAAATTATGTGAGTGGACCGGAATATAATTTCGGCAATCAGCAATTAGGAAAAATCACAATCATTAAGAGAGTTGATCATGACACCAGCAGAAAGTTTCCTTTCTCCTCAAGTTTCGCTGGCACATTTAAGTTGGGGCAGGATGATGCATGGACAAGTGAATTTTTGGTCCCTGGCACATATTCAGTCACAGAAGGATCCTTGAATAGTGACCACTGGTCTTTTGACAAAATTCGTTGTAGTGATTCAACGAACTTAGCAACTTTTGTGAAAAGTAAAAAGAAAGTCACTATCAATTTAGCTTCCGGTTCAAATGTTATATGCAAATACGATAATGATTATTCTCGAAATGAAGATAATGGAAGCGATGAAGACGAAAATGTGGCTATCGTAACAGGAGGAACACTTCCAGCGACAACGGGAGGTGGGCAAGAAACACAACCGACTCCGAATGAAGAGAATAATCAGGGTGGACAAGTCGAGGGCGTTCAATCTAATCCAGAAGTGGCTGGGGCGGAAAAGAATTGCAAAGAATGGCCTTTGTGGGTTTGGATTCTAATGCTACTCGCATATGCAGGAATATTTAGTTTTTCTACTTTCAACAAGTTCAAAGAAGGAAAGAATTTGCCTTGGGTGTCTCAAGTGATAGAATTGGCTGTGATTTTGTTTGTCTGGTACTTCTATGAAGTATGTCGACTTTACAAATGGCTTCCTTGGACAGCGATAATTGGAGGTGTGGTGCTATATGCTATTTTCTATTTTACTAGGAAAAAAGCTACTCAAAGAGCAGAAATTAAATAGCAATTTAGGCTCAAATAAGACAAAAACTCCGCCAAAACGGGGTTTTTGTTTGACTAAAAATTCAAAATATGCTTGAATGTGGGGAAGCCTAAAACGGTAGGCTTTTAGTTAATCTTAAAAATTGAATAAATACTTTCTTGAATATATAAGGAGGGGAGATATGGTCAAAACAATAGTCGTGGTTGATGATAGTGATTTAATTTTAACTACGCTCTCCTTATATCTAGGAGAATTGGGATATGAAGTTTTTGATTTCTCATTTCCACTTTTTGCTTTAGACTTCATAAAAAATATGAAATTGGAAGACAAAAAAATCGATCTTCTGATTTCGGATAGCCAAATGCCCGAAATGAATGGGGCAAGGTTGATAAAAAAAGCAAAAGAGATTATGTCGGAGATGGGTGTTATTTATATGTCTGGTTCAGAAAAAGAAGAAGATTTTTCCATTGGATACGATGTGTTTTTATTGAAACCGTTTCCATTGGAAGTTATCAGGGAAGCAGTGGAAAATCTAATTTTAACCCTATAGGGAGAAAAAAGAATGGAAGAAAAGTCGGGGATAATTTTAGTGGCATATTTAGACAGTGCCACAAATGATTTAATCAGAAGACAAATTCTTTCGGCTGGTTTTGCGGGTGAGATTATCGTCTCAGATGATCGAGACGAGCAGAGACAAAGAATAATCAGTTATAAGCCTGACCTGATTATTGTTGGAATCAAAAAAGGCGGAGTAGATATTATAAGATTTTGTCAGAGAAAATCACCCCAAACAAATATTTTTGTTTACTCCGGAAGTGTTAATGCGCAAAATCTGGCAATGATTTTTTGTGTTAATGCTTTTTTGGCAAAGCCGGCTGGAGGAAGGGAAATCACCGAAGTAGTTAGGAGGCTACTTTAAAAAATCCCGTTTTCTGAAAAATTCAGAAGAGGCGTCTCGTTGCAGATTCATTGCGACGGGCGCCTTTTTGTTTTTAGGGAAAGATAGTAGAATAGGGATATAGAAGCTTATGATAAAACGTGTCATACTGAATTTACCTCGCTGGCCGGCGGGTTTCAGCACCTGATGTAGCTAATATTAGAGATCCTGAAACAAGTTCAGGATGACAAGGAATATGGAATATAAATATAATGCGATTGTGCTAAATAAGATTGACACGGGCGAAACTGACCGTGTTTATGTGGTTTACACTCGAGAAGCCGGGCGGATTTTGGCGCGGGCAATTGGGGTCAAAAAGCCCAATGCAAAATTGGCGGGCAATTTGGAATCTATAACGCAGTGTGAAATTTTTTTGGCTAAGGGCAAGGGGAGAGGTAATATCACGGGCGTAATCCCGATGGAAAATTTTTTGGCAATCAAAGAAAATATTTTTGCACTGGAGAAAGTTTTTGGTGTGATGAAAATTTTCAATCGTTTGATGACGCAGGAAGAAAAGGATGAAAAAACTTTCCAACTTTTATTGGAATATCTATTGATGATGAATGATGAGGCTGGCAAAGCCGAAAAGGATATTTTGAAATTTGATATTTATACTCTTGGTTTTATCTTTAAATTATTGCAAAATTTAGGCTACAAACAAGAGGCCAAAAAATGTGCTGTTTGCGCCGGCAAACTAATTTCTGGAGAAAATTATTTCAGTGCGGAGAGGGGCGGAATAATTTGTTCAAACTGTGCCAAACAAGAGACAAAAAAAATCAGAATAAATGATGAAGGGGTGAAATTCATTCGGATTGTGCTGGAAAATAAAATGGAAAATCTTGGCAAGATAAAATTGGAAAAAAAGAATTTGAATAATTTGAATAATTTGAAAATTATTGTGCGAGAAGCGGTGAGGTGGATAACGAATTAGGCTCCTCGCCATTTTTCTTTTTCTAAAAAACTTAGCCTTACTTTTTCTTTCCGCAAGAAAAAGTAACAAAAAGAACTCTCAGCCGAGCTCCTACGACGAAAAATTTTCAGTTTACTCACTAAATTTACTAACTCCCTTTAGGCACAGAATGAGTAAATTCTTAACGTTCGTAAACTTCAATTTTTATCGTCGCCGTCGCAAGGCTGAAATTAAAATGTAAAATATAAAATGCAAAAAAGTTCAACTTTAGAGAGATGAGGATTGTATTGTTAAAAATCAAGAAATCTAGTATTATAGTAGTATAAAAAATAAAGATAAATCTATGTCACTTCAAGATATTAAGAATAATTTATACAAAAAAGATGCGCCGGAGAATTTGTCGGATCATGAGATTAGTAAGTATGATCCGTCGCTTGCCAAGGACACAGGAGAAATGAAAAAAGGCGAGAGTGATTTGTGGGCAAAAAAAACCGGATTGGATAAGGCTGAAAAAAAGGCTATCAAAAAAGGCGTGATTGCTGGTGCAATTGTCATTGGGATAATTATTTTGATGGCGGTGTTTATGCTAGTTCGGCAAATGCTTTTTCAATCGGGCAATGCTACAATTGAAATTTCCGGCCCAATGCAAGTAAACAGTGGAAAACTTTTGACTTATGAAATAAATTATAAAAATGACAATCGGCTGACTATAAACAATGCAGTTATAAAAATAAATTATCCGGAAAATTTCAAGCCGGAAAATAATCCAAATTTCAAGTCTGACAATCTAACTTCCGGAAGTTTCAACATTGGAACAATCAAAGGCAAAACTCAAGGAAAAATTGTTTTAAACGGAAAAGCCTATAGTCCAAAAGGAGCTCTCATCTATCTCAAGGCTTCAATGTCATATAATCCGGCCGGCTATTCTAGCCAATTTCAGGCTAATTATCAATTAGGTGTGACGGTTAATTCTGCCCCGATTACTTTGGAAGTATTGGCTCCACAAAATGCTTCAAGTGGCGACGCGGTGGACTACCAGATAAATTATCGAAATGATGGTGGGGAAACAATAGATGGTTTGGTGATAAAAATAAAATATCCGGATCAATTCACTTTTTCTTCGGCTAGTCCGAAAACCTCCACTGATAATAACACTTGGGACATTGGGAATCTTTCAGCCGGGCAAAGTGGAAAAATAGTCGTAAGCGGAAAGTTGGAAGGTGAGAGAGATAATATCAAAACGGTTTCGGCTGAGATTGGAGTGTCTAATCAAAATGAATTTGTGGCATACAACAGTGAAAGCGCGGAGACGAAAATGATTTTTTCTCCGTTGACAATAGCGCAAAGAGTGAATAAAAAAGATAATCTTGTTGTGAATGCGGGCGATACTTTGGAATTTGAAATTGCCTATAAAAACAATGGTAATGTGGGGCTCCGCGACGTTATCATTACTGAAGAAATAGATAGCGCGCTACTGGATTATTCATCGCTAAGATTGAAAAATGGAAGTTTTGACATAAATAAAAAGATAATTACTTGGAAAGCTTCGGATATATCCGAGTTGGTCAATTTGGGCGCTAATCAAAGCGGGATGTTGAATTTTACTGTTAAAGTTTCCAATACTTTTCCAGTAGGAGAAGAAAAAGACAAAAATTTTATCATTCATAGTGTGGCGAAAATTGACAGTCCGGATGTGCCAACGCCAATTTCTATGAACAAAATAATTTCCAGCAATGAGATTAATATGAAAGTTAACTCAAAGGTGGCGGTGAGTGTCAAGGGATATTATGCTGACAAGAGCATTCCAAATTTTGGTCCAATTCCACCAAAAGTTGGCCAAGAGACAACCTATACAATTCATTGGAAAGCATTGAATATTTCTAATGATGTTTCTGGCGCTAAGGTTGTCGCGACTCTCCCGACTAATGCGCAGATGACTGGAAAAATTTTTCCAGAGGGTGCAAATTTGAATTATAATTCTAGAACTAATGAAATGGTTTGGACAATTGGAAATATGAAATCAGGCACCGGGCTTCTTTTGCCTTCGCCCGAGGTGGCTTTTCAGGTAAAGATAACTCCATCGCCGGATCAAGTTGGCAGAGAAGTCGGGCTTTTGGAAAAAACAAATATATTTGCCAAGGATCTTTTCACTGGAGAGGATATCAAGGGAGAATATGAGGCAAAAAATACTAATCTCACAGAAGATAGTTCGATTGTGGGAGGGAATAGGGTAGAAGGTTGAGACCGTTTGCTAAAATATAAAAACTAACTCAAATGTGATTTTTCTGGCTAAAAATTTTCCTCAATCGACGGCGGATAAGAAAATTTTTAGAGAAAAATCACATTTTCAAACAGGAGTTTTTATACTTTAACAAAACAGTCTCTTAAGAGAGATAAAAAAATGGAGTATGTTTGAGATAATTTCGAAAAGGCAAAATAGTCGAGTGGGGAAAATTAGACTCAAAAACGGAGAAGTGAACACTCCGTTTTTTATGCCTGACGCGACGCGCGGATTTGTGCGTTCAATTGACAATGAAATCTTAGAAGAAATTGGGCTGGAAGCGATTCTCATTAATACTTATCACCTATTTTTAAATCCTGGGATGGAAATTATAAAACAAGCTGGTGACGCGCATAATTTTATGAATTGGCCAAAACCCTTGTTATCCGATTCTGGTGGTTATCAGGTTTTTTCTTTGATTCATAAAAATCCAAAACTGGGAAAAATTACTGACAATGAAGTTATTTTTCGTTCGCCCACTGATGGTTCAAAACATATTTTGACACCGGAAATTGCCATTCAAATTCAATTTGATTTAGGGGTGGATATGATGGTTTGCTTGGATGATCCGCCACCTAATGATTATCCACGCGAAAAAATTGCGATGGCAGTTGAGCGAACAATTAGTTGGGCAAAGAGGTGCAAAGATGAATATGAAAGACAAATTGAAAAAAGAAAAATATCTGAGGCGGATAGACCTTTGATTTTTGGGGTTATTCAGGGTGGGGAATATTTAGATCTGCGAAAGCATTGCACGCAGGAGTTAGTGAAAATAGGTTTCGATGGCTATGGTTTTGGCGCGAGACATATTGATTCGCAGGGAAATTTTATGGAAGAGGTGGTGCGAGAAACTGCCAAATTTATCCCAGAAAATGCTTTGCGTTTTGCTTTGGGGGTGGGAACCCCTGAAGATATTGTGAAATGTTATGGTTTCGGCTGGGATATGTTTGATTGTGTAATTCCAACGAGAGAAGGAAGGCATGGGCGTTTGTTTTTGCGAAAAGGAAAAAATTTTACTGACTATGAAACAATCAATATTAATAATGGAAAATATAAAAAGGATTTTTCTTCAATTGACGAGAATTGTGGTTGTATGTTATGTAAGAATCACACAAAAGCTTATCTGCACCATCTTTTTTCTTCCAAGGAAATGCTCGGGATGAGACTGGCGGCGATTCATAACTTGAAGTTTTATGTGGATTTATTGAAGGGGCTTCGGGGTTGATTGAAAAATATTCGAGCAAAAAATTAACTCGCAGTCTAATTTTCTGGCTAAAAATTTTCCTCAATCGACGGCGGATAAGAAAATTTTTAGAGAAAATTAAAACGCTCAGACAGGAATTTTTTACTCAAATATTTTTCAATCTTTAACACAGATAATGATTATGAATAAAAAAATAGAATTGTTGGCTCCAGCTGGTAGCATTGAAAAAATGAAATATGCTTTTGCTTATGGCGCGGACGCGGTGTATTTTGGTGTGCCTGATTTTTCTCTGCGGGTACGAATTAATAAATTTAGCGAGCAGGATATTTTGGAAGCGGTTGCTTATGCTCATAAGCTAAAAAAGAAAATTTATGTGACGCTTAATATCTATGCGCATAATCAACACTTGGGAAAAGTGGAGAAACATTTGAGGTTTCTTAAAAATATAAAAATCGACGGAATCATTGCTAGTGACCCTGGGATAATAAATCTGGTCAAAAAATATTTGCCTAAGGTGGATATTCATCTTTCAACCCAAGCCAATGCGACTAATTTTGAAGTGGTGAAATTTTGGAAAAATTTGGGAGTGAAGAGAATAATTTTAGCGCGGGAAGTGACGCTCAAAGAAATTGAAGAAATTGGGAAAAAAGTGAAAGGAATTGAGTTGGAATATTTTGTCCATGGCGCAATGTGTATGAGTTATTCCGGCCGGTGCATTCTTTCCAAATGGATGAACGGCAAAAGTGCTAATTTGGGGGATTGCACGCAACCTTGTCGATGGGGATTCTCTACGAATTACGAATTAAATACGAATGTACGAATAAAAGAAAAAGAAGAAATTAAAAAAATGACAATTATTGATAGTAAAAAGAGATATGAAGTAGAATTAGAAGAAGATCGGCATGGGACATATTTTTTCAATAGTTATGATATGAATCTGATTTCGCATATGGAAGATTTGGTGAAGGCGGGAATAAGTTCCATGAAAATTGAAGGACGAGCGAAAAGCGTCTATTATGTTGCTGTGGTGACAAGAGCATATCGAAAAGTGCTCGATGCAATTTTGAATAAAAAAGATTCGAAGGAAATTAAGAAAATTATTTTGGAACAAAAAAAAGAACTTGATAATTTGGTGCATCGTGGATATTCCACCGGTTTTCTTTTGGGGAATGAACCAGCGCATAATTTTTCCGGAAAACTTTTTGGTGCTAAGGTTGAATTTGTTGGTGAGACGAGAGGCGTGGAAGGAAAACTAAATATTATGAAAATTCATAATGCAGTTTTGAGACAGGACAAAATAGAAGCTATTACGCCGGAAAAAAATATTGCGCTTAAGATCAAAAAAATATTTAACGACCAGAAAAAAGAAATTGACGAGGCTCACGGTGGACACGAAAAATTATACTATTTTGAATTCGACAAAGTTTTGCCGGAAGGGAGTTTGATTAGGAGAACTGCATTTACTTTTTCTTTCCGCAAGAAAAAGTAACAAAAACCTGCCTGCCGGTAGGCAGGGAACTCTCAGCCAAGCTCACGTGCCAATAAATTCTTCGTTTGCTGGCTAAAATTTATAACTCGACCCGACCAAATGCGTCGGGTCTCAAACAGGATAAATTTTTTAACGCCAGCTCACTCGAATTTATAATGTCACGTTTCGCAAGGCTGAATATCATAAATACAATAAATACGCAGATATTTTATTGCCTTATTTAAGCCAAAAAAACAGTATTTTTCAATTTTATCGATAAAATTTTTCATCCAGCTATTGACAAATTCTGTCAGTATGCTATAAAGTCTGGATGTCGAAATTTGGCATCGTGGCAAAAACCTTTAAAAAGGAGAAGCGCGTATGAGTGCCATCGACACAAGTACCCATTATAATTTGAAAAAAATTTGATCCGGCACCGGTCCCAGGCCAGCAGTAAGCGATTTGCCTGGAGCGATCCCGAGAGGATTGCCTGGAAGGGTAAATCGCGCAGTACATTTTTTTTAAAAAAAACAAAGAACCTTTAAAGGAGAGGAGAGCGGAAAATGAAGCAACCAGCTTCGGTCAAGTCGCGAGACCCGCCCTAACAGGGTAGGTGTCAAGAGCTCATCGGGCGATTACTGCAAAGTAATTCGCCCGGGAGCTTTTTTTATTTTCAAAAATTGATTATTAAAAAGAGTTTATAAAAAATAAATTTCCTAAGACAAAATACGAATTAAGGTTTTGCCGAATAATTTTATCCGCACGAGAAGGGTGATGCCGTCAAAGACAAGATCTCTGAAAAACCAAGAACAAATGATAAGAATTAGCATTGCTTCATGAATTCTTTTTTCGCGAATTACGGCGCGGATTTTTTTTGGGCGATGATTTTTGTCAAGAATTATTTTGGCAATATCTTCGCCAGAGACTAGGGCTTGGTAGATGCCTTCGCCTGTGAAACTATCGGCCATTCCGGCTGAGTCTCCAGAGAGAAAAATATTTCCAAAACGAAAACCGCGGTAGTCACAATTAATGAGAAATGCTTCGCGTGTGGCAGTTTTAAGATCGATATTTTTGCTTTGAGCCCAATGCTCAAATTTCTTTTGCGCCTTGATTGGCGAAAAAAGTTTTTGCGGATACCCATAACCGATTGAAATGTGATCTTTGTGAGGAAAAATCCAAGAATACCAAGCACCGAAAAATTTGGAGTGCATAAAAATTTCGAAATCTTTGAATGCGCCCAGTGGAAGTTTATATTGAATCGCCACACCAGCCAAACGAGTTTTCAATTTGAGATGTCGGCGAACGATAGAATTTGATCCGTCTGCGCCGATGAGAAAGTCGAATTTAATTTTTTGATTTTCGTTTGTGATGACGAAATCTTTTTCAATTCGGACGACATGAGTGTTTGTTCGCACATCAACGAAAGCACGATTTATTTTTTCCAGTTGCCACTGACCTAGATTTTTTCGGTCAACTGTATAGAAAAAAATATCATCAAATTTTATGCTAGAGCGAAAATGCGGAGAGTTGAAAATAATTTCATTATATTTATAATCAATAATTTCCTCCGGTAAATTGAGATAGCGAATGCTTTTTCGAGTGAGTCCCCCAGCGCAAATTTTCGGACCGATTTCCGAATTTTTTTCCAAAAGCAAAACTTTTCTTCCAGCGTCGCCTAAAATTTTAGCCGCGTTTAGTCCGGCTGGCCCAGCACCGATAATGATTATGTCGTATGATTCCATAGGATTATTTTTGAATATTATTTATATTATAGGGGTAAATTGAGAAAATAAAAAGTAATTAAGGTTTACTTGACTAAAATCGAAAAATTTTGTAATGTAAAAACAGAAAAAACTTTCAGGGGTTGGATCCTGAGAGACAATTGAATAAAATCAAGGTGGCTAAGTTGAAATTTAGAAGGGCGGGAAGCCCGCCTTCGCTAAAGCTTCGGCGAGGCAAGCTAGATGGAACCGCGAGATTAATCTCGTTCTAGTAATTTGAAAATATTTTTTGATATTTTTCGACTTACTGGAACGGGATTTTTAATTTTATAATTTCTTAAAAATAATTTTATGACAAAAGAAGATAACCAATCAATGATGGAAAAAATCGTGTCGCTTTGTAAGAGGCGGGGTTTCGTGTATCCGAGCTCGGAAATCTATGGGGGGATGAGTGCGATTTATGATTATGGACATTATGGGACACTGCTCAAAAATAATATTCGCGACGCGTGGTGGAAAGAGATGGTGCAAAAAAGAATGGATGTGGTGGGATTGGACAGCGCTATTTTTATGCATCCAAAAACCTGGGTAGCATCAGGGCACGTGGGAGGTTTCAATGACCCGCAAGTGGATTGCAAAAAATGCAAATCACGCTACCGCGCTGATCACTTACTGGAAGGATTCAAAGTTGTTATTGACGATAAAACTCCGATTGAAGAGATAAACAAAAATTTGGAAAAACTTCGCGAAGAAAAAAAGCTAAAATGTCCAAATTGCGGTTCAACTGACTTGACTGAGGCGAAAGTTTTTTCCTTGATGGTGAAATCTAATATCGGCTCTCCAACTGATGAACTCAGTGAAGAGAATGTGGTGTATCTGCGACCGGAAACTTGTGGAGGAATTTATTTGGAATATAAGAACACACTTGATTCGCTTCATCCAAAATTGCCATTCGGGATTGCTCAAGTTGGCAAAGCTTTCAGAAACGAAATTGTGGCGCGTCAGTTTGTTTTTCGCACGCGTGAATTTGAACAAATGGAAATGCAATATTTTCTCAAGTCCGAAATGATGAAAGAAAAATATGAAATGTGGAAAGAAATACGCTTCCAGTGGTATCTGGAATATGGAATTTCTGAAAATAATTTACAGTGGCATAAACATGAAAAATTAGCACACTATGCATCGGAAGCCTTTGACATTGAATTTAATTTCAAAACTTTGGGTGGATTCCGCGAAGTGGAAGGGCTTCATACGCGAGGCGATTGGGATTTGTCTCAACACTCAAAATTTTCTGGCGCTGATCTCTCATATTTTGATCAAGAAAAAAACGAAAGACTCATCCCGCATATCATGGAAACTTCCGTTGGACTTGGACGATTGTTTTTGATGTTTTTAGATAATGCTTATACCGAAGAAGAAGTGAATGGAGAGTTGCGTTCAGTTTTGAAAATTGACAAAAGACTTGCTCCGATCAAGATTGCTATTTTGCCACTTTCCAAAAAAGAAGAATTGACAGTGCCAGCCAAAGAAATTTGGGAAAAACTAAAAGAAAATTTCATGGTTGAATACGATGAAACGCAATCAATTGGCAAACGTTATCGTAGGCAGGACGAAATTGGTACGCCATACTGCGTGACAGTTGATTTTGAAACTCTAAACGATCAAGCCGTCACAGTGCGCGACCGCGACACAATGACGCAAGAAAGGATTGCGATTTCGGAACTTTCAAAGTATTTTGAGGAGAAGTTGAGATAGTTCATAAAGTTCATAAAGACTATAAAGTTCATAAAGCAAAAATTCCGATATTATCGGGATTTTTTTGTATGTAATTATTATAAAAACTTATCCACACCACACCAAGATTTTTTCTTGAATTTATGATATAATAAACACGTGGAAACACAACAAGAAATATCAGAAATAAAATCTTAAAACAAAGGTAAATTTTTATCTTAGTTTTGTTTTACACCTCATTGAATAAAATTAATAAAATGAAAAATAAAAAAATAGAAATTGGCAAGCAAATTATTATAGTGAATTTATCTGAAAAGGAAAATGATTTTATTTCACTGACTGATATGGCTAAATTTAAGGGGCCAGATACGGGACTTATTATTTCTCATTGGCTCACTACCAAATACACCGTCCAATTTATGGGTCTTTGGGAACAAATGCATAACAAAAATTTTAATGTTACGGAATTCAGTAACATTAAAAATGAAATTGGAACTAATGGATTTGTTGTTTCTTCTTCCATGTGGATAAAAAAGACAAATGCTATTGGGATTCGATCATCAGTTGGTCGCTATGGCGGTGGCACTTTTGCCCACAAAGATATCGCCTTTGAATTTGCCACTTGGATTTCACCGGAATTCAAACTATATTTAATCAAAGAATTCCAAAGATTAAAAACCGAAGAAAATGAAAGATTGACCTTGGGCTGGGATGCCAAAAGAATGCTCACTAGAATAAATTACAAGATTCACACGGATGCCATCAGGGAAAATATTATTTTACCGCAAAAATTATCCAATAAGGAGGCGAATATTGCTTATGCCAATGAAGCGGATGTTTTGAATATGGCACTATTTGGTAAAACTGCCAAAGAATGGAAAGAGCAAAATAAAAATAAGAGTGGCAATATGCGAGATTATGCCAATGTGACCCAATTGGTTTGCTTGGCAAATTTGGAAAGTTTGAATGCAGAATTCATCAAAATGGGAATGACACAAAAAGAAAGACTGCTAAAATTGAACGAAACCGCCATTTCGCAAATGAAATTATTGTTGGAAAATTCGAGTATGAAGAAGCTATAAATTGAAAACTGAAAATTAATAAAAAATGTTTCTAAAATCAAAATTAAATTTAATACTATTTTTCTTCTCAATAACTGTGTTATTGGTTTTGACATCTAACAAATCTCAAGCTTTCAGTGTTTCCGATTGTTCCAGCACTGCCAATAACACTTGCACAGTGAGTGCTTAAAAAACTATTGCAGACGGAGAAACAATTTCTTCCGCTAGTCTTGGACTCTCTAATCTAACCATCACCACTGGAGGAGTATTAACCACCGCCTATAACGCCACCACTTTTCATTATGATTCTTTCTCAATAAACATGACTGGCAATGTCACCTTGCAAAGTGGCGGACAAATCACTGGCAATCTCACTTTACTTCAAGCAACAAATCTTTCAATTGATGGAACGAGTAAGATTGATGTGAGTGGGAAGGGGTATGCTGGGGGTGCGGCAACTGTAAATGGCTATGGTCCAGGAGCAGGGCAACGGGGGTATCCCAATTCAAATATTGGTGGCGGTGGCGCTGGATATGGTGGTGTGGGAGGAAACGGGCAGAATAAAAATGCTACTTATGGTGCTGGTGGAGTTGAAAATGGGCAAGCTAATATTCACCAGCCAACTGAGTTTGGTTCCGGCGGTGGCGGTTCTGCTTATCTTGCACCAGGAGGTGCGGGAGGCGGCGCAATCAAATTGAATATTTCAGGCACTCTGGATAATAGTGGTTCAATTTTTAGTAACGGAGGAAATGGAATTTTGGATGGATTTCTGAATTATTATAGTTCTGGAGCTGGTTCTGGCGGATCAATTTGGATTCAAGCTGGAACAATTTCAGGAGCTGGAACAGTTACTGCTAACGGTGGTGCAGGAGTTAACGCTGTTAATGCGGATGGTGGTGGTGGAGCGGGAGGAAGGATTGCAATTTCAGGCGCAGGAGATTTAGCTATAACAGCTTCAGGCGGAACAAGTTTTGCTACTGCTGGCGGTACAGGTTCAATATATTACAGCGCTTCCGGAACCTACACTTCCGCAGTCCTTGATTTTCTTGGCGGAAGAGATTTTACTACTGTTGATATCACCAAAGCAACTCCTGGAACTTCCACGGCTGTAGTTTCTTTGCACGGAGGAAACACTAACAACCCAGCTGAATGGGCGGATAATTGGGCGGTAATAAATGATAATGATAACATTTCTACTTTTGATAATTTTAGATATTTGCAATATAAGGTTGAATTATCATTTACAGGATTATCAACTGATCCTAAACCTAATTTGCAGGATATTTCATTTAATTATTACACCTACCTCAATAAATCTCTCACTTCTTCAATCTATAATTCCAATTCCGACGCCAACACTTTCGCTTCTATCTCTTGGGAAGAAGATTTTCCATCTGATACTGTTATTAAATTCCAAATGCAAACTTCTGCAGATAATTCTACTTGGTCCGATTTCATGGGACCAGATGGAACAAATGCTACATATTTCTATACTGGTTCAGGCTGTACCAAAACAGATAGCCTAGTGACTTGTGATTTGGATAACGTTCCAAATCTTGGAGAATCAGAAAATAATCACTACTTCAAATATAAAGCCTATCTTATCTCAGAAACTGGGGTAGATACTCCAGCCCTCAATTCTGTCACTGTCACCTACGTCGTCAACGCCAACCCAGAAATTGAAGCCAATCAAACTACTGCCGTCCCTGATGCTAATAAAAAAGTCAATATCTCATATAACGTCCGAGATACTGATTCTATTTCCGGCACCATCACTCCTAGTTTTGAATATTCATTGAATGGTGGATCCAGCTGGACTGCCATTACTTCTGGTTGTCTCGAAGCGACTGATCTAGACGCTAAAACTATTTCCACCCCAGCTACTCCACCGGAAAAT
>DMWY01000015.1 GCA_003483065.1 Candidatus Moraniibacteriota bacterium | reverse complement strand
GTTTTTAGTGAGAAGAGGAGAGAGGGAGAATAGGAAGAAGTGGAATAAAAATAATTTTTATGCTAATATAGACATAGAGAAAAACTCTACGTTTTAATTTTTAATTTTAAATTTATGAAAATAAAAGAAATCATGTCTAAGGATGTAATTTCCGTGAAGGAAGATACTCCTATTTCGGAAATTGCGCAGGTTATGTCAAAAGAAAAAATTCATGCAGTGCCAGTGCTGGATGCAGATGACAAAGTTTTGGGAATTATCACTGAAACAGATTTTTTCACTAAGGATTCTTCTAACATGGTGTATATGCCATCAATGATTGATTTCATCAATAGTGGAAAAATGAAATATGGCGAAGGAGAAAAAGAAGCTATGCACGCTGTGCTTCATGCTACTGCCAAAGACATCATGAGCACTAAGTGTGAAAATGTCTCGCCAGAAATGGAAGTGGAGGATTTTGTAAAACTAATCAAAGAAAGAAGTTTCAATTCCTATCCCGTCACAGATGCGGATGGAGTGCTAATCGGCATAATCACTGTGGCTGATGCGATTAAATTGTTATAATCGATGAAAAGCAAAAAAATATCAGTCATTATCCCTTGTTACAATGGCGGAAAATTCATTCGTCAAAACGTTGAAAAGATAAGTGACTATTTGGCAAATAATTTTTTAGATTACGAAATTATCATCGTTAATGATGGTAGTTTTGATAATACCCGAGAAGAAATTTTTCAAGTTGAAAAAAATTTGCCAAAAATTATTTTGATTGACAATGAGATAAATTCTGGCAAGGGGCATGCAGTTAAGGGTGGAATTTTGAAAAGTCGTTACGAAACAGTTATGTTTTTGGACGCCGACTTGGCCATTCCTATTGAAAGTTTGGAAAATTTTATCGAAGCATTAGATGATGGTTTTGATATTGCTATCGCTTCGAGATTTGTGCCAGGATTGAAAGTAACCAAGCCAGTACTTTGGCACCGTCAATTTATGGAAAAGATTTTTCGACTTTTACGCATGGTAATTACTAATAATTATTCTATTCAAGATACACAATGTGGTTTCAAGGTTTTTTCTCGAGAAGTAGCTATGAAAATTTTTCCTTTGATGACTATAGATCGTTTTGCTTTTGACGCGGAGGTTATTTTTGTCGCTGTTAAGAGTGGATATTGGATAAAAGAATTACCGATAATTTTGCAAAACCCAACAGAAAGCAGTATTCGAATATATCGCGATTCGCTCAATATGCTTCTGGATCTAATTCGCATCAGAATAAACTATTTTTCGGGGAAATATACTGGCAAAATTTCGATTGACAAAGACTAGGATATAAATTATAATATAGACAAAAGAAGAAGGGAATTAGATAGCTTGGTCGATCTTTCTTTCGTTCCTGGATTCTTGGAAATAATTCCGATTAAATATCGGATAAATAATACTTAATTTTCAGTACACACATATGGCAGAACAAGCAACCGACAAAGATTTCGTAGAATATGTCGTTAAACAAATTGTAAATCACCCGGAAGATGTAAAAGTTGACCGAAAAATTGATGAAATGGGAGTACTCATAACTTTGGATGTAAATGCCGAAGATATGGGAATGATCATTGGACGAGAAGGCGCTACAGCTAAAGCTCTTCGAACACTCCTTCGAGTTATCGGAGCGCGAAACAATGCTCGCGTTAATCTAAAAATCAATGAGCCAGAAGGAAGCGAAAGAAGAATGGATGCAGGATCAGCTGGACGAAAAACTATCGATGAAGTAGTTGGTGATATCAAAATATAAAGACTTCTTATAAAAAAAGATCTCGCATCCGCGGGGTCTTTTTTGTTTAGTTTTAATATGGTATTATAATATTACAAAATACGAAACAATATATGAAACAACCGACAATAACAGAAATTGATCAAATCAGAAATGCGGGTTTTCGGCCACAGATAGTGGGTTGTTTTTTGAACAATAAAAAAATACTTTTTCTCTATATGGAAAAACATAAGCTGTGGCAATTTCCTCAGGGTGGTATTGATAATAATGAGAATATGACAGAGGCTTTTTTTCGAGAAATGTCAGAAGAGCTTGGGGATGAATTTGCAAAGTCATATGACAAAAATATTTTGCTTTTTTATGGGGATAAAGTGGAATTTCCAAAATACAGTCAAAATTCTCGAGAATTGAAAAATGATGCTGGTCAAAATATTTTTATGAAAGGCAAGAAATATTTTTTTATTTGCGCTGAAACTAAGGTGGATGTCTTGAAAATTTCCAATTCGCAGTTTGATGATTTCAAATGGGTCTCACTGGAGGAAGGCTTGGCTTTATGCGACAAAATAGAGCAATCAGGCAAAAAACGTATTATGATTGGCGCACTGAACGAACTGAGAAAAATAGGTTTGTTATAATTATTTTTTAATTTATGAAATTCGATATCATTACAATTTTTCCGCAAATATTCAACTCTTATTTTGGCGAGTCAATTTTAGCGCGGGCGCAGAAAAATAAAATAGTTAAGATTAAAATTCATAATCTTCGTGACTATGCTACTGACAAACATCAAACTGTAGATGACACACCATATGGTGGTGGTGCCGGAATGTTGATGAAAGTAGAGCCAATTTATAAATGCTTAAAATCGATAAAAAAATCAAAAAAAACTCGGATAATATTGTTTTCTGCTAAAGGTAAAAAATATACCCAAGGTGATGCTAAGCGTTTGTCAAAATATGATAATTTAATTTTTGTTTGTGGACGCTATGAAGGCGTGGATGAGCGAGTGGCTCAAAATTTAGTGGATGAAGAAATTTCTATCGGAGACTATGTTTTGACTGGAGGAGAAATCCCAGCGATGATAGTAGCTGATAGTGTTTCCAGATTACTTCCAGGAGTTTTGGGAAACAGTGAGAGCGCGAGAGACGAATCTCATAGTAGCGAAGGTTATTTGGAATATCCGCAGTATACTAAACCAGAAGTTTTTTCTGTTTCTAAAAAAAAATTGAAAGTGCCATCAATTTTGTTGTCGGGTAATCATAAAAAAATAAAAGAATGGAGAAAAGAACAGTCAGTATGCCTCATCGGCAGACAGGAAATCAAATAGATTCAAAATTGCTTTCAACTATTCTAATATTGATTGTTTTTGGTTTGGTTATGATTGCTTCCGCTGGAATTTCCTATTCCAGGGCGCGTTTTGGCGACCCGTATTATTTTTTCAAACATCAATTGATTTATGGCGTACTACCGGGGATAGTGGCATTATATGTTATGCAAAAAATAAATTATAAATTTTGGAAAAAAATTTCTCTGCCATTTTTTATCCTAAGCATAATTTGTTTGATTTTAGTTTTTGTACCAGGTTTTGGATCAAAAATATATGGAGCTAGTCGTTGGCTTCAGTTGGGATCATTTTCTTTTCAACCTTCAGAAATGTTGAAACTTTCAATTATTATTTATCTCTCAGCATGGCTCGAAAGTCGATCAGACAAAGTGAAGGATTTTTATGAAGGGTTGGTTCCATTTCTTATTGTGATTGGCGCGGTGAGTTTTTTGCTTATCAAGCAACCGGATGTTGGAACGCTGGGCGTGACAATACTGATTTCAATCTCAATCTTTTTTGTTTCTGGCGCCAAAATTTCACACATGTTTTTTATGGGAATATCTGGAATTGCGGCTCTTGGAATAATCATCAAAATGGAAGCATATCGCATGAATCGATTGTTAGTTTTTCTTCATCCAGAATTAGACCCGCGGGGAGTAGGCTATCAGATAAACCAAGCGCTTTTAGCAATTGGAACGGGCGGAGTTTTGGGAGTGGGACTTGGAAAAAGTATGCAAAAATTCAATTATTTGCCAGAACCGGTGGGAGATTCTATTTTTGCTATAATAGGAGAGGAGCTCGGACTCCTAGGTGCAGTTTTTCTCATTTCCCTTTTTATCTATCTAATGATACGAATTTTGAAAATTGCCAATAACGCTCCGGATAATTTTGGAAAATTTATGGCAGTGGGAATTGTTTCGTGGATAGTTTTCCAAGCCTTCATAAATATCGGCGCAATTTCTGGACTCATTCCGCTTACGGGAATTCCTTTGCCCTTCATCAGCTATGGCGGAACTTCTATTATATTTCTAATGTCAGCTGCGGGAATAGTTTTAAATATTTCTAAGTATTGTAATAATAATTAAAATAAAATATATGAAAATAGTTCTAACGAGTGGTGATTCGGGTGGGCACATAATTCCCCTAATCGCTGTGGCGCGAAAAATAAAGGAAAAAGCTCTCGACACAGAGTTTATGTTTATTGGGCCCAACGGCAAATTAGAAAAAAGACTTATGGAAGCCGAAGGGATAGCGACTAAGTCAGTTATGACAGGAAAACTGAGGCGATATTTTTCACTGAAAAATTTTGTTGATGTTTTCAGAATTCCAATGGGAATTATTCAAGCTCTTTGGCATCTTCTTTGGTTTATGCCAGATGCAATTTTTTCCAAAGGTGGCTGTGCATCGCTCCCGGTTGTTATCGCTGGATGGGTATATCGAATTCCAGTTCTTATCCATGAGTCAGATGCTAAGCCAGGGATGGCCAATTCACTCTTGGCAAAATTTTCGACAAGAGTGGCAGTATCGTACCCAAGCGCAGAAAGCTATTTTCCGGCCGAGCAAGTTGTGATCACAGGAAGTCCACTGCGAGATGACATTAATCAAGGTGACAAAGATAATGCCATAAAAATGTTTTCACTCACTGAATCTAAAAAAACTATTTTTGTCTGGGGTGGTTCGCAAGGCGCCAAACCAATTAATGACAAAATATTAGAAGTTCTGCCAGAGCTTCTGCGAAAATATCAAGTTATTCACCAAGCTGGCGAGAATAATTTTGAAGAAGTGGTGAAAAGAGCTGGAGAACTTGGGATAAAAAATGGGCGAGAGGGTTATCACGCCCTGCCTTTTATTGGCGAAGAACTCAAAGATATTTTGGCGGTAACGGATTTGGTAATTTCGCGAGCAGGAAGCTCTTCGATTTCTGAAATTGCCGCTAACGGAAAACCAGCTATCATAATCCCTCTTGGGAACTCAGGAAACGATCATCAAAGAATGAACGCCTATTCTATTGCGAAAATTGGAGGGTGCATCGTTTTGGAAGAAGGTAATTTAGGTGAACATATGCTTTTGGCTAAGATTGATGAAATTATGAATAACGAGGAACTCCGAAATAAATTAACGGAAAATATCAAAGCTTTCTATCATCCTGACGCTGCTTCGAGAATTGCGGAGGGGATAATTGGGATGATTAAATAATTTTATGAATTTAGAGAAAATAAAAAAAGCTTATGTGATTGGGATCAAGGGTTCAGGCGTGATTGCGGTGGTGGAATTTTTGCATTCAATGGGAGTGGAAGTTTTGGGCTCTGATACAGAGGAGAAATTTTTCACCGATGAAATTTTGCAAAAACTTAATATCCCATATTTTGAAAAATTTGAAGCAAAAAACATTCCGACCGATGTTGATTTGGTGGTTTATTCCACAGCGTATAATGAAAATAATAATGTAGAATTTGGGGAAGCGAAAAGAAGAAATTTGGAAATGATTAGCTATCCGGAAATTTTAGGCGAACTTTTCAATGAGAAGTATGGCATTGCCGTCACAGGAACGCATGGCAAGACAACGACATCCGCAATGCTTGCACATATTTTGAAAGAGGTAGGAACTAATCCGAGCGCGATAATTGGTAGCAAGGTTATCGATTGGGGAGGCAATGCCTTGATTGGCAAGGGTGAATTTTTTGTGATTGAAGCGGATGAATTTCAAAATAAATTGAGATTTTATAACCCAAAGGCGGTTGTTCTCACAAGCGTTGATTTTGATCATCCTGATTTTTTCCCAACATTTTCTGATTACAAAAAAACATTCAAAGATTTTGTAGCGAGAATTCCTAAGGCTGGATTTTTGGTTGTTTGGGGAGATAGCGTAGATACTTTGGAAGTTTCAAAAGAAGCTAGTTGTTCAGTTTTGACTTATGGTTTTAGAGAAGAGTGCGAATACAAAATTATCAATAATCAGATGCAAAAATTTGAAGTTGAGCATAATGGGAAAAGTTTGGGAGAATTTGAAACTAAATTAATTGGCAAGCATAATGTGTTAAATGCGGTGGCGGTGATTGCTGTTTGTCATAAATTAAATTTAGATCTGGAAGAAGTCAAAGAGGCGCTCAAAAATTTTCAAGGCACCAAAAGAAGATTTGAATATATTGGAGAACGAAAAGGAGCAATTCTAATCGATGATTATGGTCATCATCCTGAAGAACTCAAGGTGACACTAAGAGGTGCCCGTGAAATTTATCCCGAAAAAAATATTTGGGCGGTTTTTCATCCACATTCATATTCAAGAACAGAAGCGCTATTGCAAGAATTCTCCCAATCATTTGGTGACGCTGACCATGTGATTGTTTTGGATATTTATGGCAGTGCGCGGGAAAATAATGGAAAAGTAAACTCTGGTGATTTGGTGAAATTAATCAATAAATTTGATCGAGACAAAGCCGAGCATTTGAAAACAATCGACGAGGCGGTGGAATTTTTGCAAGATAGAATTGGAGCGGAAGATGTCGTCATCACTATCGGCGCCGGCAACGGCTGGGAAGTTGCTGAAAAATTAAAGGAGAAATAAAAATAAAATTTAGATGCGAAAAACCGAATTTGCCAATGGCGAATATTACCACATATATAACCGCGGAGTAGATAAGCGAGAGGTGTTTTTGAGTGAGAAGGATTATATAAGATTTTTAGAAACGATTAGATTTGTTAATAATCAAAAAACACATTTTGGTTTATCGGATTATAAAAAAAGAAACAATATCAGACCCTTAGGGTCAGAATTATCTGACCCTAAGGGTCAAGTTGGCCAGACTAATAATTTAGT
>DMWY01000022.1 GCA_003483065.1 Candidatus Moraniibacteriota bacterium | reverse complement strand
CTATGTATCTCATCTTCTTCAGTATGAAATCGTAATTTGCTTTTAATAAAGCAAAAAGCAGAGTCGCGTTGCCTGCTTTTGCTTTGTTTTTGCCAAAAATTGGCGCTAAATCAAAATAGTTTGGTACTGAGATATTTTTCGCCTCGATCGGGAAAAATCATAGCAATTCTGCCTTTGTCTATTCTTTTGGCAATTTCAAGAGTAGCGAGCATCGTGGCTCCACTAGACATTCCCACAAAAAGTCCTTCTCGTTTGGCCAATTGTCTTGTCATTTCAAAAGCTTTTTCACTTTCTATCGTCACAAATTCATCAATCTTTTTTTCATCATACAATTTGGGCACAATCGCCTCTTCCATATTTTTCAGTCCTTGAATATAATGATTTTTCTCCGGATAAGCACAAACTATTTTTATTTTTGGATTTAGCTTTTTCAAATATTCGCTCACCCCCATAATCGTTCCAGAAGTTCCAATCGAAGAAACAAAATAATCTATCTTTCCATTCATGTCCTGCCAAATCTCTTGGGCAGTCGCCTCATAATGCGCCAGCTTATTATTCCTATTGGAAAATTGATCCGGCATAAAATATTTCCCCGGATTTTTTTTGACTAGTTCTCGCGCTGCCAAAATTGCGCCGTCTGTTCCTTTTTTTTCATCAGTCAAAATTACCTTAGCGCCAAAAGCTTCGATCATTTTTCGCCTTTCGATGGAAACCGCTGAGCTCATCACAATTTCTACGGCGTATCCCAGCACTGCTGCGATCATAGCCAAGCCGATGCCGGTGTTGCCAGAGGTCGGCTCGATGATAGTTTTTTCTTTTGTTAGTTGTCCGCTCCTCTCGGCTTCACGAATCATTTTCAGAGCGATCCGATCTTTGATGCTCCCTCCGGGGTTAGCACCTTCTAATTTGGCAAAAATTTCCACGCCTTTTTTCAAATTGAAATTATTAATTCTCACCATCGGCGTATTTCCAATTTGCTCTAGAATGTTTTTATAAATCATAGAATTATTAATGAGATTTCATGCACTTAAATATATTGAGAGCTTACGAAGGCGATTGGTAATCTATTTTTATAGATTAGATTGCCTTACTGTCGAGGCTTTGCTTTTCCAAAAAACTTTCACGCCGAAGCGCGTTCGATATATTTAAGTGCATGAAATAATCCTCATTTTAAATAAAAAAATCTCGACTGTGCTCGAGAATTTTTGCTTAGTTTATATTTGAAAGTTATTTAGCTAACAACAAAAATTTCTCGAACATATTTTTTCGAGACAACAGCAAGCTATTTGCATTAACTTTTTTCGTTTCTGTTCCATTTTTTTAGTTTATAGCTTCTTGCGACTTAGTTTCCTCATCTTTGTTCTCGGTTTCTTCTCCATCTATTGTGTTTTTTTCATCTTCACTAGCAGATGCATCCGCCTCATCTTCGGGTGAAACTTCTTCCCCCTCTTCTCCCTCAGCTTCTCCTTCAACTTCCTCCTCTTCAGCTTCTTCTTCAATTTCTTCTTCCTCCTCTCCTTCAGTTGGATTGTTTAACAAATATTCCACTGGATCACTGCATTCCACTTCTTGCTCAATTTTATTTTCATCATCGCAAAAAATTATTTCGCAATCTTTTTCTGTGGTGGAGTCGCATTCCATTGGCAAACATCCTGCCTCACCGGCAGGCAAGTTTTCGTCTTCATCCGGATTGCATAGTGGAACGTTGTAGGCTTTTCTTCTGACTAGTTGATAGTACCAAATGTCATTTTCCGCATCTCCACTGCAAGCTTCACCCTCAACAGCTGAAGCGGGATCACACTCCCAAACAAAACATTTTTCCGTTTCCGGATCACAATCAGCTTGTGCTTCCACAGTATAGTTTTTGAAAACCACAATGCGCAAATATGTCGCACCAACCGAACCAAACAGCAACAGAAAAGCTACTATGAAAAATATTTTATTTTTTTTATCCATTTTTTATTTTTAACTTATTTTCTATACTCTTATCTTACCACTCTCAAATTTTCCGTCAATCGTCGAACCATATTGCCATAAAACATTTATCGTGCTAGCCTTTTAAATAATAAACAGTACCTTTAATCATTATAACCCAAAAGGAGACAGGAGAAAAATGACAGTAAAACACGGGGCTATCGGGGTAGGGCTTTTGCTTTTTTTGGATGGTCGCATTTTGACCGTCAAGGAACTACGAAGTAAACCTGAAATAGGAAAAGAAGCTGGAATGGTGTCTTTTCCTCTTGAAACCCTCAAGGATAAGGACACCAATCCGGATGGAACCATCAAGCGCTTGCTTTGGGAGGAATTGGGATTACTTCCAAATCAGGTAAATTTTTGGGGTATTTCACCCAGCAGATTTAACTTATTCCCGGAAAGAAAAGATATCACGACTTTCTACGGAGTTGCAAAATTTCTGGGAAACCCCGGTCATCTCTTCATCCCTAAAGATGATGACATCGCGATTTCCGGCTGGAAAAATCCGTGGGAATTACTCTCTACTGAAAAATCAGGAGTTCGGATTGAAGTTCATCCAATTCTAAATGATTTTCTAGCAACCCGCACGGAAAATTTTCCCTTATGGGACTAACACAATTAACCGCCAAAAATTTGGCACCACCCGGCAACTCATAATCGAGTTGCCTTTTTATTTTATTTTTATAAAAGTATGCGGAAATTTTTTTCCTAAAATAATTTTTTCGTAATTTTCAGGTTTCAAACCATTGAAAATTTCCACCGATTTCAAAGAAATATTATGCTTCAAGTCAATATTTTTTATCTTCCCCGAAAGTCCGCCCGTCACGTCAACATTATGCGAGTCAGTTAGCTTGATTTTATTATTATTTTTAATTTTATTTAGATTTATCTTTTCTATCAATTTTGCATCCTTGTGGAGATGCGGATCCTGGTCAAAAATTCCATCGATATCCGAAGCAAAAAAAATCTTTTCCGCTCCTAATTTTTTTGCCAAATATGGCGCGATAGCATCTCCGGAACAAATTGACATATCTAATTTTTCATCAAAAACCATTTCGCCATAAAGAATCGGAAAGCAATTATTTTCAAGTATTTTTTTTATAATTCTCAAGTTACAATAACTAATTTTGCTATTTTTTTGAATAATTGTTGAGGCTGTATGTGCTGGCAAAACTTTCAATCCACCAAAGACAAATGTTTCAAATATAGCATTATTCAATTTTTGATCAACAACACTAGAAAGCAATGAGCCATAAAACTTTTTTCCATCTCCATTCACGCCGACTCTCAAGTCATATTTTTTTGCCAACTGATGTCCCGCCGCTCCCGCCCCATGAATCAAGATTAAATCAAAATCTTTTTTTTCTTTTGCCTTTTTTATCGAGAGCGCGATTTTTTTCAAGAGCTCACTTCGCACCGAAACTCCCGGACGATCCTTGTGAGTCGCCACACTTCCTCCAATTTTTAGAATATATAATGGTTTCATAAAAAAATTAATGACTTACAATTTCCAATTTTATCTTCCCATCTTTCGCCGAAAATTTCGCTGTTCCGCCAATCGGGAAAGTTATCATTGATTGCGTGTGTCCAAAGTCAACATTGATTATAATTGGAATGTTTTTGAGTTCTTTTTTCGTTTTGATAATTTTCAACAGTTTCTCATTGGTAATTTCACTCGCTCTTTGAAAACGCCCAAAAACAATTCCTCGCACTTTGCCAAAATTTGGCAGATGCAAAAGCGATTGAAGATTTCGATCAAAAGTGACGGCATTAGATTCATAATCATCTTCTATAAACAAAATTGAATTTGAAATATCAGGAAAAAACTGAGTCCCCTGAAGCAAATTTAGTGTGCACAGATTTCCGCCTAGCAATGTGCCTTCGACCTTGCCTTCATTGATAATTAGTGGACCTTCATTTTTGAAAAAAGTTCGATCATTTTGATTGAGGAAATATTTGTCATCACTCCATTTTTGAGATGGTTTAATTTCAAAAGACTTTTTTGCAAATAAACATTTTTCAAAATATTCCAAAGTATAATCAAAACCTTTCTTTTCACTAAAGGTAGCATAAGCTGGTCCAGAATAATTCACCACGCCGGTTTTGGTAAAAATAGCATTGCCAAGCGCCGTAATATCAGAATATCCACAAAAAATCTTGGGATTATTTTTAATCAAATTCCAATCAATATATTCCAAAAGTTGATTGGAATTAAATCCGCCAATCACACAAAGAACGGCTTTGACTTTTGGATTGCGAAAAGCCTCGTGCAAATCTTCAATTCTTGATTCGATACTAGAAGAATTAAATTCATCAATTTCCTCCACATGCTTTCCGAAAATCAATTTTAGCCCCATTTTTTGAAATCGCTGATTAGCAATTTCTCGGTTTTCCTGCGAAATAATCCCCAGAGAAGAAGCTGGCGCCACAATCTGCACAGTGTCCCCTTTTTTCAATTTTTTTGGAAAAATTTTGTTCATAAAAACTCCTTATTCTTTAGTACTAAATCTAGCATAATACTGAAATAATTTCAAATAAAAAGGGATGGGTTGCAACGCGCACAACCCACCCCAAAAGGAAGTTAACCTAAACGATTTCAAGAGAAAAGAGATTCGGATATTCTGCTTCGAGAACCTCCCTTTCTTTTTCTCCAATAAATCCCAAGCCACATATAAAATCAGTGGCATATTCTTCATTGTCTCTAATAAGACCCTTGATAACTTCTTTCTCATCTTCACCACCGATACCAGCCGCATCAAATAACATTCTGATAACAGAGTTCATGGAAAAATATCCTCCATGATTTTAAAAACCACTTCGTTTTAGAGAGCCGAACGTTGCGACCCTCCACTTATCCAAATAACTATTTAATACTTGTCAATGATACTATCAAAAATATGAATAAAAATCAAGTTCATATAAAAAAGGGCGGATGAATGCTATCATCACGCCCTTATTTCTTACACGGAGATGTTAATGTTTTGTACGAGAATATTTCTGCCGCCATTTTTCCTAATTGCTATGATCGAATCGGTGATTGTTTCTTTAGTAATAACCGTCTCGATTGCAATCATGCCATCAGCAAGATTGCTGATGGTTGGTGATTCCATAGCTGGTAAAATTTCAATCAACCGATCCTTGTCTTTTGAGTCTGCATTGAATTTTACCAGCTGATACATTTCCGCTTCCAAAGCACCTTTTAGCATTTGGCCGAAGATTTGAAATTCCAGGTTTTCTTTTCTTACAGCGAAAATTACCGGAGTGGTCAGGATAACTTTCACGATCTTGAGATTGTTGTCCTTAAGGCTCTTTCCACTTTCGACCACGCCAACGCCGTATCGAAAACCAAATTCCTCGATAGCAACTTTGATTTCTGTTGAACCGGTAGAAAAAAATACCTGCGCTTTTTTGAAAATAGTTTTCGCTAGATTAATATATTCCGCTGAAACTAAGATTTCTTCTGAATCAACTATTTCATCCGAATCATTTTCTCGGCAGAAAATCACGACTCGAGCCGGCACTTTGGATTTTTTGGAAAAGTTAAGCTCTATTATTATACAAAGCTCTTTTTCCAAACCACTTTCGAGGCACATATCAAGCCCTGTGATGATGCCATCCACGATTCCGTTTTTGAGCGCTAGAGGCAGATCATTCGGTCGCATAATTATTGCGCGAGAAAAAATATCGCTTCCTCTAATTTCCGCCATAAAATTGCGCCCATTGACTACCACTTCGATTCCTACTTTTCGAAGCAAAGCTACTGTGGAATCAAAAAGTGAACCCGAAGGAATTCCCAAAACAAGATTTTTTTTCATTTTCTTCTCCTCTATTTAATTTTTAATGTACCAATATTAAGAGGTCTGAATTAAAAAAACCTCTTCCTATCCCAGAAAGAGGTTTGCAAAGATAAATAACTAAAAAATCTAAATCAACCGCTTTCTAGAACTAGAAGAGGTTTTGTGATGATTTTTGGAAATTCTGTTTAACATTAAACTGTATCCGCCTGTGCCTTCTTGAAACCATTTGGAAATTCGTGCCACGGTGGTTGAACTAAGGCCAGTTTCTTTTTCGATTTCAGAATAAGTTTTTTTCGCGTCCAGCATTTGCACCGCTTTCCAGCGATTACTCAATTCCAAAATTTCCTTTTCTGTCAAAAGGTCACGAAAAAACATCTTGGCTTCTTGCTTGTTTTCCAAAGCTAAAATAGCTTTCATCAAATCTTCAGTTTTCTCATCGTTTAACTTTTTCATACTGCTTTATTTTAATAAATCGCTTTACTAAGATAAAGTATAGCAAGTATAAAAATATTGTCAAGGGATTGTCAGCGTGGATGCAGATAACACAAAAGAGTCCCGAGTAATCGGGACTCTTTTTTACTTTTCCAGAAAATATTCTTATTTTATCTTCCCACTCAAATAATCCTCATACCCTTTGAGATCGAGCATTCCGTGCCCCGAAAGACAAAAGACTATGGTTTCTTTTTTGTTTTCTTTTTTGCATCTGAGTGCTTCGTCGATTGTGGCCTTGATGGCGTGCGCTGATTCCGGCGCAGGGATAATTCCCTCCGCCTTAGCAAAATCAATAGCTGAGGCAAAAATTTCTTTTTGATCATAATTTCTTGCTTCAATTAATCCTTCGTGATGCAAAAAAGCAATGAGTGGCGCAATGCCGTGATAGCGAAGTCCGCCGGAATGCTCAGAAGGCGGAACAAAATCGCAACCCAAAGTTTCCATCATAAAAAGCGGAGTGAGTTTAGCGGTGTCACCGTGGTCATAGCGATATTGACCTTGCGACATTGAAGCACAACTTTTTGGCTCCACTCCGATAAATCTGGTTTTTGTTTTTTTCCCAGCCAGTTTTTGCGCTAAGAATGGAAAAGCTATTCCTGCAAAATTGCTTCCACCTCCGCAACAACCAATCACCACATCCGGATATTCCCCCACTTTTTCCATTTGCCCAATTGCTTCTTGGCCAATAATTGTCTGGTGTAAGAGCACATGATTTAGCACGCTACCCAAAGCATATTTGGCTTCCTTATTTTTCATCGCTACTTCAATTGCTTCAGAAACCGCCATCCCTAAACTGCCTGATGTATCAGGATATTGCTCTAGCATTTTTTTTCCAATCTCGGTTGTGTTTGATGGACTAGGTGTAACATCCGCGCCGAACGTTTGCATAATAACTTTTCGATATGGTTTTTGCTCAAATGAAATTTTCACCATAAAAACTTTGCACGCTAAATTGAAAAATTACATGCCATCGAGAGAGCTGATCCCCACTGACCAGCACCAGTTTCAGTTGTGAGCATTTTCACGCCTTCTTTTTTATTATAGAAAGCTTGAGGAAGCGCCGTGTTCAGTTTGTGACTTCCGGCAGGACTCGCCCCTTCATATTTATAATAGATGTGCGCCGGCGTGCCCAAAAATTTTTCCAATCTTCTGGCGCGAAGAAATGGGGTTGGGCGGTATAGTGCATATATTTCTTGTACTTCCTCGGGAATGGAAATTTCTTTTTCCAAAGAAAATTCTTGTCGCACTAATTCTTTGGCAAAAAGCGGTTCCAGATCTTCTGGTTTCAAGCTTTCTCCTGTCGCCGGATGAATTGGCGGAAACGGAAGTTTACCAAGATATTTTTTGAGATAATAACTGATATTGAGATATGTTTTTATAGTTTGCATAATTTTAGAATTATTTTTTAATTAATAAGACCTGCTTTGCGAGCAGGTTATTTTGGTTTTGTCTAAATTTTTCAAAATTTAAAAACGCCAACCTGCTCTTGGAAATGTTCTTGCCCACCAGATATTTTTTTGTGATTGTTTATTAATTATATAATTTGTCATAATATTATTCTAAAAACAAAAAAAGTCCCCTGCTTTGAGAACTCTTACTAAATGATTTGTTATATTTTTCCAAAAACACTAAGAAGCTCTCAAAGATTAGATCTTGAAAGCACACCAGAAAATTGAATTTTTATAAACTTCTTTTTTCATGATTATATACTACTTTAAATTGCTCTTTTTGTCAAACCGCAACTTTTCTTAATAATACTTTCATATAATGATCCGGTAGAGACTTCTTTTCTTTTCGCAAAAAATCATTGATGGATTTTTTCTCTTTTGGCAAATAAATCAATTCGCCAAATTCAGGTAACATTTTTTTCTTTTTGAGTTCTTTTTCAAATTTAGCATAGTGCTTTTTGAATTGTTTGGCAGTTATTTTTAATTTTAAAATAAAAATCATGGCGACAGAATTAATTTTTTGACTATGCTTTATATATTCATGCGACAAACTATCTACCATTTTTTCATCCCGAAAATCAATTCCAACCTCTTCAAATAATTCTTTCTCCATATTATGTTTCAAATCAATTTTCTTCCCAAAAATATCCTCTTCATCCAATCCACCACCTATACATTGAATTATTCCTGCTCTGGAAGTGTTTTTTCCCATTCGACCAAAAATCAAAACGTTGTCAGTCGTTTCAATAAGACAAGAGGTATGAACATTTTTGCAAGCATATTTTTTTGGCAAACCGACATTGCTACTATATAAATAATGGGCATAATCAGTTAACACAAAATCTATTCTAATTTCTTTTTTTTCTTCCTTGATATCAATTGCGCTAAAAACTCTTCCGCGCGTATATTTTTTTCCATTTTTCAAAAGATCCTCCCAATATCCATCAATCTTATCTTGAATTCTTTTCGGTAAAATTAATTTTTTTGATAAAAGGTTCAAGTGAATTTTCTTATCTACTAAAATAATTTTTGATGTTTGCATAAATTATGTTTATTTTTTAACATTCCACAACAACTAACGGCACGAGTATTTCCTCCTTACTTGTCCCGCCGTGATTACCGATAAAAATATTTCGATCTTCTCCAAAAACCAGATCCTTCATCACATAATCTTCTTTCATTATCAAAACATAATCTCCTACTCTATCTTTCAAATTTTCACTATACTCAAATAAACCAAAATAATTTTTCTTGATCAAATCAGAACTTTTGTGCACACTGCAAACATTCTTGAATTTGGTTTTCACATAATTTTCAAATTGTTTTATCTTTGAAGGTTTCACGTAGCAATAGACAAAACGAGGCTCACCCGAAAGAGGCATTGAAAGAGTTTCTATGAATTTTGGATGATTTTCTAATTTGATAAACCTGCTTTTTTCTTTCGTGTTAATCAGCCCATGATCAGCTGTTATGATAATCGCGGTATTTTTATTTTTCAAAGATTTTGAAAGAATTGCTATTTTTTTATCCAACATTTCAAAATGTTTTTTTGCTTCCTTGCTATCTGTTCCTTTTCTGTGACAAATTGAATCAAATTCAGCCCAATAGGCAAATATAAATTTTCTGCCTTTTTTATCCAAAGCTGAAATAATTTTTTCGAAAAATTCATTTATATTTGAAAAGGCTAATTTTCGCGCTCCTTTCGTGACTGTTTGAGTATATTGCGAATCTATATATTTTTTGTTTCCAACATAAAATGAGGACGCTTTCAAATCTTCAAAAAAACTTTTTTCTTTATAGATATC
The DNA here is from genome assembly GCA_003483065.1 of Candidatus Moraniibacteriota bacterium. Classification (GTDB taxonomy): domain Bacteria; phylum Patescibacteriota; class Minisyncoccia; order Moranbacterales; family UBA2206; genus UBA2206. Next base: position 26,842 of record DMWY01000022.1, on the reverse strand, counting down.
CTCGAATTTTATTTTTCCTTCCTCTAATTTAAGATTTCCAGCTCGTGATTCAAAAGGCAAGGTTCTTGTGACTATTCCTAATTCCTTCAGATACATAAACCATCCCGTAAGTGCGTGCTGTCCAGGAGCAACGCCCGTCATAAAACTTGTCATAGCGGAAGCTGTGGTTGACGGAAGCACAGAAGTTATTTTCCCTCTAAGATTTTTATACAAAAAATTTTCCCTTCCATGTTTTGACAAATATTCATATCCCAGACCATCAATAATAATCAAAACTATATTTTTCTTTGAAATATCCGCGATATCAAAATTCTTAAGTGGTTGATAAGACGACCTTCCACCGAAAGCCTTGTTTATCGAGCTCATTAAGTTAACAATGCTACCGTCTTTATAGTTTGGTAAATGCATAAAGCTTAAAATCAATATTATTATCTATACTATAACAATAATCCAAATTTGACAAAAAATAACATTATGCTATATTTGGCTTATGAAAAAGAACCTAACAAAATCATTACCGCAACCGATCAACCCAAAATCATTCTTGAGGTTGTTTGTTAGCGTTTAAAATTACACAAAAATTGAACTTTATCAGACAGCCTTGAGTGGGCTGTTTTTGTTTTTTTAATTTTTAACTCTAAAAATAATATGCGTATCGGAATAAAACTAGGATCATCTCTTCTGACTAGCAATCAAGGAGAAATCAATAAAGCGTTAATTTCAAAAATATGTTTTCAAGTAGCTGAGCTCCTGAAAAATAATCATGAAGTATTTATCGTCTCTTCTGGCGCTGTAGCCAGTGATCCTAAAAAATATCGCTCAAAAAATTTGCGCTCTGCCATAGGTCAAATAAAAATTATCGATTACTATTCAAAAAATTTCAAAAGTCATGAACTTGAAACTGCACAATTTCTCCTGACAGATAGAGAACTTATTAGCAATAATAGAGTCACTAAAAAAACACTAATTGAAGCTTTTCAAGAAAAAGTCATTCCGATTATCAACGGGAATGACGCCGTAGACAGTGAAGAATTGAAAGCCTTAGAAATTTGCGCCGACAATGACAAGCTTTTTTTCTTGACTTGTTCGCTTGTTAAGGCTGATGTAGCTATTATTGGTTTTAGTCAAAAAGGTCTACTGGATAATAATGGAAAAATAATCCATCGGGTAAAAATAAATGAGATCAAAAAAATTCTTAGTTATGCCAAAAAAGGAAGTGCGCTTGGTCATGGCGATGATGGAATGAAAACAAAAATAGAAATATTAAACAAAATCGCAAAAAAAGGAATCCGGGCTATTCTTGTTCCCGGAAAAGAAAAAGATTTCATTCTTCGGGCTTTAGCCAATGAGAAAAATTTTGGCACAGTTTTCACACTTTAAGGAACATTGTTGATTTTTTGTCTTATTTATGCAATTATTAGTCTATAATTATATCTAAAAAATATTATGAAACAATCACAACTTTTCACCAAAACTTCAAAAACAGTTTCCGCTGACATAAAAATTGCCAGTCATAAATTCTTGATTCAGGCTGGATTTATCAGCGAATCAGTCGCCGGACGCTATTATTTCTTGCCTCTTGGAATGAGAGTGCGAGATAAAGTTATCAAAATAATTGAAGAAGAAATGAATAAGGCTGGGGCGTTAAAACTCATTACTCCAGTACTTCATCCCCTTGAATTTTGGAAAGAAACTGCCCGCACAGAATCGGTTGGCTTTGAATTGATGACCATCAAAGATCGCAATGGCAGTGGCTTTGTATTAGGCGGAACAGCGGAAGAGATGATGGTAGATTTAGTTAGAAAATATAATATCAGCTACAAAGATTTACCATTTAACATCTACCAATTTTCTCAAAAATTTCGCGATGAAATGCGCGCTCGCGGTGGACTACTTCGCGTGCGAGAATTCCTCATGAAAGATGCCTACTCTTTTCACGCCGACGAAGAAGATTTCAAAAAGGAATATCAAAAAATGTGGGATACCTATATGAACATCTTTAACCGCCTAGGACTTGAAACAGTCGTAGTTGAATCTGACAATGGTTATATTGGTGGAGATTATTGTCATGAATTTGTAGTAAAATCAGAAGTTGGAGAAAGTAAATTTTTTATTTCAGAAGATGGAAAATATGCCTCACATGAAGACACTGCCAAATTCAAAAAAGAAGACAAAAATAATACTGAGGAAGAAAAAGAACTACGAGAAGTTGAAGCTAATCGCGGAAAGACCATGGAAGATGGCGTTAAGTTTCACAATCTGCCTCTTTGGCAACAAATTAAAGATGTCCTGTTTATAAATGAAAAAGGAGAATATATTCTAGCTATTATTCGAGGAGATTTGGATGTAAATGAGACCAAGCTCAAAAACATTTCCGGCGCTATTGATCTTCGCATGGCAACTGATGAAGAAGTTCGCGCTATTGGAAGCGAACCGGGATTCATTTCTCCAGTTGGAATCGATAAAAAAGTCAAAGTTATTGCAGACGAATCACTTCGCACCATAAAAAATGCCTACGGCGGAGCTAATAAGAAAAATTTGGATTTAATGAATGTCAATATTGATCGAGATTTCAAAACTGAAATTGAGGGTGATATTGCAATGGCGAAAAGTGAATTTGAAAGCTTAGATGGAAGCATCCTCAAAGAAGACAAGGGGATAGAAGTCGGAAATATTTTTCAACTTGGCTATCATTACAGCAAAAAAATGAATGCTAAATTTGTGGATAATGATGGACAAGAAAAATTCTATTATATGGGATGTTACGGCATTGGAGTTGATCGAACAGTCGCCACTATAGTTGAAAAATATAACGACGACAAGGGTATCCTTTGGCCAGAATCTGTGGCGCCTTTCAAAGTACATTTAATAAGTCTTGGTAAAAACGAAGAAGCTGAAAATATTTATAATGATCTAATTAAAAGTGGCGTTGAAGTTCTTTATGATGATCGAGAAGTTTCGGCCGGAGAAAAATTCGCCGATTCCGATCTCATCGGCATTCCCTACCGCGTTGTTATTAGCAAAAAATCTTTGAAAAATGGCGGAGCAGAAATCAAGAAACGAAATGAGAAAGAAAGTCGAATCGTGAAAATAGAAGATATCACAAAAGAAATAAACTAGAAATTCTTCATCAAAAACTCATATTCATTTTTTCGCTCTGAATGGAAAACTAATTCCGTCTGAGTTTTTTCAATTATATTTTCAAAAAATTCTTCGGGACTTTCTATTCAATCAAAACTCACCAAAAAATCTGGAGCATTGATTTCAAAGGGATAACTTCTTGCAATTCCAAGAGGTGTGAAAAAAATCAACTACATGAAAAATTTTAAAAAATCTAAAAATATAGGAATTCTTGGTTTTGGAAATATGGGCCAAATTATTTTTTCTTTACTTAGAGAAGAATTGAATAATAATTTTTTTATTCATTCACTTGGAATAACAAAAATCTCAGGCGCTAAATGTCTTAAGGATGCCCAAGAATTGTTTGAGAAATCCGATATTGTTTTTATTTGCATAAAACCTCAGGATTTTTATAATCTGCCAGTTATAAAAATAAATAATTCTAAATTAATTTTGATTTCTATTATGGCTGGGGTAAAAGTCAAAAATATTGGTCGCATATTTGGTACTAATAAAATAATTCGAGCAATGCCAAATCTGGCTCTTCGAGTTAGGAAATCAGTTATTGGATGGTGCGCTAACGAAAAATTTATTAATTCGTCAGAGTTGAAAATGATTAGGGGTATATTTTCTAAGTTTGGAGAAAGCCTTTATTTTAAAAATGAATCAATGCTTGATAGTGTTACTGCTATTTCTGGCTCTGGACCTGCTTACGTTTTTCTTTTTATTGATGCTCTAGAAAAAGCGGCTAAAAAGATTGGTTTTGATGATAAAAGTGCGAGAGAAGCGGTTATTAAAACAATCGAGGGATCAATAGCTTATATTAGAAATGAAAAAAATGTCAATCTTGAAGAACTTATTGCACGAGTAAAATCGAAAAAAGGAACCACCGAGGCAGCTCTTGAAGAGATTGATATTACTAATTTCTATTCTCTTTGGCAACGCGCTATCCAAAAAGCTAAAAAGCGCTCAGAGGAATTATCTTCTTATGAAATCAAATAAACTCAAAAAAATAATAACGGAAACCAAAAAATCCTCAAAAGAGCTTTTGGAGCTTGGCAGTTTTCAGAGAAAGAAAATCCTCCTCATCCTTGCCGACCAAATCAAAAAAAAATCTAAAAAAATTTTAATTGAAAATCAGAAAGACATTGAAATAGCCAGAAAAAAATTTCTAAATGAAAGTCTTGTTGAACGTTTGATGCTTAATGAAGCTAGGATATTAGACATGGCCAAAGCAATTAGAACTATAGCTATAGGAGAAGATAATCTTTTTAAAATTATATCGGAAGTAAAAAGACCAAGTGGTATTGAAATTAAAAAAGTAATTTTTCCTTTGGGGCTTATCGCTATAATTTACGAATCCCGACCTAATGTTACTATCGACGCTTTTTCATTATGTTTTAAAAGTGGGAATGCATTAGTTCTTAAAGGCGGAAAAGAAATAGAAAATACTAATAAAGTTTTGGTTGTTTTGATTAAAAAGATCCTCAAAGAAAATAATTTAAATCCAAATATCATAAATAATCTTGCTGGATTGAAAAAAGAGCAGGTTTCTGAAATTCTTATAAATAAAAATATAGACTGTGTTATTCCCAGAGGAGGGAAAGGTCTTATTGAATTCGTTTCAAAAAATTCTCAAGTCCCCGTGATTATAACAGGCGCTTCTGTCGTGCACACTTATATAGACAAAAGCGCTGATTTGAATTTGGCTAAAAAAGTTATTCTCAATGCTAAAGAAAGGAGAGTTTCTATTTGTAATGCCCTCGATACTATATTGTTGCATGAAGATATTTTAGATAAATTTTTATCTTTATCTGCGGAAGAACTTGCCGAAAAAAAAGTTGAATTGCGGGCTGATAACAATTCCTATAAATTTCTAAAAAAGTTAAATTATCCTAATTTAAGGAAAGCCGCGTCGCTTGATTTTGATACTGAATTTTTAGATCATATTCTAGCAATAAAATCCGTAAAAAATTTCGAAGAAGCTATTTCTCATATTCAACAGCACAGTCTTGGTCATAGCGAAGCGATTATCACCGAAAACAAAAAACAAGTAGCGGATTTTTATCGAAAAGTTGATGCTGCTTGTCTCTATCACAATACTTCTACTCAATTTGGTGATGGTGGCGAGTATGGCATGGGAGGAGAAATTGGTATTAGCACACAAAAACTTCATGCTCGCGGACCGTTTGGATATAAAGAACTTACAACTTATAAATATCTGGTTAAAAGTAATGGTGCTATTAGAAAATAAAAAGATAGAAACTTTATTATAAAGACAAATAACTATATCTTGTTTTCCAGCGGGGTAAAAATTAAAAAAAGAAACGAGAAAGAAAGTAAGATTATAAAAATAGAAGATATCACTAGAGAGTTAAAATAAAAAAGACCGATAAGAAAACAGACTCTTGAAGCCTGTTTTTTATTTATTTTTTTCACTGCCATATATAGGCAAATGGTAGTGTATTTTTTATATTCCGTATTTAATCCCACCCTTGCGAAATAGAAAGACATAAATTGAAACTTTTTCGCGTTAAGAAATTCCTCTCATACTTTTCTTTTTTCCGCAAAAAGAAAAGTATCAAAAGAAAAACTCTCAGCCAAATTTCGTCTCCGACAAATTTTCAGTTTACTCACTAAATTTACTAGCTCCCATTAGGCACAGAATGAGTAAATTCTTAACGTTCGTAAACTTCAATTTTTATCGTCGCCGTCGCAAGGCTGAATTTGTTAGAAAAAATCACCTCTGCATTTTATACCGCCCATTGCGCAGCGCGTTTCAGAATTTCAATCGAATGAGCGTTAAGAAATTTATTCTGTTTGAGGCCCGACGCATTTGGTCGGGCCGAGTTATAAATTTTAGCGAATGAGATTAGAAATTCTGACAGCACAAGTACGGGTCGGCAGTTTCTTTGTTACTTTCTTTGCTGACAAAGAAAGTAAAGAATCAAAAATTCTTCATCAAAAAATCATACTCATTTTTTCGCTCCGGATGAAAAACAATTTCTGTTTGAGTTTTTTCAATTAGCTTTTCAAAAAATTCTTCTTCGTTTTTTATCCAATCAAAACTCACTAAAAAATCTGAGGTATTGAGCTCAAACGGATAACTTCTTGCTATACCAAGGGGTGTGAGAAAAAGCAAATTTCTTCTGAAATTCATCAACCTTAACTTGTCTAAAATAAAAGCTACTTTACCGAATTTTTTGAAATTCTTTAGCTTTCCTAATCGAATATATGATATTTTGAATTCTTCTTTTATTTTTAGTGCAGTTTTGAAGAGTGGCGGGAAAAAATGAATGTGCTCGTGCGAATTTATCCCATCTGGATACCTTCCAAAAATAGTTTTGAATTCTTCAATTTGTTTTTTCCAAATTATTTTCACTTTAGCCGAACCATACCAACCAGTCAAAAAATCAAGCAAAAAAATTGCGATTCTTTTAGTTGTTCCACTCTCTGATTCTTTTTCTCTTTTATCAAAAAAATTATGCCCCAAAAGATGTAAGTGAATATCAATTTTCACTCCTGATTCCAAAAGATCATTGCTTTCATTTTTGGAAATCTTGCCACCCATCATCACCGCCACTCGATCAATTTTTTTCTCTCGCGCCAATTCCAAAATCGCCCGATTAGCCTCCTCGCTTATCCCAAAATCATCCGCCGAAATTATTAGATTGTTTAAATGTTGTGAATACATAATTTTTACTTTTTTCTTTCCTTCTCTCTCCCGGTGAGGTGGTCTTGTTTTTTGAAATAATTTATTGTTTGAAAGAGTTTCTTTTCTCCAAAAATTTCCATTGGACGCCGTTGATTGAGGGAAATTTTTGGCAAGAAAATAAAATCTTGAGTTTAAATTATTCAAAAAACAAGACCACCGAGCTATTCTATGTCCCCCATATTCTGCAAATTAATAAGCTTCTGATATAGCCCGCCTTGAACTCTAGAAAGTTCCGTGTGACTTCCCTCTTCTGCTACTTTCCCATTTTCCAAAACGATAATTTTGTCGGCTTTTTTGATCGTACTCAAACGATGGGCAATTATAATCACGGTTCTATTCTTGCGAATTTTTTCCATCGCGTCCTGGATCAATTTTTCCGAATAGGAATCTAGACTTGAAGTCGCTTCATCAAAAATCAAAATTCGTGGATTAGCCAAAATCGACCTTGCGATTCCAAGGCGCTGTCTTTGTCCACCAGAAAGTTTTATCCCCCGTTCTCCTACGATTGTGTCATAGCCGTCTTTAAGTTGAGTGATAAATTCTTCCGCATTGGCAATTCTCGCTGCCGCCTTTATCTCAGCTAAGCTAGCATTGGGTTTAGCATAAGCAATGTTTTCTTTGACAGTTGAATTGAAAATTTCCACTTCTTGCGCCACAATCGCGATAAATTTGCGAAAAGCATACAGATCATATTCTTTCAAATTTTTTCCGTCTAGCAAAATTTCTCCTTTAGTTGGATCGTAATGACGATATATCATTCGAGCTACTGTGGTTTTTCCACCGCCGGATGGTCCGACGAGTGCTGTCACGCCACCTGAACAAATTGTGAGATTCACGCCGTCCAATGCTTTGGCTGAACTTTCCTTATAGACAAAATCAACATTTCTAAATTCCACAGTGCCCTCAATACTTTTTGGTTTTATCCCTCCTTTTATATTTTCGATTTCAGATTCTTCCAGCGACAAATCATAGAGTCTTTCCACCGCTTCGGCTGATTCCATAATTCGATCATACAATCGAGAAATTCTAAACAGTGACACTAAGGCTTTTTCCGAAATAGTATAAACAAAAACCAAACTTCCCACTGTGATGTGTCCCTTGATTACCAAATAAATTCCAAATAGCAAAACAAACCCACGACCCAAATCAATGACTAAATTTCTCGCAATATTATATTTCAATATCCTCCCGTATTCTTCCATAACATTATTCTTGACATTTTGTGTGGCAACAGAAAATTGCCGATATTCTCGAAGCTCCTGCACAAAAGATTTGACGGTATTAATGTTGATGATCGATTGCGTCATTAGTCCTGCCGCTATTTCCTGATTGTTAAATCTTTTCATGCGAAAAGGGAAAACCATCTTATTGACTCGTAGCGTCAAAAGAACAAAAGCAGGAACAAAAATCAAAATAATAATTCCAAATATCCAATTCACCCAAAAAAGTGTGGCTGTAGTGAGAACAATTTGGAAAATAGTTGGCGCCACTTCCCAGAAAAAATTTCCAAAAAGATTTTCTATTTTATCCACCCCGCGACTTATTTTTATAATCTTACTTCCAGTGTTTTCTTTCTCGTGATAACCCAAACTCAAAAAAACCATTTTTTTGTGAGCATTATTCGACAAATATGTGACTGCATCCGTCAAAACCACAAAAATTTTTCGATCCGCGAAATAATCAACAATGGAAACAAACTGATTAATCAAAAACATCACTACTATAAGCACCAAAATAATATTTATTTCTTGGACATCGAAAGTGGTAATTTTGTCAATAATTATTTTCAAAAGATACGGCCCGATCAAGCGAACTGCTTCCAGTGACAATATCAAAACCAGCACGATTTTTATCTGCCTTTGGCTTGGTTCAAGTAATTTCCAGATCTTTTGCCCCTCATTGGAAACTAAAAGTTTAAGGTAGTCATAATTTTTTTCCTTAAGATTTCCGTCTTTCAATCCCTGCAAAAATAAAGCAGCTCTATAAGTAGGAATTGTACCGCGAGTATAAGTTATCCAAGACATATAAACTTACTTAATCTTATTTACCTTTCCCCCATATCTAATCCCAAATAATGCTGAAATGTATAAATCCAATTTTCATCATTATTTCCGCCCTGCTCTCTCTCTTCAATTTTTTTATTCAAGAACCAGCGCAAATATCCCGGATCGGTTTTGGCGATATCAGAAACCAGCGCTCCGTTATATTTCCCAAAAGGAAATTTTTTCATCAAAATTGGCAAAGCCGAAATTCTGAGCATTTCATCAATGACCGCAGATTCTTCTTTAAATTCAACCAACATTTTTTGAAAAAGTCTCTCAAAAAGTTTTTCCAAAACCCTCACATCTCCCAATGCACTATGAGGAACCACGTCGCAAATATCTAGATCAAGAAAATATCTCAAGTATTGCAAACCGTGCTTGGGAATTTTTCCTTCCTTGTCTAGATGATGTGCAATTTTCAAAGTATCAATGTAATTTTCAACTTCAATATTTTCTTTTCTGAGCATATCCACATCAAACTGCGCGTTATGCGCCACTAGAATATTTTCTTTCGAAAAAATATCCAACAGTTTTTTTTGAAATTCCGAACCGATAAAGACTTCTTTGTCTTCCACCATTTTGTTTGTAATGTGGGTAATTGCCATCGCCTCTACTTGAATTGAGATGGGAGGCTTGAAAAGAGCATCGAATTCTTCTCCATTGAAACTATAGGCCACCTGACATAGCCTGTCATTTGGTCCCTTTCCAGTCGTTTCTGTATCAAGAAAAACAAGATTAGATTTGTTCATAATTATTATTCTTAAGATATCCCTATGATATCACCAACTAAACATTTTCTCAAGTCTCGCAACAAAACAAAAACAGCCTTCTTTTGAAAGACTGCTCTGCTTATGCACGGGATGTAGGAATCGAACCTACGTCACCGGTTTTGGAGACCGGCGTACTACCACTGTACGAATCCCGCCTGCCTAACTTTCCTATCTTACCACAATTTTTCAACTGTTTCAGTTAGATAATCTTAATTCTTAGTTGAGAAATAATATAACAAAATAAGAAAGTTTGGCAGGCACGCCAATTTTTCCTATTTAACTTCCTTATGCATTGTATGAGTTTTGCATTTCTTGCAATGTTTTTTCATTGCGAGTTTTTCTTTCAATTTCTTCTTGTTTCTTGAAGTGAAATAATTTACAGTTTTGCAAACTTCGCATTTCATCTTCGCTAAATTTTCTCGTGCCATAAAATTAAAATTATTATTATTTATAGTTCCCAGCTTCGAGCCGTTGCGCAGAATCGAACTGCGGACCTTTTCCTTACCATGGAAATGCTCTACCAACTGAGCTACAACGGCGTCAGCGCTATCGCGCTTCTTTAAAACCTTGCGGTTTTAATATTTCCACCACGGGGAAACTCACGTTTCCCCGACCCCTTTCCTTGTGGGCCGGGAGGGAGTCGAACCCCCGAAGCCTTGCGGCGTCAGATTTACAGTCTGATGCATTTGACCACTCTGCCACCGACCCATCTAAATTATTCTCTATTTTCTATAAAATTTTTAAATAAATATTTTCTCCTCTCTCTACCTCTTCCCGTTTTAAGAAATTCCTCCTCTGTCTTAGCATCTTTCTTATCACAAAACGCTTCGTAATAAACCAACATCCAATCATCAACTTGTTGAGTGAAGTTAGAAGCACCTCCTTTATGCTCAGCAATTCGTCTTTTTAAATCATTCGTGAATCCGGTGTAAAATTTTTTGAGTTTTTTACTATAAATAATGTAGACGTAATACATTTATTTTGATTATTTATAACTCATTTGACCTCAGCCCTAGGCTGATCCGCCTTGGGCGGAACTCTGCCACCGACCCACCTTGAGCCGAAGATCGGAGTTGAACCGATAACCTACTGTTTACAAAACAGTTGCTCTGCCATTGAGCTACTTCGGCGTATATAAAATAAATTATTTACTCAACATTCTTTCCAATTTTCTCATCTTACTTCTAATTCCAATATTCCTTGGATTCAATTTCAAAACTTGCTTATAACATTCTTTGGCATAATTCCAATTTTCAATTTCGAAATAATATTCTCCCAATCTTTCATATGCCTCGATGTCTTTTGGATTTGTCGCAATTCTCTCCACTAATATCTTTTCCAAAATATCTTTTTTTTCTATTTTAACTTCTTCTTTTTCTTCTTCTTTAATATTTTCCGGCACGTCATTATTTTCTGCTTCTTTGGAAAATTTATTTTCTTTAATTAATTCTAGTGCTCTCACAACATGCTCCTCTTCTCGAGCTTTTCTTTTGTTTCTAATTGACTCTCCCCAGTTGGTAAACATGTTTTCCATTTTCAAAAAAAATACTTTCATTTTTTTGGTGGTTTTTTCCAAAAACAGAAGTGTTTTATGCTTGAAATCCTTATGCTCTTCGATATTTTTTTTTCTCAATATTGACCAAATACTTTTCTTTGCAGAAATCATTCCGCCTTGAGCTGGACTTTCTTCTTTTTCCAAATTAGCTACCTCTGGCGCTTTTTTCACTAAAAATACTATTATACCAACAAGGCTAACCACGATAAGTATTGGAGGAATAATTGTATACAACATAATATTAATTCGCCTACCTTATTTAATATCTTCTTTTTTTATAGCCACGTATTTACCACTTTCTAATTTTATTTTTATCTCTTGCGTCATCGCATTTATTTCCACAACCGTTCCCCTGCCTTCTTTGGTATTTATAATACTATAGAGCTCTGGCATTCCTTCCAAGAGGCTTCGATATTGATCAGCCTCATAAGCTAAGCAGCACATCAGTCTTCCACAAAGACCAGAAATTCTTTCCGTTCCTCGATGCGCAATTTGCTGAACTCTCGCCATATCAGTAGTGATACTCGGAATACTTCCCGGAAAATTAACACAGCAAAATTCACGCCCGCAAATTCCATAACCTCCCAACTTTCTCGCTTCATCTCGAGAACCAATTTGTTGCATCCTAATCGATTTTTTGAAATCCTTAGAAAGAACCTTGACTAATTCTCGGAAATCCACTCGACCATCCGCCGTGAAAACAAAAGTAGCCTGCTTGCCATCCAAACTTATCCTAACATCAATCACCTTCATTGGCAGTTGACTTTCTTTTATCTCTTTTCGACATCTATCCAGCAAAGTATCCTTTTCTTTTTCATATTTCTCATAAGTTTCCGCGTCTCTTTTCGTCGCTTTTCTCACTACATCTTCTTTTAAATCATCTTTAGTCTTAACATCAATTTCCAAAACTATTCCAAGTTCATTCCCGTTTTCCATTGGAATAATGACTTTGTCATCTTTTTTCAGTTCAATATTGCTTCTATAAATCTTAGGATTTTCCCAAGAATATATAGAAACTAAAACATTAGCCATATAGTTTTTATAGTTCTATTCGATAAAACTTTCCCACCTGAATATTTTCTCCAATTTTTCCAATTTTTTCTTTCACTAAGTCGCCAATAGTTTGATCTGGATTTTTGACAAATGGTTGTGTCATAAGCGACAATTCTTCGCGGAATTTTTTTTCTTTTCCTGCCAAAATATTTGGCATCAGGTTTTCGCTTTTACCTTCATTTTTCAATTGTTCAATCCAAATTTCCTTTTCCTTATCCACAATTTCTGACGAAACATCTTCTGGTTTTATGTATTTTGGATTCATAGCTGTGATATGCATAGCAATGTCCTGTGCTAATTTTCCAAATTCTTCATTCTTAGCCACGAAATCAGTTTCGCAAAGGAGTTTGATTATAGCTCCTACTTTTTTGTTTGAATGGATATAACTTACCACAACCCCTTCTTGCGTCGATCTCTCGGATTTTTTCAAAGCTTTTTCTTTTCCGCGCTTACGAAGTATTTCAATAGCTTTTGTTTCATCACCGTTTGCTTCTTCCAGAGCCTTTTTAATGTCAACCATTCCTGCCCCAGTTTGTTCTCTTAATTTTTTTATTTTATCTAACATAAATTTATTTTTCGCTAATTACTTTTTCTTCAATGATTGATTTTTCTTTTTTTTCTTTGCCATCCAAAACTGCTTTTGTGATATAGGCTAGCATCAATTTCAAGGATGAAACAGCGTCTTCATTAGCTGGAATTGGATAATCCACATCCGTTGGATCAATATTGGTGTCCACCAAAGCGATAACTGGAATACCCTTGTTTTTCGCTTCTTTCAAAGCAATGTTATCTTCCATTACTGAGGCGATAAAAACAGCCCCTGGCAATTTCATCATTTCTCTTATTCCACCCATCTTATTTTCCAATCTTTCCAATTCTTCTGCTTTTTTCATTTGTTCAAATTTGGTGTATTTGGCAAATTCACCCTTTTGTTGTTTTTCTGATCCTTCACGAAGATATCTGGTACGACCAGAAATTACTGAAAAATTAGTGAAAGTTCCACCCAGCCATCTTTCTGTGACGCTTGGCATACCACATTTCTTCGCAGCGGATTCTACTATTTTTTTAGCTTGTTTTTTTGTTCCAACGAAAAGTATTTCTTGGTTTTCGCAAATTATTTTAGAGATAAATTTCATGGCATCTTCGAGTCTCTCTTTGGTTTTTTCCAAATTCAAAATATTAATATTATCCTTGGTTGCAAAGATAAATTTATTCATCTTTGGACTCTTCCTTGATTTATGATGTCCAAAATGAACACCATTCTTAAACATTTCTTCAAGCGTCACTTCCAATTTAGAAAAATCTAAATCGGAGAAACAATCAACTACCGGCTGTTTAGCTGGAGCGTTTTGATCAACCATTACGGTCGATTCTTTCTTATTTTCTTCCATTGTTTTTTCCTTAATTAATTATCCCGCTACTCTCTCTTGGCTTACTAAAAAGCTGAACTCCTAAAATCCCTTTTTCGGGATCAGGACGGAATCCAAAGAAAGTATGTGTTTTAGCCGTCTTATATCAAATAAAACGACTTATCTAATATATCATCCACGGCGCCCCTTGTCAATTCTCAAAGGCTGTGCTAAATTATCTTAGTATAAACAACTAAAACTCACTTAACCTTATGAAGAAAAACATTCATCCTAAGTACTATTCTGACGCAAAAATAACCTGTTCTTGCGGTAGCGTGATTGAAACTGGTTCAACCGTGCCAGAAATGAAAATTGAAATTTGTGGCGCTTGCCACCCACTCTATACCGGCAAAAAGAAAGAAATGGGCGCTACGGGTCGAGTTGATCGATTCAAGAAATTAGCCGAAAAAGCTGCAGCCAAAAAAGTAGCCAAAACACCCAAGAAAGAGAAGGTTGTTAAAACTAAGGCCGAAATCAAGAAAGTAGTTTCTAAAAAGAAAAAATAATATAGCTTTTTATAGCAAAAAAGACGGATTAATTTCCGTCTTTTTTTGTTATAATTAAATTTATAGTAAAAAACACCCGCCAAATGACGAGTGTTTTGAGAAATACATAAATAAAAGTCTACTATCGTTTCGCCCATTGTGGGGCTTTGCGGGCTTTTTTGAGGCCGAATTTCTTGCGTTCCACTTCTCGCGGATCACGGGTTAGATATTTTTCTCCTTTCAAAGCTTTTTTCAATTCTTTGTCAAAAAGCACAAGCGCTCTGGCAATCCCGAGTTTTACTGCGTCAGCTTGCGCACTTATTCCTCCGCCATATACTTTCGCTTCTACGCTAAATTTTGCGCCCTCACCTGCCAAAGCCAACGGGGCTTTCGCCAAATCTCGCCAGCGACTCACTGGAAAATATTCTTCAAATTTCTTTTCATTTATAGTGAGTGTATTTTGAGCAATGTCAGATGGAAAAATCTTAACTCTAGCTATGGCAGTTTTCCTTCTGCCGACTGCATAAAAATAAAGTCCTTTTTTAGCAACTTCCTTTTTAGGAGCTTTTTCCTCTTCTTTTTTTATAATTTTCTTTGTTGGCATAATGTTTTTTCTCTACTAATTACGAAATCTTGTGCTCATGCTTATCATCTTTATATGTCAAAAGTCTTTTTATCATCAAATCTCTCAATTTATTTTTCGGCAACATCCCATAGACAGCTGTCTTTATAACTTCTCGAGAATCTTTTTCAATTTGATCCTTGAGTTTCACGCTTCTAATCCCGCCTGGATAACCGCTATAATGGTGATATAGTTTCCCATCCATTTTATTGCCAGTCACCTGCAAATTGTCAGTGTTTATAACTACAGCAAAATCACCACCATCAATATTAGGAGTGAAATCAACCTTGTTTTTACCCCGAAGAACTGTCGCAATTTTCGTTGCCATTCTGCCGAGATTTTCTTTTTTTGCATCAAATAAATGATATTTTCTGTTGATTGTTTTCATAATTATATAAATTCAATTACCGCAACTCTTGCTCCATCGCTTTTTCTTGGAGCTAGTTTTATCACTCTTGTATAGCCACAATTTTTCTTTTCAAATTTTTTCAAAAATTCTCCAGTGATTTTCTTGATAGCCATCTCCGGAAGATACTTTATCAAATCTCTTCTGATGCTAAGTTTTTTCTTTTCATCATTGCTAAGTTTGGCCTTGTTAATCACTTTGTCAATTCTGGCTTTGAGTTCTTTGGCCTTAGCCTCAGTTGTTTGAATTTTTTCTCGCATAATCAAACTACCTAGCATTGTTTTATACATTGCCTTTCTTTGACTTGTTGTTCTGCCAAATTCCTTTGTTTTATTCTTGTGTTGCATTGTTTTAGCTACTAATTACTATTTACTATAAAACTATTCCGCTTTTTTTAGATTCAAACCGAAATCACCTACAGCTTTTTTAATTTCTTTGATGCCTTTTGCTCCCATTCCATCCAGATTAGTAATTTCATCCTCGTTTAACTTTACGATATCACCAACATTTTTGATTTTTGCTTTTTCTAAAACATTTAGAGTTCTAGTTGAGAGACTTTTCAAATCAGCAATTTCAATTATGTTCGGATCTTTTTCGACTTTTTTCACTTCTGCTTCAACTTCCTTTTTTTCCGGAGCAACAATTTCCTTTTCCTTACCAGCTTTTTCCAAATCTTTGAGCATGGAGAATTGTTCCACGAGAATTTCTACTGATTTCAAAAAAGCTTCTTGTGGGTCGATACTACCGTCTGTTGCTATTTCTAAGCTTATCTTTTCAAAATCAGTTCTTTTTCCCACGCGCATATTAGAAATGGTATAGTTAACTCTTCGAATTGGAGTATAAATTGCATCTACTGCGATCACACCAACTTCTTTTTTCTCGCGATCTTGTTGTTCCACTGGGATATAACCAATTCCGCTAGAAATTTCCATTTCTATTTCAACTTCACCTTTTGGACTAGTGATAGAAGCGATAGAAGCATCGCCATTAACCACTTCCACATTAGAAGGACATTCTATCATATCAGCAGTTATTTTCTTTTCACCCTTAACTTTCAAATTAACTTTCACATTTTCCTCGCCATAAAGTTTAAATCTCACTTGCTTCAAATTCAAGATAATCTGAATAATATCCTCCGCTACATTTGGAATAGTAGAAAATTCATGTTTAACATTTTTTATCTTAACAGAAACGATGGCTGCCCCAGAAAGAGAAGACAAAAGCACTCTGCGAAGAGCATTACCCAATGTTGTTCCATACCCCGGATAGCAACCTTCAATTTCGAAAGTAGCCGTTTTTTTGTCCGAAGAAACATATTTAGGTTTTTGAGGAAGTGATATTTGCATAGTTTTTCTTTACGAATTACGAATTTTTTAATTTCATAGTTCGTAAATATTTTAAATTTATCGAGAATAATATTCCACTATAATTTGGGCGTCAACATTTACTCCGATATCCATTCTTTGTGGTTGCCCCGTAACTTTTCCTTCTTTTTTATCAGCGTCAAAACTTACCCAAGCTGGAAAATCTTTTTTATTTTTCAAAGCTTGCTCTATATTTTTGAAATAATTTCGTTCTGTTTTAGCCTTATTCAATCCAATAGTTTGCCCGATTTTAGTTTCATATGACGGAATAGTCACTTTTTTTCCTTCCACGCTAATTAGCCCATGATTAACTAATTGACGGGCTCCGGATCTTGAACTGGCTAAGCCCATTCGATATACCACATTATCTAGTCTCATTTCCAAACGAGCCAAAAGCAAATCGCCCGTGATTCCTTTTTTGCTTTTTACTTCTTCAAAATGTTTTCTGAATTGTTTTTCCAAGACTCCGTACATTCTTTTTATCTTCTGTTTTGTTGCAAGTTGCATTCCGTATTCACTAAGTCCGCGCTTTATTTTCTTGCCATGAACTCCCGGCGCATAAGCCCGTTTTACCATAGCACATTTAGGTCCGTTACATCTGTCACCTTTAATAAAAAGCTTTTCTCCAGCCCTTCTACATTTTCTACATTTTGCTTGTATATCTCGTGCCATAAACTTTATATTCGTCTAGGTTTTTTCGCCCGACATCCATTGTGTGGAATCGGGGTCACATCCTTGATTAATGTTAAATCAAATCCATTATTAGCGAGAGCACGTATGGAAGCTTCTCTACCGCTTCCCACACCCTTAACAAAAACTTCCAACTCTGTTAGTCCATATTTTTTCACTTTTTCACTTACATTAGCCACCACTTGAGTAGCGGCATATGGAGTAGCTTTTTTTGCTCCCTTAAAACCAAGCATTCCTGAACTTGCCCAACCCAAAACTCCACCGGTTAAATCAGCAATACTCACCATAGTATTGTTATATGAACACTTAACTGTCGCTCGGCCCTTGGAAATCTGTCTTTTAGCTTTCTTGATTTTTTTCTTAGCTACTTCTTCTTCGTTTTTTTCCACTTCCAAAACTTCAGTTTTTGTTTCTGATTCTTTTTTCTCTTCAGTTTTTAATTTTTTTTCTTCAGCCATAATTTGATTATTTCTTCTTAAATTATTTCAATTTGTATATTCGTACATTCGTAAAAAATTCGTAATTCGTAGAGACTACGTCTTTTCAGTTTTTACTCGGCCAGATCCCATTGTTCGTCTCACGTTGCCTCGCACAGTTCGATTGTTCGTTTTGGTTCTTTGCCCTCTTGTTGGCAAACCTTTCTGATGACGAGTTCCGCGATAACAACCAATTTCCTTGAGTCTTTTGATGTTATTTCGCACTTCATGCTTGAGTTCTCCCTCGGATTTGATTTTTTTCTCTATGTAAGTTCGAATAGCATTTTGTTCTTCATCATTCAAATCTTTGGTTCTTTTATCTGGAGAAATGCCAAGCTCTTTCAAAATTTTAGCTGCCACAGCATTGCCTATCCCATATATATAGGTTAGGGAAATCACTATTCTTTTTTCATCTGGAATATTAACTCCTGAAATTCGTAACATTTGGTTGATTAGTTAATTAGTTCATCAGTTAATTGGTTTTTAAAAATACCCTACTTAACTAATAAACTAATAAACTAGATAACTAGCCCTGACGTTGTTTATGCTTTGGATTAGAACAAATAACAAAAATCTTTTTGTTTCTTTTAACAATTTTGCATTTATCGCAAATTTTTTTTACTGATGCTCTTACTTTCATAATTAATTTACTATTTTAATCTTTGAGTAATTCTGCCCTTAGTTAAATCGTATGGACTCATTTCAACAATAACCCTGTCTCCTGGAATAAGACGAATGTAGTTCACTCGCATTCTTCCGGAAATATGAGCCAAAATTTCATGCCCATTATCCAATTTTACCTTGAACGTTGTGCTAGGCAAATTTTCCACAACTTCTCCTTCTAATTTAACTAATTCTTTATTATTCATTATAAAACAAAAAATAGACGGAATTTCGCAAGACGAGTGAAAGAAATTCACTTCTGTCTTGGGACTAAACTATCAATCCAAATTCCTGAAAACCGAAAAATTCCCTCTATATATTGAAACTTTATTTTTAACTTCCCTACCATAATATCGCTTCCTTAATTATTTGTCAAGTATTATCTCCACTCGACTTTCTATCTGTGGAATACGACTATTTATAAATGACGGCCGATATTCCACGTTAGCATCCTTGATATCAGAAAATGTGCTTAGATAAGCCGTTAAATCCTCGTTATTTTTCCCCAAAATTTCTTTTTTCATCCCCTCTAAGTTGAGATTTGGGATAATTTCGCCAGTCGCATGAAATTTTATATCAATAGTTCCAGCCGAAAAATCAACGCTAGATTTTCCAAAATCCAGCTTTATAGAAGCGCTGTCTATATCTGCCTTGCCATCACCTGCTTTGGAAATCATTTTCGCCACCATTTCATTTAGATCTTTCTTACTAACCACAATCGCCTTAACTTTAGTTTGCATAGTAACTTGAAATGTGTCCACCACGTCTCCACTTGAATTAGACAATTTATAAATTGGCTCATCGCCTTGCGTCGCATCGTCCAAGATAACCACATCTTCTCCTGCAGATTCTTTTAATTTATTCTTAATTTCTTCATTCAGTTTTGTGAGTGATTTAGCTTTAGCTTCTGACACATCACCGTCGGTTATATAATTAGCAGTTTGATTTCCGCTTCCTCCGCCTGACATTGCCGTATCTGATTTGGCATAAAATTTCGTATATTTTTCCGCTCCGCTACCTTCAAAGCCAGGAATTGAAAATTTATCCGGACCGATATTGAAACTTTCTCCCGCTTCATCCGCAACTACAGTCGCCTCCACCGTTCCTGGTTTTGTTTCTCCGCCCACTGTCTCCATTCCAGGAATTGTCACTCCATTTACTAATCTAAAAATTTTTCCGTTGCTACTCAGAAATCTAGTTGTTGCCACAAGAGGTTGCGGACTAGCATTATATTCATTGTAAATTGTAATTTTCCCTCGCGATTTTTGATTAGAAACTGATTTATCGCCAGAAGATTTGAAATTTTCAGCAATAGAACTTTCGGCTGAAACTATTTTAGCCGGAATAATTTCTTTTTCAAAATCAGAAGACATGACACTGGTGCTACCGGTTATATTGGAATCAACTGATTGAGTTTTCATTTTCGCAGTAATTTTCAAAGTAGCTTTTGGCAAAAACAAATAGGCGATGATAGACAGCACTGCCAAAGATGAAATTAGTCCAAAAATCAAGAAGCCCTTGTGATCTTTTTTGGATAAATCATAATTTATAAATTCTTCAGCGCGTGGCTTTCTTGGTTTATCTTCAAAACCCCCGCGTTGAAAGAAGAAATTTTCTATTTTTTTCTCTTGATCCAAACTATTTTCTTTTGTTATATTGCTTTTTTCAATAACTTCTGGTTCTTCGGCGACATTTGATCGAGCAGAAATATCCAGACTCACTCTGGTCCCTTTTTTCCCAGAAATCTTTCCCACTCCAGATACCAATTCCTTGTTAATTAATTTTTCTTGTATTGACTCATCTTTCTTGACTACCTTAATTTTTCTATTTTTTTCCATATTAGCCTCCAGATATTGCGCTTTTTCCTCTTCGCTGAAATAGTTTTCTGAGCCAATCTGACTTAGTCGATTTTGACTTTCCCTTATTTCATTTATCTCATTTTCATTAGGATAATTTTGAGCGCCTGTCATTTCTCCTTCATTGAGATTAATTTCCTCATCAGAAATATTGTCCATTTTTTGCTGGACAAAAATCCCAGCTTTTTCAATGAGAATTTTCCCAAGCTTATCCTGAGTTACCATCATTAGTTGAATATCATTTTCATCCGCCTCTTTTTTGAGAATGCGCAAATTCACAATGCTTTGAATAAGCAATGCTCTTTTAGGTGCGACGATAATAATTTCACTCGCTCGAGCTTTCTTAAGTCTCTCTACGATCGAAGTTATTTCTTCATCTATATCAATGTAAAATGTTTGATGTGCCATTTTTGTCTATGAGCGAAGCGAGTAGCTACAAAAATGAGCATCCCGCAAAAATTCGCTTTCAATAATTAAATTATTTATAAACTAAGCCGAAGGCGACTACACGTGCAAATCCATACGCTATATCAATTTCTATTGGAATTTTGTGCGGGATAGCCAGTCCTACTATTTCTGCATCATTTTTACTGTTCGCCGAAGTATTCCGGCAATTACTTTTTCTTCTCCGGCTAAATCCAACGCGAGGTTAGCTAGCCCCATCGGCGTGATGTCTTGCGGATCTTTGAGCTGTCCTGTTTCATCAATAATATTTACCACATCTTTTGGCTGAAGAAATCCGACTTCAATTGATTTAGCAAACGGCAAGTTTTTTCTCCAATGTGCACTCATCAAGGATTTTTTTATACCAGGTAGTCCTGATCCTCCGCCACACAGAAAAAAACGATGGGGCAAAATATCCGATTCAGAAAATTCTGACAATGTCAGCTCAATTCCGCGAAGCCAAACGTCACAATCGTCCGTTAGTATTTTTTCAATTTTCACGCTCACGTCCCTCCCAAGCTTTCCTTCCGAATATTTTATTTTGAGCATTTCCGCTTCTTCAAAACCAATATTGAGTTCTTGCGCCAATCTTTTGGTGAAAGCTCGTCCACCCAAGCCAAACATTTTTGTGCCTTCTAGGCCACCATTTCGCACCACCGCGATATCAGTTGTTCCGCCACCAATATCAATGAAAATTGCGCTAAAATCTAAAGAGTCCTCCACGCCCATCGAACGAGCTACCGCATATGGCTCGGCTGCAATATTCAAAAGATTAAGATCAAGTTCTTCTGCAATTTTGGTAAGCGCTCCGAGATGCATCATTGGCGCATAGGCATTGAAAATTGACATTGACACATCGCGTCCTTGAAATCCGACTGGATTAGAAACTTTGTATCCATCAATTCGAACATCCACAATCACCGCGTTGATCAGTTCGATTTCTATTTCGCTATGTCCTGTTTCCCAAGACAATTGGCTTCTGATTCTATCAAAAGCTTTTCTTTGAACTTTTTGAATGATATTTTTTAGTTCCGGCAAATCAATTCTGATTTCTGGATTAATTCTTTCATAATGCACTGTGGTCGTTGTACCCTTGACTAGTTCCCCCGCAATGCCAATAATCGCTTTTTCAACTTTTTTCGCGCCAGCCATATTTTGCGCCATAGCAATAGCTTCGCGACAATTGACAATCACGCCAGAGATATCCGAAACGGCTCCGCTATGCATGTCTTTGAGTCCTTGGCGTGATCTCCCCACACCGCGAACTATTCCTGCGCCGGTTTCCGGATCAATTTTGAAAACTAAAACCTTGACCACTTCCGTGCCAATATCCAGTGACACGATAAATTCCGAAGAAGGTTTTCCTAATCCTGCAATTTTAGAAAAAATAGACATTGCAAAAAAATAATTTTGTTTTTATTAACTGTTATAATTATACCATAGATTGCAAAAATAAAAAAGCGAGGTTTTGCTCAAAAGCAACCTCGCCTTTTTTATATATTCAAGATTATTTTTCTTTCGCTACCAAATCCTTGACTGGAAATTTTGTTCCGCGTTTTATAAAATTCAGTTCCACTTTTTTGAGTTCAAACGCTTTTTTGAAATAGTTCACGATAAACTTCTTGTCCATTGAACTTCCGCAAGTGTACACATCGATGCTCACAAATTTCCGCCACGGAAAAGTGTGACAACTGATGTGACTCTCCGCAATCATCACGAAACCACTATGCCCCCCAGAATCCTTTTCGTTGAATTCGGGACAATCCATCGTCACCGGTCCATAAATTTTGTGCATTCCTACTTTTCCCGGAAGCTCATCTAGAATTTTTTTCACTAGCTTCCCGTCGTTTAACTTGTCCGGATTTCCACCGTAGCCGTCAAGAGTGAGGTGCAGACCAAAGTTAATTGTCTTGGCACTTTTCTTGGCAACTGATTTTTTTTTCTCTGGCATCTCTTCTTTTCATATTTAGCCAAATAGTAAACCCCATATAAAAGTTAATACGAAGTGAAAAAAAACCTAAAATACTATTCAGCTTTTTAATTATTAATTAACTAAGATAATTCTACACAAATTTGAAAAAAATGCAAGGCCTGAAAAATTATTCCACAACAATCTTTCGAAATTCTCGCTTGCCAACTTTCAAAATTTTTCCATTCATCTCTTTTGAAATTTTTGTTTGAATGTCTTTTATGATTTCCCCATTCAGTGAAACTCCACCTTGTTCAATTTTTCTTTTGGCTTCACTATTGCTTCCTGCCAAACCTTCTTTCATCATCAACTCCACTATGGAAGTTTCTATAGAAGCCTCTATAGAGGCCACTTCGTCTGGCACTTCTTTTTTTTGCACAGTCCTGATGAAATTATCCTGCGCCAAATTCGCTGCTTCTTCTCCATAATTTATCTTCACCATTTCATAAGCTAATTTCATTTTCAAATCTCTCGGATTATTTTTTTCATCTTTCAAAGCTTCTTCAATTTCTTTCACTTCTTTCATTGAAATATTGGTCGCCATCTCAAAACCAACCGCGATTGTGCCATCTGTCCAGCTCATCACCGCGCCATACATATCCTGTGGAGTTTGATCCAGGAAAACTGCATTGCCTTCGCTCTTGCCCATTTTTTTGCCAGTCTCATCCGCCAAGAGTTTCAACGTCAAAACAAATTTTTCCTTGTTATTAATATTTTTTTGTAAAGTTCTGCCAGCTAGCATATTAAACATTTGATCATTGCCACCAATCTCCAAGTCCACATTCATTGCCACGCTGTCATAACCTTGCGTCAAAGGATAGAGAAATTCATGCAAATAAATTGGTTTTTCCTCCGCCATTCTTTTTTGAAACATATCCCTTTGTATCATTTGTCCAACTGTAAAGTTAGAAGAAAGTTCAATTAGTTCTTTGAAAGTTAATTTATCATTCCATTCACTGTTATACATAATCTGCGCTGGATTTTCTCCATCAAATTTCAAATACCCTTCTGCTTGTTTTTGATATCCTTTAGCATTTTCCAAAATTTCTTCGCGTGTCATTTTTTTTCGTGTGGCTAATTTATCCGTCGGATCTCCGATCATACAAGTGAAATCACCTATGAGAAAAATAACTTCATGGCCAAGCTTTTGGAATTGAGAAAGTTTGTTTATTGTCACCGCGTTTCCAATGTGCAGGGATGGCGCCGTCGGATCATAACCACAATACAGTCGAATTCTTTCTCCGCTCATCATTTTTTCTTTGAGTGTTTTTTTATCCGGAAAAATTTGCTCCACCCCTCGCTCCAAAACTTCATCCACCATTTTTTCATCAGTTATAACTTGTGCCATAAAATTTATTGTGTCATTCCCGCGCAGGCGGGAATCCAGTCTTATAATTTAATTTATATCCTAAATTTAACATTATTATTAGTTGTTTGCAAGAATTGGGACGCAAAAAGAGGGCTCGCTATGTTGCATGCGCGAGCCCCCTTCAGTTTTTTAGAAAAATCAATCAGAACATTGGCACCGCCAACATTCTGAGATTTTGATTGACTTTTTTCAGGGAATTGAGAAAATTTCTTTTTTCTCTTTTCCAGTTTTGCCCTTCATAATAAATCAAAAGGGCGATTTCTCCTGGGTTCACCCATTCGTCAACCAATTCTTTTGATTCAATGGGCAAAACTTTTTTCAGGAATCCAGCACTATTGAAAAGCGCCACTCCGACGTATTTGCCGGTGGAATACCCGAGCTTATCAGCATCCGGCACATACACAGACCTCCCCCAGCCTGGGCAAAGCCAGAAATAAGAATAGTCGTAGGTTCCGGCAAGTCCGTTGAGTGGCATCAAGCCAATGTCAAACGGAGTCCACGAGTCCTTAATAAAAAGACTTGCATCTTGATAATCAAGAAGAAACCCCATGTCATCAAGATACCCGTTGAAATCCCTGACTTCACCAATAATAATAACTTCGCAACTATTGTTGCCAGAAACGAAACGATAGAAACCAGACATATATTCTGTTTGATGGCCAGGCAGCACTTCTTTCCATCTTCCCTTTCGATCGAAAAAAGGGAAACTTTGCTCAAACTCGTAGGTGGCACAGCCCCAAGATGGAGCAGTAAATCTGAAATTTATATATTTCTGCACCTCCTGATAAGGCCGGAGTGCGAAAACAATTTTTTGCTGTTCGGCAAAAACAGAGACAGCAGAAAAAAAACAGAAAGCCACCATTGCCAATAAAACGATCATCATTTTCTTCATTTTTTCTTCTCCTTTTTCAAAAAAATAAAATTCGGCCGAAATGGCCATTACATCAATTACTCGATTTCTGCCTCAAATTAGATCACTAACTAAAGGCAAAAACCGAGCAATCGAGTTTTGGTTAGATTTTTAATGTACGATTTTTAACTATGAATTCTAGCATAGAATTAGCCTTTTGTCAACATTAAAAAGGCCGTATTTAAGCCTTTTTTAAACCTATTTTCAATTTTATCAATAAAATTGAACCCCTCCTCTGAGATCTTATGTCTTGTATTTTGTATTCAAATTCAGTCCCTCTCTCCCTCTCCTCACTAAAAACAAAAAATATTCGCCGAAATTCTTGTTTGAGCCCTGTTTTTCTGCATTCTAATCCACCCCATAAAATAAAGAATTGTAAATTGAGATTTTTTGAGCGTTAAGAAATTCCTCATCTTCTCCTGATGTACTCATCGGGACTAGGAATTTTAGCGAAAAAATCGAAAATTTATTTCTTTATTTTATTAGGGTGGCCTTTTTTCCCTGCCTCGCCGGCAGGCGGGTTTCTGCCACTTTCTTTTTGGGCAAAAAGAAAGTGGCGCGTAGCCTAATTCCCAATCCTCTTCACCCACCCAAAGGTAGATTCGAAGTTAGAGATGATGAGATCTAGGACGGATTGTTGTTTGGTGGGAGTGAGTAAGGAGTAGTTTTCTGAGATAGAGACATTGTTGTGTTTGTCAAAAGAAGCTGTTCTGAATTGATAGACACTAGCAGGTTTTAGGTCAGTGAGGACAAAGAGATGGTTTTTGACTAGGTCAGATTTTTTAATGAGTTTCCAGTTATCAATTGTTTTGGTGTCTGGGTTTTTTAGTTGGTTAGGGAGGTTGGGGTCTTTCTCTACTCCTTGGCGGTAAGCGAGGATAGAATTTGAGTCTTTGTCAGTGTTCCAGCTAATAATGGTTTGGATTTGGGCGTCTTTACCAGGAAAGACGGTGGTGTCAGATTTAATGTTAGTGATTTGTGGAGGGTTGAGATCTTCGTTAGTGGTGAAAGATTGCTGTTCACTACTAGATTCATTGTTGAAGGTGTCTTTGGAAGAGACTTTGAATGAGTACCGCGTTCCAGGGAAAAGGTTGGTGAGTTGGTAGCTGTGATCAGTGACAGCTTCAAGTTGACCGGTAGTAGTCCCTTGGTCTTGGTTGTCTTTTTTGAATTCTACTCGGGAGTCTGTTTTGACATTAGTTTGCCAGTTAATGGTGGCGGATTCGATTTGGATGTCTTTGATGGTAACATTAGAGATAACTGGGAGAGAGGTGGTGGTAAAGGAGTAGTCTTCACTGACTAGGGTTTGACCGTCTTTGTCGGAAGCGGTGACTCGCAGATGGTAGGTGGTGTTTTCTTTGAGATTGGTGAGGTTAACAGTGTGGAGATTGTTAGAAGTTTTTCCTTTGTTTTCATTGCCATATTTAATAGATTCTCCGTATTCTAGAGTTGATGAGTCTATAGAGCCGGTAGTGGTCCAGCTGATGTCGGCAGAGTTGAGAGTGAGGTTAGAGATGGAGATACCAGAGAGACTAGCAGTGTCTCCGGTAGAGAAAGATTGGTTATCTGATTGGGCGATGGAGTTTAGTAGACCTTCGGAGTAGGCGTAGAAATTGTATTTAGTATTAGCGTTAAGATTTTTGATGATTATCTCATGATCTGTTCGGGCAATAGTGATGTTTTCGGCTTGGGAGGTAGCTGTGTCCTCATTGTCAGTGTCTTGCCAATAGTAGATTTTTCCAATGGCAGGTCGGTTGGTGGTCCAAGTGAAAGTGGCGGTGGTGTCTTCGATATCGACGGATGGTCCGGAACTGGTAATGGAGATAGAATAGAGTCCAGAGAGAGCGTCTTGGATTTCGGCTTCGGTGAAATAGTAGTTGTCGATCATATCTTGGATTTGGGACATGATGTCTGAAAGTTGGTC
>DMWY01000019.1 GCA_003483065.1 Candidatus Moraniibacteriota bacterium | reverse complement strand
AATCTCTCGTTAGCCCAAATGCCTTTGCTAATCTCTTCGCGGTCGCTAAGACCAAGTCTTTTGTATGTATTCATTTATCTATCTTAACTCATATCAGCCATTGCGTTGATTTCTTGAACTCAGTGATCCTCAGCTTGACTTTTTAGAGATATTTATATATAATATAACTTCTGAATTTTATTCAATATGGTTCTTTTAACAATTTATTAATGAGGGGAGGTGCTTTTTTTGAAACTACAAAAAAAAGAAAAGAGGCAATTATCGGCAGGTGAGAAAATTGAAATGCTCAGATGTGTAGTAACTGGCATTGAAAAGGATCATATCGTTATGCGACCAATGAGAAAAGATATCGGTATTAAGGGCGATATAATTTATCGCAAAAAAAACATTAAAAATAAAGACTTTCCCAATATTGGAGATGAAGTCGTGGCTATTGGGATAAGTAAGGAAGAGGGAAAATGGATTACTGAATTGATTTTACTTAAAAAGGATTAGCCATTATCTCAATATGTTTTTCAAGGGGGTCTTTCGTGCAACGCGAAGGACCTTCTTCCTACATTTGATTCTTAGTTGGTAATTAAGTATAATAAATAGGTATTGTAAATTTAGAAAATAATTAATTAAAATTATAAAAATGGAAACGAAAAAAAATATCAGACTCATTACTTCTGAGTCAGTGACAGAAGGTCATCCGGACAAAGTTTGCGATCGCATATCGGATGGAATTTTGGATGAAATGCTCAAGCAAGACAAGGATAGTCATGCAGGAATCGAATGTTTTTGCACAACGGGGTTAGTTTTAGTTGGTGGTGAAGCGAGAACCAAGGCCTATGTCAACATTGACCAAGTAGTACGAGAGGTGCTTCATGATATTGGTTACGACAAAGCGGAATATGGTTTTTCGGCAGATGATGTGGGAGTGGTTATCACGCTTCACGAACAAAGTCCGGACATCGCGCAGGGCGTGGATGAAGAAGCGGGGGAATATAAGGAACAAGGAGCAGGAGATCAAGGTCTTATGATTGGTTATGCCACCGATGAAACTCCAGAGCTCATGCCTTTGCCAATTCTTCTGGCGCACAAACTCACTAAACGTCTCACGCAAGTTAGAAAAGAAGGCATTCTGCCATACCTTCGACCGGATGGAAAAAGTCAGGTGACGATTGAATATGAAAATGGTGTTGCAAAGCGAGTGGAAACGGTGGTGATCTCAGCCCATCATAGCGACAAAGTAAGTTTGAAAAAACTGCGAGCGGATATTCGAGAAAAAGTAATTGAACCAGTTTTGGAAAATTTGTTGGACAAAAAAACTAAAATTTTCATCAACCCAACCGGAAGATTTGTGATTGGCGGACCTCCAGGAGACGCCGGACTTACGGGACGAAAAATTATTGTGGACACCTATGGAGGAGTGGCTCCGCACGGTGGCGGTGCATTTTCTGGCAAAGATCCGTCGAAAGTTGATCGCAGTGGTGCCTATATGGCGCGTTATGTTGCCAAAAATGTGGTCGCAGCTGGTCTAGCCAAAAAATGCCAACTGCAAGTAGCCTATGCGATTGGAGTAGCCCAGCCCGTAGGAATCTACATCGATACTTTTGGCACCGCAAAAATTGATGAATCAAAAATCATCGAACTAATCAAAAAATATTTTGACTTCAGACCAAAAGCTATCACCGACACCTTAAAATTGAAGCGCCCAATCTACCGAAAAACTTCCGCCTACGGACATTTCGGCCGAAACGAAGAAAATTTCACTTGGGAAAAAACTGATATGGCAGGGAAGTTGAAGAGGGAGATGGGACGGCAGAAATAATAATAATTATAAAAGACGCAAAATGGTCGCGTCTTTTTTTATATCGTGGTGTAATATAATAAATTCACCCTATGGAGTACGGACTCAAGAAATAATTAAAATAAAATTAAATTTATCTAATAATATAAAGCCCATGGTTTATTATGCAATTACTCCATAGGGTAAAAATAAAAATACTTTATGCAAATTAAGGAATCAGAAAAAATTGAATTAAAATCTTCTCTTTCTGAATGGAAAGAGGCTATAATTGCTCTTTGCGCTTTTGCTAACAAAAAAGGCGGTAAGGTTATCATAGGCTTGGATGATAATGGCGGATCGGTAGGCATCCAAATTGGTAAAGGAACGATTGAAGATTTTGCCAATAAAATAAAAAATCATACTGATCCAATATTGTATCCGTCTATTAATGTCAAAACATTCGGTCTTGGCGAAATTGTGGAAATAGAAGTTTCTGAATCTGACAATAAACCCGTTTTCGCTTTTGAAAGAGCTTATGTGCGAGTTGGAAAAACTAACCAGAAAATGTCGCAATCGGAAATACGAGAATTGATCAAGAGATATGCATTATCCGATTTTGACAAGCTGTATGTAGAAAAAGATCTCAAAAAAATTTCGCTCGATGATGAACTTATTCAAAAAATAAACAAAGAGTATTATAAATTTAAAACTGTATCATCTGTTGATTTTCTAAAGAAACTTAATTTGGTGTCTAAAAATAAAATTACAAACGCCGGGCATCTTTGTTTTGCAAAAAATAATACTGAAATTTATAATGCTATCGTAAAAGCGGCCAGATTCAAAGGCAGAAGCGTGGCTAAATTTTTAGATGAAAAAGAATTTGATAGAAATATTATCCATTCCGTAGATCAAGTGATGGATTTTATCAAAAGGCATATCAACACGGAATTCGTTATAACAGGAAAGCCAAAGAGGGATGAAATCTGGGATTATCCTTTGCTTGCTCTTAGGGAAGCGGTTATCAATGCTTTGATTCATCG
Organism: Candidatus Moraniibacteriota bacterium; assembly: GCA_003483065.1. Taxonomy (GTDB): domain Bacteria; phylum Patescibacteriota; class Minisyncoccia; order Moranbacterales; family UBA2206; genus UBA2206. The sequence continues at coordinate 4,550 of DMWY01000019.1, read as the reverse complement.
GGATTATAATGATCCGGGGAATATTCAAATTAGGATATTTGATGATTCTCTTGAAATTTGGAGTCCAGGACTTTTGCCAAAGGAAATTGATATAAGAAATATCCTTTCAGGAAATCGTTCCATTCCTAGGAATAAAAAGCTGGTGGAAATTTTTCATCAAATTAAATTAGTAGAAAGCTGGGGAACGGGATTTCAACGAATAATTGAGGAGTGCGAGAAAAATGGCAATAAATTACCTGAATTTTTCGAAAAAGCGGGGGCTTTTGTTATTTCTTTCAAAAAAAGAGAGATTAAAGACCTAGAAAAAGACCTAGAAAAAGACCTAGAAAAAGACCTAGAAAAAGACCTAGAAAACTTAGGGCTTTCTAAAAATCAAAAAGAAATACTTTTTGAAATAAATAGGAATAAAGCTATTACCCAAAGAGAATTAAGTCTGAAAGTAAGTATCAATGAGAAGAATGTGAGAAATAATATAGCTGAACTTAAGGAAAAAGGACTACTTGAGAGAATTGGTCCGGACAAGGGCGGGCATTGGAAAATAGTTAAGAAATAAGGCATAATAAACTAATATTAGAAGCTTTGAAGCAAAAAAATAATCTTAATAATTAATAAAAATTAAAAACAAACAAATATGTCAAAAAACAAAATATTTAGGAGTCCCCTTGTTTTGATTCTTGGTTTATTGGCGATAATAGTGTTGTCTTTCGGCACATATCGCTTGACAACGGCGGATGAAATTGATGAAGAAGAATATGTCGAATGTGAGGAGAGTGATTATACTTGGGAAATTAGAGAGGACGCCGTGTTGGAAAAAGGCGTGCATGTTCTTGGTAAATCAGTGTATGTACATGAAGGAGCAACTCTTACTATTGAACCGGGAGCGAAAATTGAATTCATAACCAGCTGCCAAGGAGGATCCCCCCAAATTTCTGTTTTGGGTGGTCGGATTATTGCCAATGGAACAAAAGAAAATCCAATATATATTTCACGCTCAGAAGGCTATCGAAGCAGATTGATTTATTTCGGAAATAATATTTACGATGAGAATGGAGAAGTTTCTCCTCCTGAATCAATTTTTAATTATGTGAAAATATCTAATGGTGGATTGAGTCCATCCAGTAGCGGATGTGTTGGAGATATTTGTCCAGCTTTTCAGAATATCTTTCGTTCTGTTATAAGCACTGCTTTTGCGGATGATTATGGAGAGCCAGCCCTAGGTTTCAAGGGTGGAAAAATGCGGATGGAAAACTGCCAGTTTTCATATAATTTAGGAATGGATGTAGAAGTTGATTTGAGAGTGGAAAATGAAAATCAAAATGATAGCTTGAAAATCATCAATTCAAATTTTGAAAATAATGTCAATAATATAGCAGTCGTTTCCAACATCTATGGTCCACAGATAAATTTCAATCCCAATCTTTTGGATATGGTTATCTTGGAAAATAATTGGTACGGTAGTTCAGATGGTCCGAAATTGAGTCTCTATGATGGTAAGGAAGGAGAAATGTTGATCAGTTGCTCTTTCGATCGTTTTAGTTCAACTCGCTGGGCGTTGTTTCCTGATGGCAATGCTAATGTTTTGTTTTTACCGGGGATAAAAGCCAGCTACTTGCACAAAAACGGAGCTTCGGGAGTAGATCAATTATGGCCACCGAATTATTTTGGAGACGATGTGTCGGAATTGGCTCTGGATGAAAATGGAGATAGTCTTGAAGATGTTTATGCCCAAGGAGTCATTGAAGAACTTCCATTTACGGGTGAGAATATCTATAAATCTTTGGCGGAAAAATTGGAGGATCTCAAGGAAAAGCGGGATATCAATGATTATAATCTTCTCGCTTATGATTGGCGAAAAGATGTGGCAGATGTCGAAGTTATGCAGGAAGTTGAAAATCTAGTGATGTCTTCTCAAAACAGAAAAATAACCATCATTGCACATTCAAATGGCGGTCTTCTAGCTAAAAACATAATGCAAAAATTGGAAGAAATAGGCATGGAGGAAGTAGTGGACAAGATTATTTTTGTCGGTTCTCCCCAGATGGGCACTCCAATGTCAATTCTTTCTTTGCTATATGGATATGACGAAGAGTTAGCGCTAGGATCACTTATGAGTCGCTCAGAAGCCAGAAAATTAGTGGAAAATATGCCGGGAGCCTACGGGCTTTTGCCATCAGAAGAATATTTCAATCGTTTGGAAGAACCACTGATTGATTTTTCGGCGGTGGATTCATCCCTTGAAACGCCGTATAAAATTTTCAAAGAGGCTTATGGCGAAAGCATCGGGAAAGGGGAGTTTGAAAAATTTCAGCATTTTTTGACTGGAAAGCTTGATGAAAGAGAAGATCCGGCCGAGGAAGACATAGAAAAGGAAAATATTCTTCGCGAAAATCTTTTGGAACAAGCAGTATGGTCTCACGAAAGTTTAGATTCTTGGGAACCGCCGGAAAATGTGAAAGTGATTCAAATTGCCGGTTGGGGATTAGACACTATAAGCGGAGTTAAATATTCCCAAAAAGAAAAAGTCACTTGCTATCCTGTGAGCGGAAAATTGCCATCTTGCACCGGAGCAGGTGAGTATGAGCCGATTTATGAACCAAATTGGACGGTGGATGGGGATGAAGTGGTGACTGTTCCTAGCGCGCTGATGATACAGGAAAAAGAAAATAATGTGGAAAAATATTGGGTTGATTTGTATAGAAGCAATAAAATATTTACAAACGGAAGAAGTCATGGTGATATTTTAGAATTCCAATCCTTACAAACTTTTATTGAAAATATTATTTCTAATAAAGTAACTTCTTCACTCCCTGAATATATTCACACTTCTCGACCGGAAGATTATGACAATGCCAAACCGCGCATTCGAATGTCGCTCCATTCACCACTGGATGTTCATTTGTATGATGAAAACAACAATCATACCGGACCAAAAGAAATTATGGATGAAAATGGTAATAAGAAAATAATTTTTGAAGAAGAAATTCCTAATAGTTATTACCAACAATTTGGTGAGCGAAAATATGTTGGTTTTTCTGAGGGAGAAAAAATTAGAATTGAACTCGAAGGCTATGACAGCGGAGCCTATACACTCAAGCTGGAAGAAGTCGCTCTTGTCGAAGCAGGTGAAGAAATTATTTCGCACACTTCTTTTGTCAATCTTCCGGCTTCAAAAGATACTAATGCTAAGTTGGAAATTTCTGAAGCAGGACTAGTCAATCTTTCAGAACTTCAAGTTGATTTTGACGGGGATGAACAAGTTGATTATTCAGTAGTACCTGTGCCTAATGGTGAAGCGACACTAAACAGTGATGAAATTTCGCCAGAAATAACAATCTCCAGCCCGCAAAACAAAACCTATCCAGGAGATGCAAATTTGGAAATCGCTTTTTCAGTCAGTGATAATATTTCAGCGCCGGAAAACATTGCAACGGAAATATATCTGGATAATGAAAAAATTTCTTCGAAAATGCTTGATCTCTCAAGACTTGTTCCAGGAAAGCATAAGCTAAAAATATCCGCAGTGGATGAAGCGGGCAATGAATCGGAAAAAGAAACAGAATTTTCAGTCGAAATGAACCTTGTCATTTTCCAAAGCAATGTGGAAAAATATTATCAAGCAAAACTAATCAAGAACAAAGCCGAAAAAAACAAATTGCTGGCGGAAGCTAAACTGATTCAAAATGAAATCAAACTTTTGCAAATGATCAAAATCAATCCGTTTTTGAACAAAAAAACAAAGAAGCTCTTGATAACGCTGATTGAGCGGGAGATAGACCGGCAAATCAACTCTATGATCAGAAGAATTGAAAAAGACAAAAAGAATTATGACGCGACGATAAAAAATATTATCGTTGAAGATTTAAGGTGGATAAAAAATAGTTTATAATAAATTAAGAAAAAAATATGAAGACAAAAACTTATTGGTGGAGAATTGCAACATTTCTTTTGAGTGGAAGCATACTATTTTTGGGATGGTTTTATGATAATTATCTTTGTTTTTCTTTATATAACCCAGAATGTTTATTTGATCAATACCGGTTAGTGCTTATCGAACCAGCTGTTATTTTTTCTATATTTTTACTTATCATTTCTCCTTTCCTTTTCTTCATCAACGACAAAATTTTCCTCAAATGGCTTCGCTTTGCCGGAGTTTGGATAGTTCTTTCTATTCTTGCGATCATCATAACCCCAAGCCATTCTGAAGGGATACTGTCCTTTGGCGGTCCCAGCAAAGAATTGGTTTCCATCTGGATGGGCGCGCTCTTTGTCATTTTGAGTCTGGCAAAAATCACACTGGCCTATCGAAGCAAAAAATAAACATTCAATCGTCTAATAATCGTCTAAGATAAGACTAGAATTAAAGGAACTTATTATAAATTAAAATAATGCTTGACACCCTATTTCTAATAGTGTGCAATTACTGTATACTATTAGAAATAATAATTTTTGGGTGGGGGATAAGCGATGGAAGCAAGATCTTAACCTTTTGAATAGTTTTAAGTATACTTAAAACATATCAATGAATTATAATAGACCTCTTGCGAAATAAA
>DMWY01000023.1 GCA_003483065.1 Candidatus Moraniibacteriota bacterium | reverse complement strand
AGATTAAGTTAATTTGGTATTATTTGCCAATAAACTGACAGTAAAAATAACAATCAGAATAAACATTTTTCTGCAAAATTTTGGTTGTCTTCTTTCCACTTTTTTCAACTCCTTATTTTATTGTTAATGTTATGCAATCCGACGTTGCGGATTGCGGTTTAAAAAACAAAGAAACAAAAAAGCAAAAAAACACTCTGATCGAGTATTTTTGTTTTTTTGTATCATAATTTTTTGCGATTAGTCCAAAGTCTAAACGTGTACTGTACTAAAATACACTTCAGATTCATATAGCTCTGATTGGCATTGACGTTCCCTTGAATAAATCCAAAGGTCGACCGTCGGATGAAATCCATACTGCACAACAACGGTTTTGAGGCCTATTGTCTTTTCCGCCAGCTGGCGGATGCAATACTCTGGAATTTCATCAGTTCTCCCTAGAAAGGAGGTGATCCATCGACAGCTTCCGCTACCGATGCCTTGTTACGACTTCACCCTTATCATCGATCCCACCCTGGCCCCCGATTTGATTCGGGGTCTTCCGGTGTTACCGACTCTCTTGGTGTGACGGGCGGTGAGTACAAGATCCGAGAACGTATTCACCGTGACATGGCTGATTCACGATTACTAGTGATTCCGGCTTCATGAGGTCGAGTTGCAGACCTCAATCCGAACTGAGACCATCTTTATGGGATTAGCTCCATCTTGCGATTTGGCTACCCTTTGTAATGGCCATTGTAGCACGTGTGTAGCCCAGGGCGTCAAAGGGCCACGCTGATCTGACGTCATCCCCGCCTTCCTCCCAGAACTTTGCTCACTATAGTTCGCAAAGTAAATTCCAAGATACAAGATACAAATTCCAAAATTTTGGTTATTGTTTCTTGGTTATTGGTCATTACTTTACACTAATGTGCAAAGTTCTGGGCAGTCTCGTGTGACATAATAACACACGATAGGGGTTGCGCTCGTTTCCTGACTTAACAGAACATCTTACGACACGAGCTGACGACGACCGTGCAACGCCTGCTATACACCCTCGAAGGCTTATGTATTTCTACATAATGCAGTATAGTTTCAAGCCCTGGTGAGGTTCCTCGCTTGTCGTCGAATTAAACCACATGCTCCACCACTTGTGCGGATCCCCGTCTATTCCTTTGAGTTTTAAGCTTGCGCTCGTACTTCCCAGGCGGCATACTTAACGCGTTAGCTACGACACTACGAGGGTCGATTCTCGTAATACCAAGTATGCATCGTTTACGGCGTGGACTACTGGGGTATCTAATCCCATTCGCTACCCACGCTTTCGCATCTCAGCGTCAGAAAAGTGCCAATCAAATGCCTTCGCCTTTGGTGTTCCGTATGATATCAACGCATTTCACTGCTACACCATACGTTCCATTGATCTCTCACTTCCTCAAGATATACCGTTTCAAATGCAGTTTTCGAGTTGAGCTCGAAGATTTGACATCTGACTAATATATCCGCCTACATGCTCTTTACGCCCAATAAATCCGGATAACGCTTGAGGTCTCTGTATTACCGCTGCTGCTGGCACAGAGTTAGCAACCTCTTATTCGCAAGGTACCGTCATCCCACGCCTTTTGGCTCTTTTCTAAAAAGCCTTTTTGAATTTTTTCATATCAAAAAAACCAAAAGGTGTGGGATTCTTCCCTTACAAAAGCGGTTTACAACCCAAGGGTCTTCTTCCCGCACGCGGCGTCGCTCCATCAGGCTTTCGCCCATTGTGGAATATTCTCGACTGCAGCCACCCGTAGGTGTTTGGACAGTGTCTCAGTTCCAATGTTGGGGATCACGCTCTCACGCCCCCTACCCGTCATAGCCTTGGTAAGCCATTACCTTACCAACTAGCTGATAGGACACAGGCCGCTCCTCAAGCGATAAATCTTTACTCCGTAGAGATTATCGTGTATTATTCCAGATTTCTCTGGATTATTCACGACTTGAGGGTACGTTCCTATGTATTACTAACCCGTTTGCCGAGGGTCTAACCCTCTCGACTTGCATGCCTTATCCACGCCGCCAGCGTTCATCCTGAGCCAGGATCAAACTCTCAAAAAAATGAGTTTACGAATTTTTTTGAGTCCGCCGATGAGGCGGGCTAAAAAAACCGAAACTCTATTATAAAGAAAAAATTTCTTTTATTTGAATAGACTCAATTGTTGTCCCGTCGCCCGAAAGCGACAGAACGAGGACTAATCGCAAAAAATTGTGATTAATTAAATTGTTAAAGTTCTTGTCTTATGCTTGCCCGCCGGTGTAGCCTCTCCGGCTACTCGCCGATGAGGCGAGAGGCGGGAACAAAAAACACATCTCCGCACACCAATAGAATAATGCACAAAGATGTATCTTTGTTTTCACCCGAATTTTAAAGTAATTTTTTGAGTTAAATTATTGTGCCTTTTTGGACTTAATAATTATATGCAACTCGTACTGTCTATATTATACAAATTTATAAATCCTGTCAAGCCTATTTTTCATACCTTCACCAATGACATTTTTTCCAGCTTAATTAGGCGTTTTTCGTGGTTTTCAATTACGACATTATCCACCTTGTTATCCAGCTTAATATTAATCTCTTTTACTTCGTCTTCCACATTAACTAATCTAGCTTTTACTTCATCCATATCCTCCACCAGCAAATCAACTTTGGTTTCCAGTGAATCAACTTTAGTATCTGTTATTTTTTGCCCTTCAATAATTGCATCAATCTTATTCTCTAAGCGTTCCAATAGAATAGTTTCGTATTTTTTATTTTCTTCGTTTTTCATTTTTTTTAATCAATTTTTTATTACTAAGAAATTTTAATATTGGTTTAGCACAATTGCCACAAATATCAAAACTAGGAAAAAATCCTCCGACTGAAACATTGACTTCGTTTCCGGTTTTACTTAAAGATTTTTTGCAAATATCGCATTTAGTGATTCTCATAAACACATTATACCATCTATCAGTATTAGGTCAAATTTTGGTTTTTAACCCTCAATTTCATTACTCTTACAAATCTTCCCATATTCATAAAAACTCTTTCTAGGTTTTCGCTCCAGCGTGTTAAAATCAATTTCGATTAGTCCAAAGCGAGGCTCATAGCCATATAGCCATTCGAAATTGTCTAGAAGCGACCAATGATTGTATCCACGCACATCCACGCCTTCCGAAATAGCTTTATGCACAAATTTCAAATGTTCCTCAATAAAAACAATACGCTCTTCGTCGTCCAGTCCAGTATCAGTTGGCACACCATTTTCGGTAATATAAATTGGCAAGTTATGCTTTTTTTTCACCTCTTTGAGAACTTTATACAAACCTTGCGGATAAGTTATCCATTTCATCAAATTTTTCTCATTTTTTTCAATCGTGAAACCAAGATAAACCTGATTTTTTGAATCCATTTTGATATTTTTCCAATCAAATTTAATCCTACCTAAGCGATAATATTGAATCGCCACAAAGTCCAAACTTTCTTTGATTTTATTATCAATCAAATCAACTCGATACCACTTTGCTAGGCGATTTATAATCGTCACTAAAAAACCTAGATTTTCTGATTCATACCAATTATATAAATAGCTGACGCCAACTGGCACGCTTGGATATTTTTCTTTGATAATTCGATAGGATTTTTTGTGCGAATCAGCCACATTGTTCAATGCTCGAAAGAATTTGAATGGATTTTTATACCCAGGAGGAAATACACCGCCTAAATATCCTTGTCCCAGCGGAACCATTGGCTCATTGAAAACTTGATAGAGATCAATTAAATCTCCGAGCTCATCCACCACTTTTTGCACATAGCGCGTAAAAAGTTCCACGGATTTTTTATTGTGAAATCCATAATTCTTTGAAAACCACAGCGGGCTCACCCACCACCACAATGTCACTTGCGTTTTTATGTTTCTACTCTTTAGGTCTTTAAGGACTTCGCGATAATGCGCGAATTCTTTTTCAGAAAAAATTCCTTCCTCGGGTTCAACTCGACTCCACTCAATTGAAAGACGATAAGCGTTGCAACCAAGCTCAGTCAAAAAATCATGATCGGTTTTGAACCGATTATAATAATCACACGCCGTTCCAGACTCGTCCTTGGCTTTTCCGCGCTTCTCCCATTCCCACCAATCAGTATTAGAATTATTCCCTTCAACCTGATAGGAAGAAGTCGCCGTGCCCCACAAAAAACCTTCTGGAAATTTTAGACTTTTTTTTTCTTTTTTTTCTTCCATATATGGTTGAATGGTTGAAAATTTAATTTATACGCTTACGGTAATTGGGGAATATTTACCCCGCTTGGAATATTAGCTCCAGCTGGCATACTATTATTCATAATATTTTTCAACATTTCACATTGGTCGGCAAAGGTGATGTCTTTTGGAACAGAAAAATCAGCGCCGGAATATGGCATACAAGAAACATCTGTAGAATTTTCAAAAAATTCTTCATCGCTTATAGAATCTGATGCTGGCTCTTGTCCGCCCTGTGTCTTTGGGATATTTTTTTCCATTTCTTCCATGCAAGTTTTTGTCATTTTCATTCCGGTTTTCTCTCCCTCCGCCCAAGAATACATAGCTGTTTCGTCAAAAATCACAATTTGTTTTTTCCCCATTACAGTTGATTCAGCTTTATATTTTTTTCCGTTAACATAAGCTGTCGAAGTTATGTCTCCTGCCTCGCCTTTGAATTTATATGCGCATTTCATTTCTTTTCCCAGTCCCATTGCATCTTTGATTGAACTAATCACTCCACCCTTTTCAGCTTTTGTTTCTGTCGTGACATCACTTTTGTTTTCTTTTCCTACTTCACCAGCCTTATCCGCCGGCTTATTTTCACATCCTGCTAAAAGCAGAATCCCCATCGCCATCGCGACAATTTTTAGTTTTCTCATTTTATTTTAAATTAATTTATTATTTTTTCCTTTTACTCCCTCTCCTTAACAAGGAGAGGGCTGGGGTGAGGTGTATTTAATCTACACTTTTTTCATCTTCAAAATATCCACGCCCATTTTTTTCAATTCTGGATAAATTTTGTTGAGGGGCAAGCCTATCACCGAATAGAAATCTCCTTCAATGCTTTCAATTAGAACCGCTCCTAATTCCATCATACCATAAGATCCGCCTCTTGATAATGGCTCTTTTGTCGCCGTATAATCTGCGATTTCTTCTTCGGTTAAATCCTTAAATTTCACAAAAGCTTTCCCAAAATCATTGACCACAATTTTGTTTTTCGTATCAATAATCGCAAAACCACTGACAATTTCATGCATCTTTCCGGAAAAATTTCTGAGCGTTCGAAAGGCATCCTCTTCGTCTTTCGGTTTACCGATAAATTTTCCTTCAAAAATTGTGAAAGTGTCCCCACTGATTATAATCGCGTCTTCATAGTGTTTGGCAACATCCTCCCCTTTTTTCCGCGCCAAAAATTTCACCAGCTCATATGGATCACTCATTGCCGTCATATCTTCCTCATATTCACTTTCGCGAATCTCAAACTCGAGACCAACTTGCTCCAAAAGAGCTTTTCTTCTCGGCGACCGCGAAGCCAAAATTATTTTTCTTTGTTGAATCATAAAATTCTCATCCAATTAATAATCACTAAGATCATACCTGTCACAAAAATTGCTCCGAAAATTATCTTGTTATATTTCGCCAACCAATTTGGCAGATAGATATCAAAATTATCCTTCTTCCCAATATCATATTTTCTCGCCAGAGGAGTCAGCGGACAAGTCCATTTATTTAGCAAGAGAACCGCTGTTTCTATAACAAGCAAAACGATGGAGATATATAAAATTAAATTGAAAGTATTAGTGACACCAGCATAGAAAATATAAAAAGTAGCCGCCACCATGATTGTCCAGATTATTGTGTGAATGATTTTTATCAATTTTAGCATAGTCAATATCTTCCTACTTTCTAATTATTCTCTCCATCCCCTCCGGCATATATTTTTTCAGAACTTCCGGAATCAGAACTGAGCCATCGGCTTGCTGGTAGTTTTCGATGATTGAGATGAAGGTTCGAGGTGATGCAAGGGCAGTATTGTTTAACATATAAATATATTTTTTCTCTCCGTTTTTGTCGACATATTTCACATTCAATCTTCTTGATTGCCAATCTAAAAAATTGGAAGCTGATCCGGTTTCGCCATAGCCATTTCGACTAGGAATCCAAGCTTCAATATCAAACATTTTATATTTCCCCGCGCTCATATCCCCAGTGCAAATTTTTAGTTGTCGATATGGTAAGCCCAATTCTTCGTGCATTTCTTTGGAAATTCCCACCATCTCTTGTTGCAACGCATCAGATTCTTCAATGTTAGCCTTAGACAAAATAATTTGTTCCACTTTCATAAATTCATGCACGCGGTACAATCCCTTTGTATCTTTACCATAACTACCAATCTCACTACGATAACATTGGGAATATCCACAAAGCTTCATTGGTAAATCTTCTTCCTTTAAAACTTCTCCAGAATGATATGCTAAAAGTGAAGGCTCGGCTGTGCCTACAAGAAATTTTTTGTCCCGACTTATTTCTCCGTCTGCTTCTTTGTCTGAAGAAGCTACTTGATAGATTTCATCAATTTCCGGATTGTATTCCTTGCCTTTGAAATATCCGCTACCAAACAATGGGAATTCCTTGACTAGAGTTGGAACAATCATTGGAGAATATCCTTTTGATATCATTTTTTGCAAAGCATACATCATAAATCCCATCATCAAACTCACACCTTCATTTTTCACATAATACCCGCGATAACCGGAAACTTTCGCGCCTCTTTCTAAATCTAAGATATCCAAATCTTTTCCCAGTTGAATATGATCTTTTATTTCAAAATCAAATTTTGGAATTTCTCCCCAAGTGTAAATTTCTACATTTTCTTTTTCACTTTTTCCGACCGGCACATCCTCAGCTGGAATTACTGGCACCTTCACCATCAAATCATCAAAATGTTTTTTTATTTCCAAATATTCCGGTTCTGCAATTGCCATTTTTTCCTTAACCGCTTTTCCTTGTTCAATCAAAGTTTTTCGCTCGTCCCCTTGCGATTTTTGAATCAAATCATTGAGCACGTTTTTTTCTGCGTTCAATTCTTCAATATATTGCAAGGCTCTCACTCTTTCTCCATCCGTTTCCAAAAGTCCATCCAAATCTAAATCGATGTTTTTATTCTTAATTGCTTCCTTAATTTTGTCCGCATTTTCCCTGATGAATTTTATATCTAACATATATTTAAGTTTAATAATTTATACTAAAATCTAGCTTTTATCACTATATCACAGCTTTTTAAATATAAGAAGCGCGCTTATCCTGCCCAATAGTTATTCACAAATAGAATTATATCTAGCGCCAAAAAAAGAGTCGAGGCGAAAATCCAGGCGAACTGAATCGTTTTGTTTCTTATACTCGCAAGCAGGATGAAAAGTGGAAACATCACTAAGCTGTAACGTCCCACGCTCATTAGCGTGCCAGAAGTAAAAGCAGCGATAAGCGTAGTGGACATAAAAATTGCATAGAGTGGCGACAACTTTCTATAGACCACCACAACAGCCGAAATGATAAAAATTGCCAAGAAAACATCAATGCCCATGTTGGCAATTGAAGGATGCGAGAAAAAGGAAAAATGTTCCCAATTTATCGAAAAAGACCGACCCCAGTTGCTTTGGATATTAGACCTCTTGCGAAATAAA
>DMWY01000014.1 GCA_003483065.1 Candidatus Moraniibacteriota bacterium | reverse complement strand
GTCAGAGTCGGAAGTTGGGGAGGGGGTGGTGAAGGTTAATAGATTATTTGAATCGTCTTTGTTTTGGGTGGAAAGATTATTGTCGGCATCATATGAAGCTACTTTGTAATAGTATGTCGTCACTGAATTTAAACCATTTAATAAAACTTCATGTACAGTAACAGGATTATCAAAATCTCCACCTTGAATTTTCCCATAACTATTCGTCTCCCCATAATCCACCAACGAATTACTGACTTGATCCGTCACCCACCTAATGACCGCACTATTGTAAGTAATCCCACTCACAATTACATCTGAAATAGTTGGTCCAGTTTCATCCGGAGTTTCTACTGAGTTAGTGGTAAAAGTATAATCAGTATTACTATTACTATTTAGATTAGAGTTTTCATCAGTAGCGGTAATTTTGAAATGATAGGTGGTGTTGGGGGTGAGATCTTCAAGATCAAAGACTTGGTTGATGTTGAGATTATCTGAGGTGAGTTCTGTGCCGTAATCAGTGTCTAATCCATATTCCAAAGTAGAAGTTGATTGTTCACTGGTAGTAAAGTTAATTTTAGCGGTAGTGGTAGTTTTGGAGATGTCAGTGTCTGGATCAAAGGTAATGGTTGGTGGGGTGAGATCTTGGGTGGTGGTGAAAGAGTAATAACTGTTAAGAGGATATTCATTATTGTCAGTAGCGGTGTCATCGTTGTGAGTGGACTCTACGAAGAAATAGTATTTGGTGCCTTGAGTGAGATTGTTGATGACTACTTCATGATTAGTGGAGTCTTGGTTGGTTCCTTGAAAGTTAGCGGGGTCAGACATATCAGCGGAGGTGGAATAGGTGACACTGGAAGAGGCATCTGTATCTGTTTGCCAGTTAATGGTGACGCTGGTGTTAGTAGTTTTGGAAACTGTGACAGAATTTTGGATAATCTTTGGTCCAGGGAGAGTTTTGAAGTGATAACCAAGATGAGTGGTGTTGTCGTTAGTGGCAGTGATTTGGTTGACTCCCATAGATTTAACTTGGAAGTAGTAGTCAGTATCAGGGGTGAGATTGGAAAGGACAATGGTATGAGGACCATAGTGGCCAGATTCTTGGTTGTCATACATCGTATCAGAGCCAATTTCGGTGGTGAAAGAACAGGGAGCAGTGAGACACTGGGTAGCTGGAGGGACAGCGTAATAACCGACAGTGGAGTTGGAGAAGATATCAGTATTCCAAGTGATGGTGGCTTGGGAGGTGTAGATGTTGTTGATTTGGACATTATCGATGATGGGTGGAGCAGTACTTTCTCCTCCCCCTCCTTCGCCAAAGTCTTGGATACCATTAGCTTTAGCTTGGACAGTTTCGGAATAATATGATTGGTTGTTGTTGGAATCGATAGTTTTGACTTTATAGTAGTAGAGTTGATCTCCTACGACAGTGTTGTCAGGATAGGAGTTGGTAGATTGAGTGAAAGTTTCAAATATTTTAGTAAAGTTTTCGTTGTCTGGAGAACGATAGAGTTCGTATTTAGAGAAGTCTGGATCGGTGGATATTTTCCAAGCGGCAAAGAGCCTAAATTCGTTAGGAGTAACTTGGACGTTAGTGGTGTCTTGAATCATCATAGCAGTCGGAGTTTCTGGAGAGTCGGTGTGAGAGATAGTGGAAGTGTTGCCGTATTGGTCTTGGAGTTGGAGACAGATGGTGGAAGGGTCTTGGTTTGGAGTTATGGTGGGGGTGGAGTTGTAGGATTCGTAGTTAGTGGTAGTAAGATTAGTTTCACAATCTTGTTGGTCTTCTCCTTGAGCGAGTTTCATTTGATAGGTAGAATCGTCGGTGGAGATGATTTCGATTTCAGCTGGAGAAGTAGAAGCGTTGAGGGTGAGGTTGGAAATGACAGGGGGTTTAGTATCGAGGGTAAAGTTAGTCGAAGCCATTTCATCAGTACTATTGGCGGCTTCGTTGTCGTTGACGATAACTTTGATTTGGGCATCAGTTTCGTATTTAGTAGTAGAGATACCAGCTTCGCAACTTGGATCCCAAGTAGCACCATACTGAGTGAAGGTGTCTTGATTGACTGCTTTGTCGACAAGATCTTCTGCTCCCAAAAAGCAATTAGCGGTCGTGTTATTCCAAGAAGTTCCACCGTCTAGGGAATATTGGAAACTCGGAGTAACAAAACCACGAGTGACTGTGCCAGATAATGTATCAGGATCTTTAGTTTCATAGAGAATGTCAACATTGCCAGAAGAATTAGGCACAGCCGAAACAGCTTGTACTTCTGGAGCGCCGTTGACGACATAGGTGATTTGAACTTGGGAAACAGTTGGAGAAATTCCATTGGAAGCAGAAAGTTCCATTTTGTATTGAAAATATTGATCACCTACTGCGTCTTTCATTCCGGCAGGAATGACGGAACTGTCACAATCGACTGTTCCGTTTTCTCGAGAACATCCTTGGGTAATTCCAGATCCATTGGAAACTGCGACTTGCGTCCAAACAGCACTTGAAAGATTGGCCAGACTGGAAGCACTGCGCAAAGACAAAGCGACTTGGGCTCCGTTGGGTAATGTTGAATCTTCAATCCAACTCACTCTGCCCAGAGCGTTGTCGGGAGCGGTGGAGTTGAATGGGGAGGAAATCAAATTAGCCAAGTCTTCCGTATAAATATGCATATCATAAAAAGTTGGCGTCACATTCGTGTTGTCCGTTCCTAAAGTGACTTGATATTGAATATATTGCTCGCCATCATCCACGCAATTATTAGAAGATATGTCGACATTATTAGAAACTAAAGCACAAGTTGACCAAAGAGGCGCAGTGCTCATGTCTAAATTGGAATCAGTCCGCACTTTCACCGAAAGAGAAGTATTTGGCAAAATATTATCATTCCAACTTATTTGACTATAGCCAGTCAGAGATGAAGTATAACTTTTGCTGGTATATGTTTCTTGATAAGTTCTTATGGAAGTTGTCGGCAAATCATAATCAAAATTGACTCTTGAAATCTCAGGCAAACTATTGCCACCGATGGAATCGGAAACTAAAATTGCTTTATATTGAAAATAACGATCGCTGGCATTGTCTTGGAATATCGCATCAATTGTTTCACTGCCGGAGAAATCCGTGAAAAAACTTTCGCGATTGCATCCCGCCCCCGCGTTGTCCGGTCCGCACCAATTTGTCCAACTGCTTCCGTCAGGCGAAGTGCGAATTTGAAAAAGCACATTTCCCCCATTCAAACTTTCAGTCCAATCAAAACCCTGCAAAGTGTTTCTTGAATCTTGCGAATCAAAAACAGAAGAAATCAAAGTGGAAACATTTGTTTGAAAATTTATATCATAAAAAGTTGGTGTCAGATTTGGATTATTTGTTCCAAGAGTAATTTGATATTGCAAATACCTTTCACCGTCCGCTACGCAATTATTAGTGGAAATATCACTTCCGCTAACTATTGCTGTGCAACTCGCCCACGCCGTCGCCCCGCTCATATCAAAAGATGAATCCGTTCGCACTTTGACCACCACGGAAGTTCCGGCAGAGGTCGTGTCCGCATTCCAACTGGCATTGCCATATTGAACCAGATAATCATTGTCCAAAATTTGCGAAGTGAAAGTTTCTTCATAAGTGGCTGCAAAAACGCCTTTTGTTCCAAAAATAAAAAACATAAAAACCGCCAAACAAAATAATGCTGTTGAAAAAATTGATTTTAATTTGTATATTAATATCTTTTTCATTTTAAATTCTTTGAATAATCCTTATTTGTTCGTAATTTTTTTCTGTTTTTTTTCATTCTACTGCCTTTTCAATAAAATTAAAGGCAAAAATCTTGTTTTCTCTTTTGAACATCCGGCAATATTTGAAATCAATATAAAAATAATTATAGAAAAGGATGGAAAACTCCTTGGTGAGAATCTTTTTTCGCAAATTATATGAATTATAGTGTTTCATCATTCCCAATATTGAATTGATAAATGACAAAAAACTTTCCGCTTCTTCTCGGTTTAAAACATTATTTTTCCGCAAAAGATGCTCATTCCACACCGCAATTTTCTTTCTGGCATTGCCCTTGTTTTTATTTTTTATATAAATTCTAAACGGTTTCAAATATACTCCTAAGAAATCAACTCCTTTGGAAAAATGTTGCAGATAAATTTTTCTCGGATGAAGTTTTAGTAGTAAATTTTTCAGAATATATTCTCTGATTGACAAAATTATTTTTTTCAAGAAATCTTTGCTTTGGTGAATAATGACAAAATCATCCACATATCGGCCATAATATTTGCATTTCAAAACATAGCTCACGAAATAATCCAGATCATTCAAATAAACATTGCCGAAAAGTTGTGAGGTCAAATTGCCAATCGGCAATCCGCTGTTCTTCTCGCAATGGAAAAGTGACTTCGATTTCGGCAAATTATCCCAATCACTGGATTTGCCTTTGATTTTGCAATTCTTAGTTGGGTCACTATAAATTGTTTTTTGGAGAAGACCCAAAACAAGATTAAAATCAAAATCCAATCCGGTTTTTTCTTTTTGCAAAAGTAGTCTTTTTTTCACTTGATTATACAAAATATCCTTATTAATTGACATAAAATATCCACTAATATCCAATTTCAAAATATAGCAATCCTTTTTATAATTTTGCGAACAAGAACGAATGAAATGATCCACTCTTCTTATCCCGCAACGCACTCCTTTGCCATTCCGACAACTGTATGAATCATAGATGAAATGTTTTTCAAAAATTGGGTTGATGTAGTTATAGATAAAATGATGAACAATTCTGTCCCGAAAATCGGCGGCGAAAATTTCTCTTTTTATCGGACGATCCACCACAAAACAAATGCTTCTCCCCGGTTGATATCGACCGGAAACAATTTCCTCGTATAATTTGAAAATATTTTCTTCAAACCTTTCTTCAAATTTCAAGGCACTGAAAGTTTTCCGTTTGTTTTTTCGAGCATCGAAATAGGCTTGGAATAAATCTTCTAATAATTTTTCATTCATAATTTTTTTAATAATCTCGCTATTCCCTCCATTTTTAATAATGGAGGGAAATATGTTTCGCGAAACAGACCAATCCTTGAGGCATCGAACAGAAAACCCGTTCGCCTGGTCATTCTCATTCCGATTGACCGTGGCATTCGTGCTATTCAGATTCCGATTCCAAGCATTACTGCCAGACACCGTAGAAGACCAGAAGTTCGCGTTCGTGCTGAGATTAGCGAAGGAACCATCGGTATTGCGGTTGCCGGCAAGCCCTAACAGTCGCTTGTTGTTCAAATCATCCTGCCGGATAAATTGAATTTTTTGCATTCCTGGCATTTTTTGCCAGAGGACTGTTGGATTGATTTTTAGGCTCACTTATTTTCACCATTTTGACAAAAATAATTCCGGCCCAAAAATCACTTTTGGCTTTTTTGCCAGCCTGTCAGTTGTTTGGAAACATTTTCTATTTTCAAATTAATGTGCGTGAATTTCTTGATGCTGATTTCTTTCAAATCATGAAGAATTCTGACATACAATCTAATCATTTCCAATTTTTCTCTCGATTCAATTATAATTTCTTTCTTATCATAAACTCTATTGGCTCGATAGATTCCCACGAGCAAATCAATCGTGTCTTTTTTCAAATCTTGCCCAATCGTATATTTATATTCTCGTGATAAATCTTTGGAAAAAATAAATATTTCCAAAAGCAACTCATAACTGGCTTTGTGAACTGGCAGGCTGGAATAAATCATAAACCTTGTTAATTTTATCCCGACCGCCTAACGGCGGAAGAAAATAAAACAAATAAATTCAAATAATCAAATGAATTAATCCTTGAGGCAGCGAACAGAAAACCCGTACGCCTGGTCATACTCATACCGATAGACCGTGGCATTCGTGCTACTCAGAACCCGAGTCCAAGCATTACTGCCAGACACCGTAGAAGACCAGAAGAACGCGCTCGTGCTGAGACTAGCGAAGGAACCATCGGTACTGCGGTAGCCGGCAAGCAAGCCATTAAATCCGGAGGAACCACCGGACTTAAGAGCTGTTCCAGCTGGATCACAACTCCAAAGATTAACTCGATTTGGGTCGCAAGCACTGGGAGATAAATAATCATCTAAAATATGTTGTTGGGCGTCAGTCGGAATGTGCCAACCAACAGGACAAATTCCTTGCGTGCCTGCAATTTCAGTGTATTGCATCATTTCATCCCATTGATAGAGTCCCCCATAAGTGGTGCAATTAGCGTCCAGATTGTTGTAGCAATATTTTTCAATGGTAGAATTGTTCGTTTGATTTGATGTCCCCGCAATTCTTGTTCCGATGTTCAAATTAGAAGCCATCCAACACTGAGTGCCGATGAGAACGGTCGAATAGGAATTCCCCGCCGAATCAATCACTTTGTTTGTTCCGCAAGTCCATGAAAATTTCATCTCATCCGCGCTGTTGTTGATGGTGATATTGACATTGCTAAAACTTCCTTGCGCAAATTCCGCCGAGCTGGCTTCCAAAACATCCTGTGTCCCAGTCGTCATCGTAATTTTCCCCTCCCCCGTTATCTCAGCATTCGAATCCTTCGAAAAAAACTTTGTCCATCCTGACTGATTATCCGTGTGAGTAGCCACCGCCCCCGTGTCCGCCCCGCCCGACCAACTCGCCTGAAGCCAACCATAGGTGGCACCTTTGGCGATGAAGTTATAGGTCAAAAAAGAAAGACTTACTATCGCCAGAAGTGTAATCGAGTAAATTATGGTCTTTTTTTGTTTGTGTAGATTTTTCATAATATTTTGAATGAGTTAATTATAATTTCCTAATTTTAACTGACTTTATTATAGCAAAAATTGGCTGTTTTATCAATTGTCAGCCTGCGCATTCCCCGCCGTCAAAACCAATAACAAAGTTATTGAGAAGAAAAGGATAATCCCTGTTAAATACGGTTTCAATTTATTTTTTTTGTTTCTCATTTTTATCATCTTCTATTCCTTAATTCTACACCTTTTTCTTTTCTACTAATTTCTTCACCTCCCTATCAAAATCTGAAATATAATTTTTATCTTCATTTTGACGATACTTTTAATATTCAATAAGTGCTTTTTGTTGTGCCTCTTTTGCGCTTACTTTGCCAGCTGAATGCAAAAGATTTTTTTCAGAAATAATCAAAAATTCATCTAATTTTTTGATCCAATCTTGCATTTTCATTAATCGCCCACTGGAAGCTTGCAAATCTGCAAAATCAATATAGAGCGATACGATTAGATTCAACTGATTTATTTCTTTTTCGGTCAAATAATTCTTCGCAACTGCAATATCTTCCATGGTAATATATTCATTCCTAAAACTCGTAAGTCCCATTAATGGTTTTTTGCTATCGACGCGTTTTGCAATAATTTCCGCCGCCGTATGTCCATGCACAGCATAATGCATTTTGTTTTGCACAGTCGCAAAAAATTTCTGCGTTTCTTGCGCATCAACCTCATAATCAATGCTCGTCGCATAAATGTCCGTCACTTTTTGATAAAACATTCTCTCACTGCTTCGAATATCACGAATTCTTTGCAACAATTCTTGAAAATATCTCGCTCTTCCTCCACCTTGTTTGAGCCGTTCATCATCCATCGTAAAACCCTTAATCAAATATTCACGCAGTCTTTCTGTCGCCCATTTACGAAACTGCGTTCCTTGTTCTGATCGCACTCGATAACCGACTGCCACAATCATATCAAGATTATAATGATCAATATCCCTAGAAATTGCTCTATTGCCTTCTTTTTGAACTATTCGGAATTTCCTAATAGTTGAATTTTCATTCAATTCACCTTCATCGAATATGTTTTTTATATGTTCATTAACAGTAGGAATACTCACATTAAAAAGTTCCGCGATTAATTTTTGCGTCAACCAGACATTTTCATTTTCAATCCTAACTCTAATTTTTTGTTCATCGCCAAAAGTTTTATAAATGGCGATTTGCGGTTTATTTGTATTTTTTCTCATATATTTTATTACATACCTAACTTTCTAATTTATTCTGTCCTCATTTTACCGTCGAATGAGGGGGTGAGATTTAGCCAAAAATAAGATAAAAACTTATCTTTGTTTTAAGATTTTATTTCCAGTATTCTTAATTGTATTTCCACGTGTTTATTATATCATAAAATCAAGAAAAAATCTTTAGTAAGTGTGGATAACTTTTTGAAGAAAATTGGAAACAAAAAAACAGGCACTGAGCCTGTTTAATGATATCATTTTTTATAACATTATTTCCCCATCGTTTCCAGTTTATAGATAATTCCAAAAGCAAGAACGATAGAAATCACAGCGATAATAAATCCAGACATATTCATAATTTTATACTTAATGATTAGTTTCTTATTTTATATAACCTATAACTCTAGCATATTTTCACACTTTTGTCAACATTAGTTAGTTTATCTGGCATTTAATGTTTTATATAAAGCAAAATCTATCATATCCATCCTTGGGTTATTTTATAAACTAGGGTATAATATAATTAGCGTTATGAATTCTAATTCTATTCGTTATTATCTATGTCAGAAGAAAAAAAAGATAAATTCCATATGGATATAGAAAAAAGCCAAGGTGAATCTGATTTTGATTATGTTTATACTCATTATTTCACTCCCCTTTTTCGCTATATTTTCTATCAAACAAAAAATCGAGAGGTGGCTGAAGATTTAGTCCAGACAGTTTTTCTGAAAGCCTTACGACAAAAAGATACCAACAATTTTCCGCCTTTGCCATATTTCTTCACAATAGCTCGAAACACAGTCATTGATTATTGGAAAAAGAAAAAAGAAATTACCATTGACCTTTCATCCGTTCTTTTTTCCTCTCTGCTTGATGAACATGATAATCCTCAAGAAAAATTAGAAAAAGAATTTGATGCGAAAGAAATAACCCAAGCACTTGAAACCCTCAATTATGAACAAAAAGAAATTCTGACACTGCGCTTTATCAGTGATCTTTCTAACAAAGAAATTTCTGCGATGCTTGGAAAAACTGAAGAAGCTGTCCGTCAAATTCAATATCGCGCTATCAAAAAATTACGAGACACAATTTTATGAAAAATCACAACCAAGACAATTTAGAAAAAGCTTTCACGCTTTTGGAATCTGGAGTAAAATTGGAAAAAGTTCTGATGATGTTTCCTTTGGAAAAAGAAGAAATTAAAGAAATTTATATTCTAATAAATTCCATACAAAAAGCCCAAGAAAAAATTCACGCGCCTAAAGAAATTTTGAAAAAAATATTTAAAGAAAATGGGTTAGCAAACCAGAAAGCCGGTCGATTATCTGTGTTTGAAACTCTTAATAATTTAATTAATAATTTAATCACAATGAATCAAAAATCAAAAATAATCATCCCCGTCTTTGGAATTTTTGTGTTTTTAATTGTTGGAATTATCATTTTTAATTCTAACAAAAACACTCCAGAGAAAATTGCAAACAAACAAGAAGCGAGCGTTGTCAATGAAACTCAAAACGTCACTGCCACTGCGGTGATCGGCGACAAAGAAATCGATGCATCAATTAACAGCGCGATAAACGAAGTGCTTTCCGACAATGACCTCGAATCGGAATTTGCCGACATTGAACTGGCGCTTTCCGACGAAAGCGAATTAGATCAAATTAACAATTTATTCAACGAAAATGAATTATAAAAAACTATCGAAAATTTCTTTGATTGCTTTTCTTGCACTCACATTTATTTTTCCTTCAGTTTCTTTGGCCGTGGGAAACGCTCCTTCGCAAGAAGCCAGAGACGCCAAAAAAGCTGAGATACAAGAAGCCAGAGATGCCAAAAAAGAAGAAATTCAAACCAACAAAACAGAAAAAACTTGTGCTATGATTTCCAGTCAGGCTGAAAAAATTCAAAATCGATTAACTGAAAGAATTGCCAAACTAACACAAAAGCGAACTGAAACTCAATCCAACATAGCAGAACGCGTCGCGCAAAGAACTACCAAAAGAACTGAGCGTCGAACTAAATGGGAAACGACAAAAACAGCCAACTGGGAAAAATTGCAAAGTAAAGCCCAAACTGATGCACAAAAAACAGCGGTAGCAAAATTTATCCAAACTATGCAAACTGCAGTGAAAACTAAAAATGATGCTGTCGATGCAATTCTCACTCAACTTCGCGCCGAAATTCAAACTCAAAATAATGAGAGAAAATCAGAAATTGACTCGCAAATAGATAGCTACAAAAATGCGGTTGCTTCAATCACTAGTCAAGTTCAATCTGATTGTTCCGCCGGCAAAGACGCCAAAGAAATTCGCGAATCATATCGCACCCAAATGAAACAAGCCCGCGAAACATTCAGTAACAGAGAACGAAATCGCGAAGAATTCAACGCCGAAATAAAAACATTGAAAGATGCTAAGAAAACTGAAATGCAAAAAATTCTTGAAACTTTCAAAAAAACCGTCGAGAACGCCAAGACCGAACTGAGAGCTTCTTTTCCAGCTAAAACTGATTCAACCGAAACTGAAACTGAGGAATAAATAATTTCCAAAAGTTCCACTAAAAAACCATCCCGAACACTCGAGATGGTTTTTAATTGCGAAATTATTGATAAATTTCTTTAAACAAAATATTCCTTCTCCACAAAATCAATGGCTGATGATGTATTTTTGTCTCCTATCAATTCCCTCGCCTCTGCCAAAGTTTTCCAGCCGGCTTCATGGAACTCTCCCAATAGTTTTTCTTCTACAGGATGAAAAGTATTTTTATCTACGGCGATGAAATTCCACAGATCATAGTGAATTTGACACGGTTGTTTAGTAGGATTGTAAATTTCTGTGATTGTCAAAAGAGCGGGTAGTTTGATTTCAAAATCATTAGCATCTAATCCCCATTCTTCACTAATTTCGTGAGCTAAAGTTTCTTTCATTGTTTCTCCCTCGTCAATATGTCCGCCATTAAAAAGCCAAAAACCAGATTTTTTATGATGCCCGATAAAAACTTTTTTGGCAGTTGGATCATAAGCGGCAAAATAAATGCAAAAATGCGATTTAGGATTTTCATCTCGGGTTATTTTCCCCTCTTCAATTCTTTGCAAAAAATTTTCTGCCAGCGCATCACCCGCAAAATTATTTTTGAGAATTTTTTCCAATTCTTCGGTTTGTTTGTTTATCATAAAATTATTACGCTTTTTTTAATTCTAGTTTAGATTTCCAAAAGAAATATCCGACTACACCGAAAGTTGTCACTGGTGAAACCCAACTTGGAATGTGCACGCCGAAACTGTCCGCGAGCATAATTGCACCAAGGAACAAAATCGAATACATTGCACCGTTTTTGAGATAGGCGTATTTTTTGATTCGATCGATGTTTCCCACTGTGAGTTGGCGAAGTACCAAAGCACCCAGACCATTACCCAAGATGATAAGTGGCACAGACAAGGTGAAAGCAAAAGCGCCAAGCACTCCGTCGATGGAAAAAGTTGTATCGATAACTTCCAAATATAAAATTTTGCTTATATCTGACAAACCGCGACTGTTGCCGATCAATTGTTTTTCTCTTTGCTCAGCATTTTGTTTGAAGCCATGCGTGATGAAAAAGGCCGTTGAGCCAACTACTGCACCAAAAGCCATCATTGGATTGACTTTCATCGCAAACCAAACGATGGTGGTGAGTAAAATTGAAACGACTGCATAAAACCACATTCCTTGCGAATGAAAAAATCTCTCTCCCTTGAGTCCATAATTTTTTGGTTCGATAAAAAGCCAATGGAAGAAAAGAAAGACTAGAAAAACTCCACCCCCCGCCAAAAGGATCGGCGCCGACAACTCAATCGCTTCAATTACTTTTGGGTCATTACTAAAAGTCGCAGTGAGTGATCCCATAAATCCTAGCCCAGGAGTAGCTGCCCAAACAATCATCCACGGCAAAAGTCCCCGCACCACAAAAACCGCAAATAACAGCCCCCAAAACAAAAACCATTTGCGAGCTTTTTGCCCCATCGTCGACAAAACTTCCGCATTGACAATCGCATTGTCGATGCTACTAATTATCTCAAACAAACACAAACCTCCAACCATCAAAATCATCGATATCCAATTCATAAATTATTTTTTAATTATTAATTAATAAAAATTATTACCATTAGTGGTATATAAAACAAAGCAAAAATCGTACTTAGCAACACTGCCATGGCGGATTTTTCAGGATGCACCTTCAGAAGAGTAGCATAAGAAACAGTATTAGCTGCTAAAGGAATAATAGACATTAGAATTAATATTTTTTGAATTTCAATGCTATAGAAATTAAAAAAAGTTTTATCCACAAAAATTATACCCAGCATCACAACTGGCCACACAAAAAATCTCGCCAAAAAGGCAACTGATATAAATTTAAAATCAAATTTAATTTTCGACATATTGGCAATACCTAATCCAATTATCATCATTCCAAAAAAAGTATAGGCGATTTGAATAACATAAGTAGCGTTATTATACACACCACCGAATTTAACTCCCCATAAATTAAGCACCAAAGCAATAAAGAAAGCATAAATTGTCGGTAGCTTTAAGAGTCTTTTGAAACTTTCCATCTTTGAATTATTCCCTCTAGCCACAAGATAAAACCCTATCGAATTTTCATAAAGAATAGTTCCGAGTAATGCCAAAACAATCAGTGGTAAATAACTATCGCCAAATAAGGCCAGCCCTACTGGCAAACCAAAATAACCAGTGTTACCTGTTCCTGAAGTAAATGCAATTATATTCTTCGTTGAATCTTTCCAAATTAATCCTGAAACATAAAGAAATGTAATAGAAATTAAGATTCCTAATCCAAGAAAAAGAAATGGGAGTGACAAATTACTAGCGATAATATCCGCTTTCATCACCCCCCTGAAAACAATAATTGGAGCTAAAAAATAAATCAAAAGAACCGCAATTTTTTCTTTTTTTATTTTAAAAAATTTCCCAGCCAAAAAACCCAGGAGTATTAGAAAATAAAGAGGGAGGATTTTGGATATAAGAATGAAGAATATACTCATTTTTATTTTAACTTAATATTCACAGTCGGCATACCTTTCTTCTTGTTGTATGCAGTTTCAACTTCGCCTATTTCGGAAATATTTTTGACATGCATTCCGCCACAAGGGATTTTATATCCCAAACATTCCCAAAAACGAAATCCTTTCTTCTCAACATCTGGATAAGTTTTTACTTCCGCTCCTGATGCGATCGCCTCACGAAAAACTTGGTTAGTTTTTTCAACAAGCTCAGGCGTAATTTCATCACTTTCATATCGATTAAAAGCAAAACCATCTTGAATAGCAGAAACCTTAGGAAATGGCAATGATTTGCCAGCGATTTTTTCCAACAAACAATGATGCAAATGAACAGCTGTGTGCAATTTCATTTGTCTGCAACGAAATTCCCAATCAAGACTACAGCCAACAGATTTTCCTTTTGCATCATCTGGAATTTTTTCAGCAGTTATAAGCAAAATTCCATCTTCATTATATGAATCTTTTATAGTATCTATAACATCATAATTTATACCATCAATAATCAATTTACCCCTATCACCTTTTTGCCCACCACCCTGAGGATAAAAAATATTCTCTTCCACCTGAACACAATTTTTTTCATTTTCACTAAAAATTCCAACAACGATGGTTTTAATTTCTGTTAAATAGGAATTTTCGTGAAATTTATGCATAGTTTTATTTTTACTTAATAATTAAATTAACGACTCCCTCCACCACTTCTCCTAGCGTCAAGTTCGATGTATCTATTATAGCACTATTTTTTAAAGCTTATTCAAAAACACCTCTGCTTATTTTATCAATTTATCGCCCTGCACTAGAATAATTTTTTCCGTCTTAGCTAGTTTCAACATATCCTCAGTAAATCCGCTTTTACTGAAAAAAATATAAAACTCTTCTCTATTTCCACGCTCCCACTGAACACTCGCCGCTTTTTTCTTAAGATCTAAATATATATTAGTTCCAACCAACTTGGCTGACCATTTACACTCACCAAAAATTATTTTCCGCTCTTTTTTATTAAGACCAATCAAGTCTATCTCTTTATCATTTTCCCACCATCTACCAGCTCTTTCAATATGAAAGAAATGTTTTTCAAAATCAAACACCAATTCTCGACAAACATCCTCATATACCACAGCTTCTAATGATGCTGAACATTTTTCATATCGATCCAGAACCTCTTGTTGCCTTCCAATTTGCAATTCACTTTTATATGGATAAACGAATTGAAACCAAAAACGAAAAAAATTATCAGTAACCCGATATAAACCCTTCCGAGATTTTTGCGGAGTTTTCTCTGTCGCCGGCACTTCCTTCTCAATCAAACGAAGCCGCTCTAAAACATTCAGATATTTAGTCAAAATGTTTTTTTTCAAACCCGTCTCATTGACAATCTCTCCAAATTTCCGTTTACCCCAAGAAATTGCTCGAAGTATAGCAAGATAATTTTTCGGCTCTCTCAATTCTTCCTTCAGAGTAAATTCTACTTCATTGAAAAGAAATTCAGTAGGTGAGAATATTTTTTGTAGAATATTTTTTTCTGGTGTTTTTTCATCATCCATTTGCAAGAGATAGGCCGGCATACCACCAACAATAGAATAAAAACGCATAAAATCGTGAAAGGATTTCTTAGGAAAAAATTGTCCGGCTTGATAAAAATTTAGAGGCTCAACTAAAAGTTGTCCTGTTCGCCGACCAAACAGAGGCGATTTTTGAATCAGTGTTTCTGATTCCATCATAGCAACACTTGACCCAGATAAAATCAGAAATATTCCGCTATTTTTCAGATACTCATCCCATCCCTTTTGAAAAAGTGAACTGGTCGCCGAATCGGACTCAACTAAATATGGATATTCATCTATCGCAAAAACAAATCGTTTTTTGGTTTTTTTTAAATATTGAAATACCTCTATCCAATCAACAAAACCTCGCTTCATAAGAATAGTGTCATTAAAATATTCACCAATAATGCGACCGAGCTCTTTGAATTGCTCCGCCTGAGTTCTTTTGTCAGCCAAAAAATAAATGAAGGGTTTGTTTTTACCAAATTGTTTCAATAGCTCTGTTTTCCCCACTCGTCTTTTTCCATAAACAACAACTAACTGAGAATCGCCAGATTTCCATTTTTCATTCAAAGCCAATAATTCATTTTTGCGATTAATAAACTTCCTACTCATAATAATATTTTATATGTTAATTTCACTATAGTCTACTTATGATTAGTATACTTTAGAGTATACTATATGTCAACAGTTAATTTATTGGCTTATCACAGGTTAAATATTGCTTACATACGATATCTGAAATTTGACAACTTTCCGTTTTTTGTCTATGCTTTCCTATAGGAAAGCATAGACGTGAGAAGCTTTTACAAAAGAACTGTCTGAAGTTCTTTTTTTTATTCATACTCAATAAAATCACTCCAAAAAACATTGGAATAAAAGCTAGTAGTTGAAATTTCGTAGGGATATCTCCAATCAACATCCACGCAAATAATAATGTAGACAAAGGCGCAATACTATTTAATGCATTAGCTTTCATGACATTGATTCGATGAATTCCCTCTACCCAAAGAAGTTTTGAAAGTCCAAGCAACAAGATTCCATTTATAATTAAAAGCATAAGAGTTTTGTCAAAATTAATTGAGGCAAAATTCACCTTAGCGAAATAAGCAACGATAAAAATAACCGGCGTACTTATCAAACTGCGAACAAACAAAATTGCTTCGCTCTTTACTTTTTTTCTCGCTCGTCTTTGAAAAAAATTTCCAAGAGGAGCGATTAATGAAGCTGTTAAAATCATCAGATCCCCAATTTGGAAATTATGTACATTGGGATAAAGAACAATGCCAGCGCCAATGAGCATTAAAATTGCTCCCATAATATGTTCAAAAGAAATATATTCCTTGTGCCAAATATTGAAAAACAGAAAGCTAAAAAATATTTCTGTCTGAGCGATTAGACTTGCATTTCCAGCGGTTGTATAACGCAAGCCAATAAAATAAAAAAGATAATAGACAATTCCCAGTATAAATGTTGCGAGTAAGATATCCTTAAATGCTTCTTTGTTTCGTAAATCATGCCATCCTTTTTTGAAGAATAAAATTACTCCAAAAAAAATTGTCATGAACAAAGAACTCCAAGCAAGAGATAATAACGGAGAAATACTTTTATAAGATAAGATGGTAACTACTGGAAACAAACTCCACAAAATAGCCTCCACGAAAATGATAATTTCACCTTTCTTTTCTTCGTTTAATTGAGCAAATAATTTTTTCATAACTTAATTTCCGCTATATTTATAAAATCCACCCCAGCCTCTTTGCCGGCGCCAATATCCACAGGACTATCTCCGATAAACAAATACTCTGCTTTTGGAATGTTTTTATCATAAATCGAAAAGAATCCATCCGAACTTGGCTTGATATATCTCACGTCATTTCGAGTGATTATTTTTTTGAATAATTTTTCTATTTTCAATTCTTCTAGTATTGGCGCGATTGTTCTTTTGTCATTAGAAGTCCAAAGATATAGTTCGGCTTGATTTTTGATTGAATTTAAAAGAGGTAAAGTTGTTGGCAATAAATCATACCCGCGATAATATTCTTTCTCGTGCTTATAATTCATTTCTAGAAATATTTTTTCCGCTTCATTTCCATATTTTTCAATGCAATAGTTTTGAATTTCAGCATATTTATTATATTCACTTTTTCTAGAATCAAAATCAATCCCATAAGACGAAAAAATTTCTTTCATTTCTTCCCTCCAAACAGACCAATCAATGAGCAAAGTAGCCAGTGTTTGATCAAAATCAAAAATGACATGCTTTTTATCTTTTTTCTTTAGATAATTTTCAAATTCTTGGATGTTCATATTTTATCTCAATTTAAATTCTTTTATAAGTTCCGTGCAAGTTCCGTTTTCGCCCATCCCATAGACTCCAATCTTGCCTAATATAAATTCTTTCTTGAACCATTTAATTTCTTTGGAAATCTCTCTCGCATTTTTTTCATTTTTCAATCGAGTGATTGTAATATGTGGACTATATAGATTTATTAAATTTGGATAACCATATTTTTGAATATTCTCTTTTTCTTCTTTTGAAAGATCTGAATTGTGAAATTTCTCCCTAATATGTCCTTCTCTTAGTGGATTAAGTTCGCTAATTATAATTTCGTGAATTTTTCTTATTTCTTTTGAACGATGCATAACAACACCGACATAACCATAGTCGTCATCTATTTTTTTAAATTTAAATTTAACACCGGATAGTTTTTTAGATATTTTTTCAACTTTATCTAATATTTTTTTGATATTACAATTAGGATACTCAGAAGTATAAATAGTGATATGCGGATAAAAATTTTTGTTATCCAAGATAAAATAAGCTTTTTCTTTTTCACTTATTTCCTTGCTTAATTTCGCCACATACTTAGCAACATCTGCGGGTGGCATAAAAACGATATTTATTCTGGTAAATTCCATATTATATTTGAAAAATTAGTAATTTCATTATAGCACACTGTATTTTTCAAAATAAAAACCCCAGGAGACTAAATGATCTAGCCTCTCTGGGGGTTTTTGCTTTTTCGGCAATTCACTTTTTTACTTTGGGGGAAGTTTTACTTTACCCCCAGTCAAAAGAGATACTGCCAGCCAAAAATACAATGCTGTATTTATTATTTTTTTCGCCATCACTTTCTCCTTTTATTTGATATAAAGGTTTGCTAACAACATTGCCACTGCAAAAATAGCAATGATACCAGAAAAATTTCTGGCAAAATTCTTAATCCATCTTTTTTGTTCATCCTGCAATTTCTCAATCACATCATCCATCATATCCTCCTTTCACATCCTCCTCCTGTTAATGTAATTTAAAATAAAAATAACTTAAAAATATCAGGATTATACCGAAATAACATAATCT
>DMWY01000020.1 GCA_003483065.1 Candidatus Moraniibacteriota bacterium | reverse complement strand
CCCTCTCCTTGAAAAGGAGAGGGGGAAAACAGGAGTTGGACTTCCACTTGGCAATCTGACTTCGCAATTGTTTGTGAATGTTTATATGAATAAATTTGATCAATTTATGAAACACAAAATAAAGGCCAAATACTATATCCGCTACGCTGATGATTTTATAATCTTGTCGAAAGATAAAAAAGAACTGGAGGAATCAGTTGAATTGATTAGAGTTTTTCTGCAAAACGAATTAAAATTAGAAATTCATCCCAACAAAATTTCCATTGAAACATTTTCTTCTGGAGTTGATTTCTTGGGAATGGTTAATTTTCCAAAATACAGAATTTTGCGAACAAAAACCAAAAGGCGAATTTTAAAAAAAATTCAAAACAAAAAGAATGACTTGGAAAATGGGATGATTTCTCAGGAATCTTTCAGACAAAGCTTGCAATCGTATTTGGGAGTTTTGAAACATTGCGCGGGGTGGAATATTAGTGAGAAAATTGAAAATTTGTTATAAAAAGCCAAATATGATATTATAAAAACATAAAAAAGGAACAGAAGTATGCTTATATTGAAAAAACAAAAACTAAATACGGCTGAAATTGCTAAGAAATATAAACTAAAAATGGTAATTGTTTTTGGTTCTTTTGCTAGTGGGAAAAATAGGAAAGATAGTGATTTGGATCTGGGTGTGCTTAGCGAAAAGGAGATTTCTTTTGAAACGCAAATTACTTTGATAAATGAGTT
Organism: Candidatus Moraniibacteriota bacterium; assembly: GCA_003483065.1. Classification (GTDB taxonomy): domain Bacteria; phylum Patescibacteriota; class Minisyncoccia; order Moranbacterales; family UBA2206; genus UBA2206. Next base: position 15,693 of record DMWY01000020.1, on the reverse strand, counting down.
TTCACAAATTTTCAAAAAAAATATTGATCTTTCAGTTTTAAATAGAGCTAATCCGCTCTTGCTTTTTGAAGCTAGCAGAAATGCGGTTTTGCTTTTTGGAAACCAGAAGGATTTTTTTGAGTTTAGGTTGCGTGCTTTTCATGCCTACAACGATTACCAGCCATTTTTCAAATTGGAAAATGAGTTGAATAAAAAAATAATTAAAGCTTATGCCAATTGATAAAAATATTATTATTAGAAAAATAACCCTTATAAACAAAGATTTGAAAAGTTTAGAAAAACTTAGTAAGCTTTCTTTGAAAACTTATCTGAGTAAATCGGAATATGAAGCGATGGCAGAAAGATATTTAGAAAGAATAATTGGTCGGATGATTGATATAAATTACCATATATTACTAGAAGCAGAAAAAGAAAATCCTATGGATTATTATGGTTCTTTTATTAAATTAGGCAAGAAAAAATATTTGCCGTCAAAACTTTCAATTACTATGGCTAATTCAGCGGGACTGCGAAATCGACTAGCACATGAATACGATGAAATTGACGAGAAAAAAGTTTTTGAAGCGATAACGTCATGCTTAAGTGACGTGCCGAAATACTTGAAAAGTATTATGAAATCATTAAATTTATAAGAATAAAAAATAAAAATAGATTGGAGGTGTTAATATGATGAAAAAATATAGTGATATTCTGGTAGGGCTCTCTGTTTTGGCGGTATTGATTTCTGGTTATGATTCGCTTTATCAAACAAATGTTTTGAATCTAGCTGGAACACAATGGATGCTGATTGCTTTAGTTTTGGGAGTGTACGGAATTTATGCCAAAATGCGAATGAACTAACGCGATGCGAAACTACGAATGACATGCGCCTGCCTGCCGGTAGGCAGGAATCTACGAATAAAATGCTAAATATAAATAACAAGAATTAGTAATTTCGTTAGATTCATAAGTTCGTAAATTAGAAATTTATGAAAAATAAAATTGCTGTTTTTGATATTGACGGAACAATCTTTCGGAAAAACTTAGCTTTCGAGCTGATCAATGAATTGGCTTGGATGAAAGTTTTTAAGCGTGAAGTGCGAAAGGAATTGGTGACACTTTATACGAAATGGCTAGATCATCATGGTACCTATGAAGAATATAGGAAGGCCTTGGTCAAGCTTTATGTGGAAAATATCAAAGGTTGTACACGAGAGCAAATAATAGAGGCTAGTAAAATAGTCGTGCCTTTTTTCAAAGACCGAACGTATATTTTTGCCAATAACTTGATGGCAGAATTAAAAAAGAAAGGCTATCACCTTATTGCTGTGAGTGGTTCGCCAATTGAAATTGTGGAAGAATATAACAAACATTTGAAATTCGATGCGGTATTTGGTACAGTTTATGAACTTGACGATGATGGTCTCTATACCGGCAAAGAAGCTTTTGCACCAACAGCACACAAGGGTCATGTGGTGCGACAATATGTGGCGGAAAATAAATTAACACTGGAAGATTCCTATGGCGTGGGCGACACAGAATCGGATGCAAAATTTTTGGAAATCGTGACTAATCCAATTGCATTTAATCCTAATTTGAATTTGAAAACTATCGCGGAGAAAGAAGGCTGGCGGATTGTGGTGGAGAAAAAAAGATGTGATTTATGAAATTGATAGTATGCGAAAAGCGCACTACGAAAGCGCACATGCGAATAATTAAACATTAAAATAATTTTATGGAAGCATATATAATTATTGGAGCTATTGTATTCATTTTTTTCTTTGTCATTTATTTGCTTTTGGATTTTGCGATGATTAAGGGAGGCGCCAATGCCTTTTGGGATAAATGGGTGAGAAAAACTCTTTGGATCTGGTTGCCATTTTATGCGCTTCAAAGACTGATTAAGGAAGTGATACTGAAGAAGTAAACGCGATGCGAAACTACGAATGACATGCGAATCTACGAATTATATTAAAATAAAAACTGCTAATAGCAGTTTTTATTTTATTCGTTATATTCGAATAGATTTGTAGATTCGAATCGGTATTTTATTTAGCGCTTTCGACGAATTTCTTGAATACTTCAGGATTTTCCATGGCCAATTGCGAGAGAACCTTTCGGTCTACTTCAATTTTTTTGTCAGTTAGGATTTTGATGAAGGTGCTGTATTTTTGACCAACTTCACGAAGAGCGATGTTGAGTCGTGTGATCCAAAGCGCTCGCATGGTTCTCTTTTTCACTCGGCGGTCGCGATAGGCATATGAACCAGCCTTAATCACAGCTTGTTTAGCTGCAGCGTAGTGAGATTTTCTTTTCCAGCGATAACCCTTAGCGTCTTCCAATAGATTCTTTCTTCTTTTCGATGCGGAAACCCCGCGTTTTACTCTAGTCATTTTTTTTGTGATTAGTGATTATAAGGTAAGCCTTTCAAAATATTGTGTTCATCAGCTTTGAACAATCTTGTGTCACCCTTTTTCGCTCGACCGACTTTGCCATTTTCCTTTGAATTATAATGGTTTTGCCCGGTTTTTCGACGAGTGACTTTCTTGTTTTTAGTAATTTTGATTTTCTTAATCAAAGCTTTCTTGGTTTTTAGTTTGGGCATATTATTGTGATGTTATTATTATATTAAATCCTCCTGGAAATCTTTTTATCTCTTGCTCAATTTTGTTAGGCACAGAGATGCTTTTCACAAACTCAATGAGATTTTGTCTGGCCAGATCGCCATGGGCTTTTTCCCGACCTTTTAGAATAATTTCAATTTTTACTTTGTTGCCTTTGGTAAGAAATTTTTCTGTTTGATCTTTTTTGAAATTCAAATCATGTTCATCAGTTCGAACGCTCAGGCGAATACCCTTTGTTTCGAATTTTTTCTGTTTGGATTTGTTCTGTCTTTCTTCTTTGGATTTTTGGTATTGAAATTTTCCAAAATCCATAATCTTGCAAACAGGTGGCACGGCCTTAGGAGAAATTTCAACTAGGTCGAGCATTTTTTGTTTAGAAAGAATCAAGGCCTCTGGCACCGTCATTACTCCAAGTAGTCCTCCATCCTCGTCAATGACGCGGATTTCCTTGGCCCAAATAGCTTCATTTATTCTTGTTTTTGATGCCTTTTGTACAAAAGGCTTTCGATATATTCTTCTAATGGTTTTTTTGTTAATAATTATTATTTACGAAAATACGAATTTAGCGAAAGTACGAATAAAATTCAAAAAGGATTAGTAATTTCGTTTGATTCGTATTTTCGTAAACTGTGGAGATGATGGGAATTGAACCCATGTCCAAAGCTATTCATCTAAAATCCTCTACAAGCTTAGTTAGTTTGTTTAGATTGGGAGTTATGAACTAACAAAATATCCCAAACTTTTTTCTAGTGTAATTTTACTAAATTTGCCTAGAAAATGCAATTTTAGCTATCCTAATGTATAACACCGAGCTCTATCTATTAGGAGTGGATAGTTCGATGGTCTCGGCAATTAAGCCAAGGCGTAGGCAAAGTTAGCTGAGAAAGCTTGCGCTAACACAGTTTTTGCTTTTGAAAATAAGTTTGCACTTATTGATTTGGCGAAAGATTTATGAGGATTACGCCGTACTCAGCTTGCATATTTTAAACGTACAACTTGTCGAAACCAAACATCCCCAGAATTCATTTTAGCATTTTAACATATAATCATTTAAACATGTTTTATGCTTATATGCTAACATGATTTTAATGCTCTTCTGGCTTCTATGGAGTCTTCTCTTTTCTTGATTTTGTCTCGTTTGTCATATTCTTTTTTGCCTTTCCCGAGGCCAAATTCTAGCTTGATGAGACGTCTTTTAGTATATAATTTAATTGGCACTAATGTCAAGCCTTGAGTGCGAGCCTTCCCAATCAAATGCTTTATTTCTGATTTTTTGAGCAGAAGCTTTCTTGGGCGGGTTGGATTGTAATTGTTGATTATCCCAGCGTGAATATAGGGTGGAACATGAGCATTAGTCAAATATAATTCAGTGCCATGGATTGTCACAAAAGATTCTTTGAGGCTCACATGCTTGGTTTTCATTGATTTTACCTCATGACCAAAGAGCTCAAGGCCAGCCTCGTAGTTTTCTAGGATCGTATAATCAAAATTGGCGCGTTTATTTGTAGCTAAAATACCCATATGCATAGTCTAGCATTTCCTGTTTATTTTTGCTAGAATTAGCGTACTAAGTCTTAGTGTATATTTATGGATCAGGCAGGACAACAAATTTTTCAATTTCTCTCGCATTATGGCTATGCCATTATGTTGCCTCTTATGATTATTGAAGGACCAGTGGTCACAATTATTGCTGCCATGCTAGCGAGTCTTGGCGCCTTCAATGTTTTTGTGGTTTTGATTTTGTCGATAATTGGCGATATGGGTGGGGATATAATTTTTTATGGCTTAGGCTATAAATACGGAATGGGATTTGTGCGACGCGTGGGAAAATATATGGGTATCACGGAAAGTTTAGTTTTGAAAATGGAAAAATATTTTGAGCATCACGGCGGAAAAACTATTTTTGCCGTGAAATCTACTACGGGACTTTGTTGGGCAACTTTCACTGCAGCTGGAATTGTCAAGATGGATTTTAGGAAATTCATAAAATATTCTTTCTTAGGTGGAATTGTTTGGAGCGGATTTTTGGTTGCGATGGGATATTTTTATGGCTATCTTTGGCGAGAGATAAAGCAATATATTGAATGGATTGGTTGGCTAATATTCGCAGTGGCCATCAGTTCTTTTATTTTTGTGAATATTTACAAGGGTTATAAGGCTAAAAAACTTTTGGAAAAAAATGGAAATAATGGAAAAGTTGACTAGAATTGTGTTATGTGCTAGAAATTAAGGTCGTTATTGTTGTTTAATAATGGAATATTTAACCCAAAGGAGAAAAATAACCATGATGAATTTAATTTATTGGATGTTATTGGCCGGTGTAGGCGTCGCTGTGTTTTTTAGGTCTCACACAGTAGCAAAAAAAAAGGTGATGACGGATGTTTTTTATCGTCTGGATCGCTACGCCTTTATCTGGATTCACGCAGCTTATTATTTTGTTGCCTGCCTCATTATTATCGCAATATACCTTTTAGGTGCTTTTGGATTGGATGTGACTGGCTATGCGGATATATGGGGGATTGAAGCATATCTGCACAGGCCACAGTAAACCTTTCATCGGAAAAGCGTTTATATCGGGGCGGACTTTCAAGTCTGCCCTGCTTTTATTTATTAAATTTTTGTTTATAATTAAATTATAAAAAAAGTAAAATTATATAAAAAACAGTCATTTACTAAACTTGATTTAGGTAGTAAGATATAAAATATGACAAATAAGATATATCATAAAGTTAAGAACGTTCCATTCTCAGACCCTAAAGAATTATACGAAGAAGAACATGATTTATTAAAAGAACCTTTTTATTTTCCTGGCACTAATGGCAAGGCGGTTTTGCTTTTGCATGGTTGGACATCTGTTCCATATGAGTTTAGGCGTTTGGGAAAATATTTAAATGAAAATGGTTATACAGTTTTGAGTCCGATGCTTCGTGGGCATGGTACGGTTTCAAAAGATTTAGAGAATGTTTACTGGGAAGATTGGTTGTGTGATGCGACAAAAGCCTATGAAGAATTAGCCAAGAATCACGAGGAAGTTTATGTGGCAGGAACATCTCTCGGCGCCAATCTTTCCGTGATGCTAGCTAAAAACAAACCGAAAATTTCTGGCATTGTTCTTATGGCGATGCCATATTCAGTGAGATTTGAAAGACTCGGCAAAGCAGTGTTAAGATTTGTGAATATTTTCATAAAATATGGTTGGAAATTCTATCCGCCATTTTTTGGAAGTCCGCACTTAGTCACTAGAATGATTTCATATAGAAAATATCCAATTAAAAGTGTTTTGGAAGTGGCTGATCTTATAAAAATTTCCCGTCGAGAAATTTCTAAAATTACACAACCATGTTTTATTATACAATCAAATAGGGATATTATTATTCCCGGAAATAGTTTGGAAAAAATTTATGAGAAAATAAGTTCGAAAATTAAGGAAAAAAAATATGTTCACAAAGCTTATCATACTTTTATCTCCGATATTAAAAACGAACACATCTTTCAGGATATCTTGGATTTTATAAATAAAAATTAAATGAAAATAGGAATTTTTACCAATAATTATTTGCCTAACCCGTATGGCGTGACTCGGTCAATTGAAACATTTCGACGTGAATTTGAAAAACAGGGACATGAAGTTTTTGTTTTTGCTCCGCGCTGGAAAGGTTATGAAGATAATAATATTAATGTATTTAGGTATCCTTCGATTGATATTGAAATTAAATTTCGTTTTCCTTTGGCGATTCCGTATTCTTGGAAAATGAATAAAACAATAAAAAATCTTGATCTGGATGTGATTCATGCTCAGCATCCAAATATTTTGGGAAGTGTGGCAATGAAATGGGCGAGGAAGCTTGCCTGCCGACGAGGCAGGAGGATCCCGTTGATTTTTACTTGGCACACGCTTTATGATCAATATACTAATTTTGTGCCATTTATTCCGGCAAAAATTTCGGCCGGATATATAATTAGAAAAGCAGTTAAGTTTGCTAACTTGGCGGATGCAGTTATCGTGCCGACAGATTCAATCATTCCAATTCTTCGAAAATGGGGAGTGGAAAATAAAAATATAATCCCAATTGCCACAGGAGTTCTTGAGGAAGAATTTGAAAATGCTGATGGAAATAAAATTAGAGAAAAATATAATATAAAAGATGACGAAACGGTATTGCTTATGGTTTCTCGATTAACTTCAGAAAAAAATGTGGAATTTGTTTTTCATTCACTGAAAAATATTCTAAAAAAAGAAAAAGTTAAATTTTTAATTGTAAGTGACGGCTATTTAATGCCTAAGCTTAAGGGCTTTTGCGAGCGGGAAAATATCTCAGAGAAAGTTATTTTTTGTGGCGACGTGAAAAGAGAGGAAATTAAAAATTATTTTGTTGCATCAGACATTTTTGTTTATGGTTCTAAATCTGAAACGCAAGGGATGATAATCACAGAAGCAATGTATGCGGGACTGCCAATTGTGGCAGTAAATGCCACAGGAATAAATAGTTTAGTCTTGAACAACGGCAATGGATTTTTAGTAGAAGAGAATAAACAAGAATTTGAAAAAGCGGTTTTGAAATTAATTAATGATAAAGATTTGCGAAAAAAATTTAGCGAAACTTCTTCGCGCATTGCCAAAATGAATTTCACCGCTTCGGTTTGTGCGGAGAAGATGATGGAGGTTTATGAGAAATGTCTGAACCACTGACCTGCCTCATCGGCAGGCAGATTCACATTGATTATTCTAAATGTATTTTTTCCGAAAACTTTTTCAGGGCATCAGCTAATAGTGGATGTCCTTTTAATTCGGGATCATTTTCTAATAAATCTTTCGCTTCGGCGCGGGCGAATTTGATGAGTTTGACATTGCTCAAATGCTCCATGGCGATATCAGGCAAACCTGACTGAATGGTGCCAAAAAATTGTCCTGGGCCACGTAGTTTCAAGTCATGTTCGGAAATTTCAAAACCATCATTGGTTTTTTCCATTATATTTAAGCGCGCAGGTTTTTTCTCAGTAAACAAAAAACAATAAGATTGCTCTTTCCCTCGCCCGACGCGTCCGCGAAATTGATGCAGTTGCGTCAGACCAAATCTTTCGGAATTTTCAATGACAATGACAGTAGCATTGGGAATATCAATGCCAACTTCCACCACAGAGGTGGAAACTAAGATGTCGAAATTTTTATTCTTAAAGTTTTCCATCACTTCTTCTTTTTCTTTGGCTTTTAGTTTTCCATGTAGAAGTCCCAGCTTGAATTCGGGAAATATTTTGCGTGACAATCTTTCATGTTCTACTTTGACAGCTTTGACGTCCAGCATACTTTCTGAGAGTGATTCTTCAACTAAAGGTAAAATGACAAAAACCTGCCTTTCTTTTTTAATTTCGCTTCGTATAAATTCATAAATTTTATTTCTCTCGCTCGGTGTGACTATCTTTGTTGTAATAGGTTTTCGATTTTTCGGCATTTCGTCGAGAATAGAAAGATCTAAGCTACCGAAAAATGCAATGGCCAAAGTTCTTGGAATTGGTGTGGCGGTCATAGTTAGCAGATGCGGAATTGATTTTTTGATGCCATCATCAATATGCATAGTTTCACTTTGGAGCATCGCGCGTTGATTGACGCCAAAGCGATGTTGTTCGTCGATGATTACCAGCGCCAGATTTCTAAATTTAACATCTTTTTGGATAAGAGCATGTGTGCCGATAACGAGATTAATTTTGCCTGAAGCTATTTTTTCTAGGAGAACATCACGACGAACAAGCTTATTTTTATTTTTCTGGTAAACTAGTTTATACGAACTTGTTAGTAATGCAATATTAAAATCATAATTTTTGAAAATTTCACAAAAACTTTCGAAATGTTGACGAGCCAAAACTTCAGTGGGTGCCATAATTGCCGTTTGATAGCCGGCGGAAATTGTTTGCAGAGCTGAAATGGCGGCGACAATTGTTTTGCCAGATCCGACGTCACCATTCAAGAGGCGATTCATTGGATGCGATCTTTCCAGATCTTTCAAAATTTCAAAACTTGCCTTTCTTTGCGCGTTAGTCAACTTGAAAGGTAAATTGCTTACGAAATTTTTGATAAGTTTTTCATCAAATCTTATTTTATTCGAATTTTTTTCTTCAAATTCTTTTTTAATCTCTAGAGTTTTTAATTGCACTAAAAACATTTCTTGAAAGGCTATTCTCTTTTGAGCGCGAACTAATTTTTCCGCATTATCTGGGAAATGAATTTGAGACAGTGTGGTATAAATATCAGACAGATTATATTTTTTTCGAATTTCTTCCGGCAAAATATCCGGCATATTTTTGGCTAGAGGCAAAAGCGTTTTTATCTGCCAGCGAATCCACTTGGAAGTAATGCCGGAAGCTTCACTGTAGATTGGCACGAGGCATCCCGTGTTGGTTGCATCGCGAGTGGATTTTTCAAAAGCGGGATTACTCATGGAAAAATATTTCCCGGCCGTTCCTAGTTTTCCAGAAAATCTTGCGGTGGATCCGACAGGAAAATTTTCTAAGATGTATGGTTGATTAAACCAAACAGCTTTTAATTTTTCTCCATTCTCATCTTCGATTATGATTTCTGTGATAGTCATTTTCCGCCGAAAGAGGCGATTGTTTTTAGCTTTGATAATTTTTCCGGAGGTTGTGATAGCTTGCCCAACAAAATCTTTTGAAAGTGGAACTATTTTGGAAAAATCATCATAGCGAAAAGGAAGATATAATAGCAAATCTTTGACAGTAAAAAGCCCGAGTTTTTCCAAAACACGGATATATTTAGGCGTAATGCGGGGGACAGATTTTATAGAGGTGTTTATGTCTAGCATGAAAATTGATTATATGATAAGCATAGCAAATTTATGGAGACTATTCAATTTTACAAAAAAACCAGCATTTTTTATAATGCTGGTCTTTTTGATATCAGAATAAACGAATTTATTTTTTTATGAAAAATCGATATATCATATCTGGAAGAATTTTTGGCAACAAAATGCTGCCATCCTTAGCGGTTGTAATTTCTCCAACAAAAGTTCTCACATTTTTAGGAAAAGCATAAAACTTAAGTGTAGTTGGCTCCTTGATTTCTTTGGCCTCAGTATCTAATATTTGAGCTTTAATGTTAAAAAATCCCTGAGGCAACACATCCCCATGTTTTAGTTCAAATTTATAAAAACCTTCTTGAATTTTGCCTACATTTAGAATTTTATTCTCATCAGTTTGAGTGAAAAGCCCTTGGAGCCATTTATCTCCTTTTTTATTTTCACCAATTTTTTTCGCTCTAGCTTTGATGCGAGGTTGAGTTGCTTCTTTACTAAAATTGCTAAGCTCATCTTTTTTAGCATTGACTTCGATATAATATTCATGTCCAGAAAGCAAGCCCTCACTCGTCATATATCCTTTTTCATCAGTGCTAACTTCTTTTATGAAGTATTTTGTGTCACCAACTTTAGTATACAATTTAACTTTAGCGTCTTTAGTGTATTGACCTTTTTCTGTGAGTACCTTTAGTTTAACAGCGATGCTTTGTCCGCTCACCTGATCATCTTTAGCGATTTCTACTTTATACCAACCTTCCAGAGCATTTTTAGCTTTCAACACTCCATCAGAATCTGTTTTTTGTTCAAGCACTTTTATGTAGTCCTTCCATTCGGGGGCGTGTTTGAAATAAAGTTTTACTTTTACATCGTCTGCTTTTTCTCCGTTGAGTCTGGCAAGACAAGCGCTCGGTGCCAACGCTATGAAAACTAACAATGGCAAAATGATTTTTGTTTTGTTCATTTTTATTTTTTATAAATTAAATTTCTCTTCGTTTTTATTGTAACATAAAAATACAAATTAGCTATTCGTATTTTTATGTTATTGAAAATAATAATTTGTAAAAAATCCTTAATTATAGTAGTGTAAAATAAAGCGCTTATAGCTCAGTGGATAGAGCGTCTGGTTGCGGTCCAGAAGGTCGCAGGTTCGATTCCTGCTAAGCGCACAATTTTTCTTTGTGTCAAACCTTTTTAAAACAAAAAATCAATAGCCAAGGCGGGACTTTTTTCTTGATTTTAAAAATCTTCTCGAGCTTGTGGATCAATCCAATCGGAAAGTTCTTTGATTGATTGAACGTAGCCACGGTAGTTGATTTGGGCGCCTTTGATTATTCCAAGATGAAGATGTTTTCTTTCGTGTCCTGATTTTGAGCTATTAGCAGGAGCAAGAATTGCCAGCGGATCTCCTTTTTTAACTTCCTTTTCTTTTGTGCTTGAATCTAGGTCGACATGGCCATAAAGGATAATTACAGGCTGACCATTAATTTCAGCTTTTTCCAAAATTACTCCGCCATAGCCGGAGACAGAAAGTTTATTAATGATCGTTCCATCCATAATCGCCCTTACTTCGATAGGAACACTTGCTTCTTCTGGCGTTGTTTCAAAATCAGTGCCAGTATGAAAACCAGTGAAACGTTCTGGGGAGACTGGAGAATTTTGGGGACTCACAAAAATCCCGAAAGGTTTTTTGGTAATTCTGGCGGAGGCATTGTCGAGTGGAACTTCAATGCTTATTGAAGCAGTATTTTCTTGGATGCTTATGCTTGCAGGGTTATTTTGTGGCGGGATATTGGTATTATCTGGTTTTTTATTTTTAAGCATATAAAAACGCGAAATGATAATCAGTATGATTACGGACAAAAGCAAAAGAATAATTGTTATTAAGTATCGTTTCATAAACTATAGTACAATTGGAGTTAGGATTTTTTTCTTGAAAAACTATAAAAACCGTGTTAGCATAAGGTATAATTAGTTATTGCCTTAAATAAGCATTTTTATATATATTATGAAAATCTCAACAATAAAAAATAAATTAGCTCTCAAAAATTTTGTCCACATAGCTTTTAGTCATAAAATCGCTGAAAGCCGTTTTGTGTTTGAAAAAAGCGGAGAAGAAATTTTGGAAATAAAACCACAAGTTAAGGAAAAAATTTCCCGTAGGCAATTGGTCATTTTGGCTCGGCAAATTATCTTTTTTGCCAAGAAAAATGGCATTAAAAAAATTGCATTAAATCTCGAAGATATTTTAAGTTTCAAACCGGAATTAAGCGAGACAGAAATCGGAGAAATTTTGGCGGTGAATTTTGAAATGGCTAATTATGAATTTGTTAAGTATAAGGAAAAGCCAAAGGAAGGTTGGAAATTCATAGAAGAAGTGGCAATTATTTTTTCTGGAGAGGATAGGAATTTTTCTGCGTCACTTAAAAAAGGCCAGCTTATTGGAAAAGAAATAAACGCTTCGCGAGATTTAGCGAATGCTCCTGGAGGAGAAATGACGCCAACTCTTTTAGCGCAGGAGATAAAAAAAGCCACTCAAGGCACCAAGATAAAGATGAAAGTTTTAGAAGTGGTGGATATGAAAAAATTAGGCATGGGAGGGATTCTTGGCGTGGCAAGTGGATCTTGTGAAAAACCAAAATTTATTATCATGGAATATGAGGGGAAAAAAGAAAAAAATCCATTAGTGCTTATTGGCAAAGCTATTACTTTTGACACAGGCGGAATAAGTTTGAAACCAGCGGATTATATGACCGGTATGCATATGGATATGTCAGGTGGGGCAGCCGTGGCGCACGCGATAATTGCGATGGCAAAACTAGGCATTAAGAAAAAAATAATCGGGCTTATCCCAGCCGCAGAAAATATGCCATCGGGAGAAAGTTATCGACCGGGAGATATTCTAAAATCAATGTCAGGAAAAACAATTGAGGTTTTGAATACGGATGCGGAGGGGCGAATTATTCTAGCTGATGCTTTGACTTATGCTGAAAAATATCAACCCGAATTAGTTATTGACGTGGCGACACTTACGGGAGCTTCGGCGGTAGCTTTAGGCGAAAGGGCTTCGGCGATACTTTCTAAAAACGAAGAAATAATTCAAAAAACGCGCGAAGCAGGAGAGGAAAGTGGTGATTATGTTTGGCCATTTCCCTTATGGGATGAATATGAGAATGAAATAATGGGGACGAATGGCGATGTGGCTAATTTGAAAAATAAAGGCGATTCACGATTAGGGGGAGTGATTAGTGGGGCAATGTTTCTCTATCAATTTGCAAAAAAACATAAAAATTGGATGCATATTGATATGGGCTCAAGGGACTCATCTGTGTATGACGAATTTCTTTCCAAGGGTTCAGCTGGCGCACCGATTCGATTGCTTATAAAATTAATTGAAAAATACTAATTATGAAACACAAAAAAACTACTCTAAAAAATGGCCTCAAGATAATTACTGCGCCAATGCGAGAAACCCAAACTGTGACAGTAATGGTTATGATAGGTGTGGGGTCACGATATGAGTCGGAAAAGGAAGCTGGTCTGTCTCATTTTATCGAGCATATGTTTTTTAAGGGCACGCAAAAACGTCCAACAACTCTTATGATTTCAGAAGAATTGGAATCAATCGGCGGAGAATTCAATGCTTTTACTGCCAAGGATAAGACAATGTATTATGTCAAAGTTGACGCTAAACATATTGGTACGGCGATGGATGTCCTAAGTGACATGTATTTAAATTCTAAAATGGAAGAAGAAGAGATTAAAAAAGAAAAAGGTACGATCATTCAAGAGATTAATATGTATGAAGATTTGCCAATGAGGAAAGTGGAAGAAGTTTTTGAAGAGATGCTTTATCCAAAAAATAATTTAGGGCGAGAGATTGCTGGTTCTAAAAAAACGGTGAGTTCATTTAGGCGTCAGGACTTTTTAAGCTATATGAAAAAGTTTTACGTGGCTAATGATACAGTAGTGGCAGTAGCCGGAAATTTTGACGAGAAAAAGATAATTAAAGAAATAGGAAAATATTTTTCCAAAATGCTGACTGGAAAAAAGACAAAAATTTCCGCAGTGGAGGAAAAACAAAAAAAACCAGAAGTGAAAATTAAATTCAAAAAAACTGACCAGACGCATTTGGTTTTGGGAGTGCGAGCTTACAAAAGAAATCACAAAGATCGCTACGCCTTGGCTTTGATGTCAATTATTCTTGGCGGTGGAATGTCTAGTCGACTTTTTATCGAAGTGCGAGAAAAGAGAGGGCTAGCTTACTATGTGCGAACTGGCATTGAAACTTATGAAGATGTGGGCTATGTTTCAGTTAGCGCTGGGGTGGAACATAAAAATTTAGCAGAAACTATAAAAGTAATTTTAGCTGAATATAAAAAAATATCCCAGGAGAAAGTGAACGAAAAAGAATTACAAAAAGCCAAAGATTTTGTCAAGGGCCGAGCGGTTATGGGCATGGAATCATCAGATGAAGTGGCAATGTTTTTTGTTGATCAAGAAGTTTCGAATGGAAAAATTTCAACGTTAGAAGAAAAATTCGAACTTATTGATAAAGTAAGTGTAGGTGATATACTAAGAGTAGCGAAAGATGTATTTAAGGAGAAAAGTCTTAACTTGGCGGTTATTGGACCACATAAGAATAGTGAGAAGTTGAAAAAAGAATTAAATTTATGGAAACACAACCAAAAAAAGTAGAAATTTCAACTAGTATTGTGCTCAAAGCCATCGTGATTCTTTTGGGACTATGGTTTTTGTTTTTGGTGCGAGATATTATAATCTTGCTTTTTATCGCGGTGATTATTGCGGCTTCAATTGATCCAGGGGTAGATTGGCTTCAAAGAAAAAAAATTCCGCGTTCTGCGGGAGCAATGCTCATTTATGTGCTTTTATTTTCCGTTATAGCGCTCATTATATCTTTTATGGTGCCGTCTATCGTGAGTCAATTTAATGATTTTTCAAAAAATTCTGCGCAATATTTTGGAGATTTTGGGAGCGTCATCAATTCTTCGCAAAATTCTGGTATCAATAGAATCATTCAAGGTCTAGCTAATAATATTGAAAGCAGTTTTACTAACATCTCAACAAATATTTTTTCTAAAACTTTGGGTGTGTTTTCCGGTTTGCTTTCAGTAGTAGTAGTTTTTTCGATGGCTTTCTACATGGTGATGGAAGAAAGTGGAATCAAGAAATTTATCGTTTCAATTATGCCGGATAAAAACAAAAAATATGCTGCTAGCCTTACCGACAGAATTGAAGGTAAGATTGGCAAATGGATGCTCGGACAACTTTTTTTGATGTTAGTAATTTTTGTCCTAGATTTTATCGGGCTATATTTAGTTGGTGTGCCATACCCATTACTCCTAGCTCTTTTTGCCGGAATCTTGGAAGTGGTACCGTATGTTGGACCGATAATCTCTGCGGTTCCGGGAATAATCTTGGGTTTTTTAGTTTCTCCAACGGTGGGAATGATGGCTTTTGTGGTATATCTTATCGCGCAACAATTTGAGAGTCATGTAGTCGTTCCGCTGACTATGAAAAAAGCGGTGGGACTCAACCCGGTGGTGACAATCGTAGCGATTTTGATTGGCTTTAAGTTGGCAGGAGTGCTCGGTGCTATCATCTCTGTGCCGGCAGCGACGGCGGTTAGTTTGGTTATTAATGATCTAATGGAAAAGAATTAGGCAAATTTTTTAAAAAGCAAAAGAGTAAATATAATTTTATGCAATCCTGAATAGCAAGGGGTTGTTTTTTTATAAAAACAAAATAATTATTGCGATAGTGGAAAAAAGAATATCATTTAGGGCATTTCGAAGAGTCCATTGACGCTCGGGGGAAAATTTTGGAAAGCGCCAGTAGTAATGACAAAAAGAGTGGAACTCTTTTATTTTTTTTAAAATTTTCCAATGAAATGTCCAAAAAAGCACAGTGAAAAAATCAGGTAGTATGGAAAAAAATGCGCCAAGCAAAATATTTCTAGTCAAAGAAAAATTTGAGTGAGTGGAAAGAATAAAAAATAAAATAATAGATGCAGGAATAAATAAATCCAGCAAAATTTTCCAAGCAATATCTTTGATTGTTGCAACTCTGGAATCAAAATATTCTCCATGGCGAAAACTATCCAAGAAAAAATGAATCATCAGAGAAAGCAGAACTATTAAATAGGGATTTCCGACACTTTTGCCGATAGCCGATCCAACGAGAGCGTGAGTAGTTAAAATCATAAAATCATTTTAACATTTTAATATACTAACATTTGAGCAGGTGTCATAAATAAGTAGTAATGT
>DMWY01000002.1 GCA_003483065.1 Candidatus Moraniibacteriota bacterium | reverse complement strand
AATCTCTCGTTAGCCCAAATGCCCTTGCTAATCTCTTCGCGGTCGCTAAGACCAAGTCTTTTGTATGTATTCATTTATCTATCTTAACTCATATCAGCCATTGCGTTGATTTCTTGAACTCAGTAATCTTTTATTTGACAGGCCACTTAAAATATCATATAATCTAAAACCGTTGTTTCTTAAAAATTTATTAAAAGATTTAAATATTATAATTTTGCAAGAAGATTTCAATTGTAGGAGAAAATAAACCGTAATTAAATCAAATGTTAAAAGGGAGGAAGTATGTCAAAAAATGGCAAAGGAAGTGGCATGCGACTAATAATCAAAATCGATGGACTGATGGCGCCAAAGAAGTCATATCAAAATTTATTTAATCGTCTGAGATTCCGAGTAGCCCAAATTCAAGGGTTGGGTATTACTCGAGAACAGGTTATCCCGTATGTAAACCCTCATATCATCCAGGAAGGAGCTGAGGAGGGTGGGGTGTTTGTGTATCTCGAAAGTGACAAACCCGTAAGGGATCCAATGGTGCGACAGGAACTTACTGATGCTGTGTATGATTTCATATATGTTTTTGTCAAAGCAACGGCATTGGGCCTAAGGTTTAATAAATTCATTGAAGTTTTCTCACATATCGATATCGAGGAAAACAGTCACCGCGGTGGCAAGATCGAATGGGATTGAATTAATCCCGAAATGAGAAAAAAGAAAGGCGATGCGGAAGAACACTTCTCGCATCGCCTTTTTGATTGTCAAATTTTGATTTATTGGGGGAATGGGGGTAAAATGGAAGTGTTAAGTAGCCCGCCTCATCGGCGGACAAGCATGTTAAATAATACTTTTTAAAAATAATTTCACATAAAAATATGTCACAAAAAAATCATACAGTTATTTATTCCCATGGTTTTGGGGTGAAAAAAGATGACAGGGGACTTTTAACCGACATAGCTAATTCATTGAAAAAATGATGAGAAGATTCAATTCTCGTCCAGGGACGGAAATAGACATGAAAGGTATTTCCAAAATAACACGCTCAGACGGAAGCCTCACGATTGTGCCAGCCCAATATTTCGCAGAAAGAGTAGATGTCAATCCAGTCGAATTATACAAGAATCTTTCTGAGTTGACTGAACTAATAGTTATTAATGCCAATCAAGACGAAGTGTTGGATGAAAATAATATTTCAAAACTGGGCAAAGCGGAAATCATAAACATTGATGGCAATCATGATTTTAGTGGGGATAGTAGAAAAAAATTATTGGAAATAATTGCTAGTAGAGTTAAAAAGATTATTTAATTTTATGAATACAAAAAATAAGAATGCGATAATATTGCACGGAACAGCTGATTCGCCAAATGATTTTTGGTTTCCATCTTTGAAAAAAGATTTGGAAGCGCAAGGTTATGAAGTTTGGCTTCCGGAACTTCCTAACGCTAAGTTTCCCAATAGAAAAGATTGGCTTTCATTTCTTTTGGAAAATGGAACGTTTGCTGAAAACACAGTGATTATTGGACACTCAGCCGGAGCACAAATAATTTTGAGTCTCCTAGAAAAACTGGAAGTGAAAATAAAACAGGCTATTATGGTTTCGGGCTATGCCAAGGCACTCAGAAGAGAAGAAGGTAGTGAAAAAAATGTTGATGAATATAATTGGGAGGCGATCAAACCAAAATGTGAAAAATTTATTTTCATCAATTCCGACAATGATCCTTGGACTTGTGATGACACACAAGGAAGGATTATGTTTGATAAACTGGGTGGCATGCAAATCATTCTTCACGAAGGACATATGGGTTCAAATTATTGTAATCAACCCTACAAAGAATTTCCTTTACTTTCGAAATTAATTGACTAATGTTTCTTCAAGCTTGACAAAATAAAAAAGAAAGGGTATACTTACTTTTTATGTTAATACATCTTCACACGTATCTAAACATAAAATAATTAATTTTTTATGTTAGATAATAATGCAACACAAAACAAACGCGCGAAGTTCTCGCGCAGGTAGTTCTTATGGTGGTAGAAAAGGCGGATCGCGGGGCGGTTCTCGCCCAAGTGGTCGAAGAAGATTTACTGGTAATGTAATTGATGTTAGTCGTTTCATTTGTAAGGCCAAAGAAATTGTGCCAACAGAAGTTTTCAAACCTCGCTATGCTTTCAATGATTTAGAAATTCATACATTGCTAAAACGCGCCATTGAAAGTCGTGGTTTTGCCACGCCAACTCCGATTCAAGATCAAGCTATTCCAGCTATTCTTTCAGGAAAAGATGTAATTGGTTTGGCTAACACTGGTACCGGAAAAACGGGGGCTTTTCTCATTCCAATGATCAATAAAATTCTTTTGAATCCGCGCGAAAAAGTTTTGATTGTGACGCCGACTCGCGAATTGGCTATTCAAATTCAAGATGAATTTATGGCCTTGGCTAAAAGACTAAATATTTTTTCCGTGGTGGTAGTGGGAGGCGCAGACATTCGAAGACAAATCAAGGAAATGCATAGACGGCATAATTTAGTTGTGGGTACTCCTGGCAGACTCAAAGATTTGATTACGCGAAAAGTTTTAGATCTATCGCAATTTAGTAGTGTTGTGCTCGACGAAGCTGATCGCATGTTGGACATGGGATTTATCAATGACGTGAATTGGCTGTTGTCACTGGTGGCAAAACAAAGACAGATTATGCTTTTCTCAGCAACATTTGGCGCTGAGATTGAAAGCCTAACCAGAAAATTTTTGAATCAACCGGTGAAAATTTCTGTCAAAAGCGGAGAATCAAGCGCGCAAATTGATCAAAATATTGTGCGTATGGAAAAAGGCAAAGACAAAACAGACACACTGCATGATTTGCTCATTCAAGCTAAATTTGAAAAAGTTTTGATTTTTACCCGCACCAAACATGGCGCCGACAAGCTAACCAAGAGTTTGCTTCAGCGAGGTTTCAAGACGGAATCTATTCATGGAGACAAACCACATAGTAAAAGGCAACGGGCACTCAAAATGTTCAAAGAAAATATTGTGGAAATTTTAGTCGCCACTGATGTGGCTGCCCGCGGACTCGACATTCCAAATGTCAGTCATGTCATCAACTTTGATCTTCCTGCAACTTATGAAGATTATGTGCATCGCATCGGTCGCACCGGTCGCGCCGACAAAAAAGGCATCGCGCTGACTTTCGTGGAATAAAAAAAGATTCGGACTTATATTTTTGTCTCGAAATTACTAAAGCGTAATTTGTGATACTAAATTAATTTCTGCTGGTTTACTTAGCATTAAGTCTTGCTAAGAAAAATATCCATTATTAATTTCTCGTCAAAAATATAAGTCCGAGAAATAAGAGGGAATAAAAAAAGCGTATCTTATTGATACGCTTTTTTCTATTTCTCAAGATCTAACACTTCATCAATCCTAATTTGGGAGACGAATTCGGGCACGTGGCTCACGAGAATCATGGCGCCCTCAAAGGAGTCGAGAGCTTTGGCGATAATGGGCAGGTGGCGAAAGTTAATGTGGTTGGTTGGTTCGTCTAGGATCAATAGTCCTGGCTCTTCAAGCATGAGACGCGCAAAAGCTACGAGACCTTTTTGTCCTTCCGAAAGCGAACCAATTTTAGCGTCGATAATAGTTTTGTCGATGAGAAAGCCGGAAGCCACGGAGCGCATTCGTTCTTCATCTTCATTTCGCATAACAGCAAAAAGAGAATTGCGCACGGTGTCTTCAAAATTAAGGGTAGAAAAATCTTGACGGTAATATCCCACACGAACACCCTCGGTAATTTTTGCGCCTTTAGCGTGACCGGAAGCGAGAGATTCAAGCAGTGTGCTTTTGCCAATGCCGTTTGGTCCAGCGAGGAGCAGATGAGTTTTTTTCTTGAGAGAAATTTTGACTTTCTTTTCTTCGGGTTCATGATTTTTCATTACCGTAAGTGAAGAAATGTTGATTATCTCTCCAATCAATCCATCTTGGACTGGAATTTCAAAATCACGAATGGCTTTGTCTTCGCGCCTGACGTCCACCTTGGCTTCTTCCATTTCTTCAGCCTTGTCGCGCATCTTTCGAGCTACAAGTCGCATCTTGCCACCCTTGTTAGCAAAAAAGTTAGCTTTTTCTTTGTTGGCAATTATTTCTTTTTCATATTGGGCGTTTTTCATTTTTTCTTTTTCAATTCGATCGGCAATTTCCGCTACCACGACATAATAGTCGCCGAGATATTGTTCAACTTTGTGGGTGAAGATGTCGAGATAGAGCACGCCATCAGTAAATGAATTCAAAAAATCCGCGTCATGAGAAATCACGATGCAAGTTTTGTTATAGTTCATCAAAAATTGCGTGAGATGTTCAATACCAGCATGATCCAGATTGTTAGTCGGTTCGTCTAAAATTAAAAGATCTGGATCTTGAATCAAAGCGGAAGCTAAAAGCAGACGAGCCTGTTGTCCGCCAGAAAAAGATTTAACTATTTTGTCGTGCGGGGCTTTCAAGTTTACGAGGTCCAAAACTTTGTCAATTTTTGGATCAAGGTTGTATAGTTTTTCGTTGAAACATTTAGTAAAAAACTCCTTGACGGTGAGTGTCATTTGTTCGGCCGGAATAACTTGTTTGGCATAAGCAATTTTGAGAGCAGGATTGACATAGATTGAACCATCTTCTTCTCTCAAAGATCCAGTGATTAAATTCAAAATAGTTGATTTCCCAGCACCATTTTGTCCCATAATAGTGATTTTGGTGCCTTGTCGGATGGAAAAAGAAGCCGAATCAAGGATGGTTTTGTTGTGGGCGTATTCAAAAGAAACTTTGTTAAATCGTACTGCGACGTCGTCTTTAGCCATGATGTTTTTGAAAAATTAAAAATAAAAAAAGCACTGAGTTTTTATTCTAGCGCATTTTTGAAAATTTGGGAAGAGAAGGTGGGTTTGTGAAAAATTCAGACCCCGATGCTCGTTAGAACACCGGGGTCTATGGTTGTGGCCGATTCGGTCGAAGGAGCGGGAGGCATTATTTTACCAAAATCCCCCTTGTTCCATCGGGCAACTGGATGACTTCTGTGCCGATAAAATTCAAAAATGGCTTGACGGCATCGTCCAATGCGAGTTCGTATTTCTCGCCTTGAAATGTTGTTATGATGAGCTTGATATAATTGTCCGCACGGACTCTTTTCAGGGTCCACTGAATATTGAGGAGGCCATTTTTGGTCCAGAAGCCTACCCATGTGTCTTCAATTGATTGACCCCGGATTTCAATTTCCATATCCTCGATTTCATTTGAGGGTATGAAAAAGATGGCGGAGCTTTTTTTTGGCATTAATCCAAGCTCCTCTGCATATATATTGCGGACAAGTTTCGCGTGAACGCCCAGCGGCCAGGCGAGCTCAAACGAAACCTCCTTAATCACTGAATTCGTGCAGATCCCGATCGGGACCGCCGTCGCCTGAATGATAGGCTCCGTCGCCATGGCCGGCGCGGTGATTAAAAAATGAGAGAAAAAAATCGTAAAAATTGTGATGGCGAGTGTTAATTTTTTCATAGCATATCCTCCAATAAATTTTTTTGGGCATTATCGCCCCTTTATTTTTCTGGATTGTTTTTTTGAAAAAATAAAAACCTACTCTTTTTAATCTCCTTTCTCCTATTAAAGGGTTAAGTTGTTAAAATACTACTTTCCAATTGGTTTGAAAATGTAGCATAACTGTAGAAAAAAATCAAGAGCTAGCATCAAAATTATCTTTTTGAAATATAATTCTATTGTTATTGTAATATATCAAGTAGTTCAATAATCACTAATATAGCAACTATGACAACTAAAAAAAATCAAAGATTAACAATTTTTATAGAACCCTCTTTGGCCAAGCAAGCGAAAGCGCAAGCCATTGTTGAGGAAATGAGTCTTACTAGTCTAATAGAAAAAGCTTTAGTTGAATATTTACCTAAAGAAACGATAATTAAAAAGGTCGAAATTAGCAAAAATAGAAAGGCGGTGAAAAAAATATGACAGAAATTATAAAAGAAACTACAACTGCGAAAGAAGATGGCATGTCTCCAGTTGCAGTGACTTCAATCAAAAGCGAAGCGACTGGTTTTCAGACGATTGAATATTTAGTTTATTTCTTTGCCGGACTTTTGGAAATACTCTTAGTTTTTCGTCTCGTGCTCAAATTGATGGGAGCGAGCCTTGCAAGCGCATTTGTAGGATTAATCTACGGGATAACAGGAATTTTCATTGCTCCTTTTGAAGGAATATTTCGCAGAGGCTTTGCTCAAGGAGTAGAAACGACTTCAGTTTTGGAGCCATCAACTCTCGTAGCAATTATCGTGTACGCTGTTTTAGCTTGGGGAATCGTCAAGTTAGTGCGAATATTCTCTGGTGAAAAACAAAAATCTAGTATGTAATTAAATTTTCAAAAAATATGTGGACAATAATTATAGTTCTAATAATCCTGTGGTTTTTGGGACTCATCACTTCATATACTCTCGGCGGACTACTTCATATCCTACTTGTAATTGCTGTTATTTTAGTTATAATAAGATTACTACAAGGTCGAAACATTATTTAATCTAAAATAGATATTATATATGGAAACAGTGATGAAAGCAGATATTTTCTTTTTTATCTCCTCCGTAGCGACAGTGATTATTTCAGTATTGTTTTCTATCGGCTTGTTTTATCTTATCAAAGCCGGTAGAAATTTATATCTGATTTCAGAAAAGTTGCAAGATAATTTTGAGGATTCAAAAGAGTTTATTCTAGAACTCAAAGAAAGGTTGGAAGACAACATTATCTTTCGAATGTTTTTTCCACCAGCACGAAAAAGAAAGCGCTCAGAAGAGAAAGATCAAAAAAAAGCTAATTAATTTTAAAAATAAATATTATGCAAAAGAAAATGGATAATTCAAAAGTGATCAAGCTGGCAGTCATCGGCGCAAGCTTGGCTGGTGTAGCAGCAACCGCCTATTTTTTCTTCGGACCAAAAGGTAAAAAGCATCGTGAACATGCCAAATCTTGGGCTATCAAAATGAAAGGGGATGTTATTGAGAAATTAGAAAAAGCCAAAGAAATCACCGAGCCAATTTATCTCGAAATTATCGACGCAGTATCAAAGGAATATGCCAAAGAAAAAATGGCAACTAAAGAGGAAATTAAAGCGATTGCTAATGATCTCAAAAAACATTGGAAATCGATAAGCAAATTGGCAATTTCTGCAAAGCGTGATGTCGCCAAAGACGCTTCTCGCGTTATGAGAGTAGCTAAGAAAATCAAAAAATAGGCATTGACGAGATATGTGGATTGGATTATCATGAAGACATGAAAACTCAATCAGACAATTTTTATAGAAAGCCACTCTAATCGGTGGCTTTTTTTGTCCTTTAAAAAGATTTTCTTTCTGTCTGTGTAAGATTTTAATAAATTTTTACAAAAGGAGGCAGAATATGAAAGATGCAATAATGACATGGATAGCAGAAGTAGTTTTTAGCAGTTGGTATTTTTTTGAAGAAAATTATTTTCTTTTAATGGGAAAGGAGGAAAAAAAAGATAGGATAAGAATAGAAAAAAATTCGGTGTATTAATAATTGTTGATTTCCGACTTAACTTTTAACCCTTGGAGGCTCCTATTATGAGAAAAGTACCGGAACGTAAGCAGAAAAAGAGAGAGCGACGGAGCAAAGACAGGCGACCCAAGAGTAAGCGGAGAAAAGACTTCGCCGAAGAGCGTCAAATAATAAGTGATGCGGCACGCCTGATCGTTAGCTATTTACCGAGGAAAGAGGTAAAACATGCTAACGAAAAATTTTTATGCACATCTTGCCACTTATACTACTGCGTGGGATTTGACGGCAATGATGTGTTTTGTCGAGAATGCCACTATAGATTAGGTTGTTTGAAATTAGCCAGCGGAGCAACTAATCAATGTAATTATTGCGAAGGAAAGGAGGTGGGCAGTGAAGAAAGCCACGTTATACACTAATTTTAGTGTAAAAAAGGGAGGGCACGAATGACTTCGTTGCCTTCCCTTTAAATTTGAAAAAAAGGCTCTATTTTCTTTTCTGAATAATTTGTCTTCTGAAAAAACAAACAGAAACAATTACAATATTAGCCACAAAAATTGTTGTGATGTAGGTGGTGGTCAAGAGATTATATTGGTCATTGGAAGCTATAGCTAATAAATCTACCAAAGCCATCATAGCCCAAAAAGAAATTGTTTCACTCCACGGGTCAACAAATGATTTTCGAATAGTTGGGATATAGCCAACGCCATCGATAGCGGAAACCATAAAAAGTGCAAGCAGGGGACTTTCCAATTGCCACCAAACTATAATTGCTAGTAATGCCAGCGCGAGAATAATCTTGTCACTTTTTGTGATATTTTTTGTGCCATATTTAAAAGAAAGCAAAAGCGTGAAGAGTACTAAAATAGTTCCGACAATCAAACTAATGCTACCAAATTTTCCACCTCCATATAGAAGTGCAACGGTGGCTGTGATTTGAGTGATGCTCCAAATCAACCAAGTGTATAAATGCGGTTTGGTTTTTTTGGTAAAAATATCTTTCAGATAGGGGATAAACCCAATGATCGTAAGAGCGGATGCAATAATAGCGATGATTAATTTTAGATCCATGAACAATTTTTTTAGTATCGATAATTTTCCGACTTATACGGTCCGTCAATCGGAGTGTTGATATAGCTAGCTTGTTTTTTGGTGAGCTTAGTCAAAGACACGCCTAGTTTTTCCAAGTGCAACCGCGCGACTTCTTCATCGAGTTTTTTAGGCAGAGTATAAACTCCAATGGCATGTTTGTTTTCCCAAAGCTCCAGTTGCGCCAAGACTTGATTGGTGAAAGAAGTGCTCATCACGAAACTTGGATGTCCCGTAGCATTACCAAGATTAACTAGTCGGCCTTGCGAAAGAAGCACAATGGCGTGTCCGTTAGGGAAGACATATTTATCCACTTGTGGTTTGATATTTATTTTTTCAATCCCATCATATTTTTCCAATTTCTCAACCTGAATTTCATTGTCAAAATGTCCGATGTTGCAAACAATCGCCTCATCTTTCATTTTTTCCATATGAGAAATTGTGATGATATCTTGGTTGCCAGTGGCGGTCACATAAATATTGCCTTCACCCAGCGTTTCTTCCACAGTCTTTATTTCAAAACCTTCCATCGAAGCTTGCAAAGCGCAAATCGGATCAATTTCGGTGATGATAACGCGCGCGCCAAGACCTTTCATGCTTTGGGCGCAACCTTTGCCGACATCGCCATATCCACAAACAACTACAACCTTTCCCGCCACCATCACATCTGTTCCGCGCTTGATGCCATCGGCCAAACTTTCTCGACAACCATAAAGATTGTCAAACTTGCTTTTGGTCACACTGTCATTAACATTAATCGCGGGGAAGAGCAATCTCTTTTTTTCAAACATTTGATAGAGTCGATGCACGCCCGTGGTAGTTTCTTCGGAAACTCCTTTGACGTCTCGAATTATCTTGTTCCAAAAAGTTTTGTCTTTGTGATAAATTTTAGCGAGGATTTTCATGAGCTCTTTTTCATCTTCAGTTTTTTCAGAATAATTTTGTTTGAGTAACTTAGGATTTTTTTCAATCTCTGTGCCAAGATGAAGCATGAGTGTGGCATCGCCTCCATCATCCACGATCAAATTTGGTCCAAGATTTTTGCCAAACTTGAAAGCTTGCTCGGTGCACCACCAATAATCTTCCAATGTTTCACCTTTCCAAGCAAAAACAGGAATGCCGGCTTTGGCGATGGCGGCAGCAGCGTGATCTTGAGTGGAATAGATATTACAAGAAACCCAACGCACGGATGCGCCTAGTTCAACCAAGGTTTCAATGAGTACCGCCGTTTGAATAGTCATATGCAGACTCCCCAAAATACGCGCGCCTCGGAGAGGTTTCTTTTTGCCAAATTTTTTTCGCAATGCCATAAGCCCTGGCATTTCTTTTTCGGCGATAATAATTTCGTTTCGCCCATATTCTGCCAAGCTAATATCTTTGATTTTGTAATCTTGTATTTTGTCCATTTACCTTGTTAAATAAGATTTGAATCTTATAATAAGACGCAACTTATTTTTAATTAAATTAAGATGTTTCTTGTTAAGTCGTGCACTAGAACTCGCAACGACTAGGGCTGAGACATGACTGGCTATTTTGCCAGCTTCTCCTAAGTCTAAATTATTTATCAATCCATGTAAAATTCCAGCAGCGTACATATCTCCTGCGCCGTTAGTGTTTATCACCTTAACTTTTTGAGGTGAAATTTCAAAAACTTTTTCATCTTTCTCTATTAGACTGCCTTTTTCTCCTAATTTCACTATGGCGATGCGACAACTTTTGGCAATTTCGTGCAAAGCTTTGCGAGAATTTTTCTTGCCACTAAAGGCGGTGGCTTCTTCCTCGTTGGCAAAAACAATGTCAATATGCTTTTTGACAATTTGCAAAAAAAGTTTTTTGTTGCGTTTAATGAGTTGAGTATCAGATAAATCCAGTGAAACCAAAACATCATTTTTCTTGGCAATTTCCACGGCATGCAAAATTGCTTGGCGACTGACAGAATTTTCCAGTTGATAGGCTTCGATGTGAAGAATTTTTGCACGTTTAATTTCTTTTTCTTGGATATGATTTTTATTGAAATTAACTGACGCGCCCAGATGAGTAGCCATCGTGCGTTCTCCGTCTGGAGTGACAAACACAATGGCGTGTCCAGTCATTCCATTGTCATGAAAACAAAGATGAGAAGCGACACCTTCCGCTTCTATTTTTTCTTGATATTTTTTGCCATGTTCATCTTGGCCGACGAGCCCTAAAAAGGACACTCGACTGCCTAAAAGATTAGCCCCAGAAAGAGTGTTGGAAACACTGCCACCGGGAGTGAGTTCTAGTTTGATGTTTTTAAATTGCTGGAAAATATTTTCACTTTCCGCCTTTGAAATCAAATTCATCGATCCTTTTTTGAAATTTAACTTAACGAGCATTTCTTCGCTAATATTGATCACAATATCAAACAGGGGACTGCCAATCCCCAAAATATCCCAATGTTTTTTCTTTGACGCTTTTTTGTTAGATTTCATATTAATTTAAATCTTGAAATTTTCTTGTCATTCCAATCTACTACTTCTAACCAACTTTTAAGTGGTCGGACAAAAATCAGTTCTCGATCATAAGTTGCCTCATAGATAACACAAATAGAATCATCCGCCTCAAGAAATCCCAAGCGAAGAACTTTATAAGTATTCTCCGGATGTTTATAGTGAGAATAAATTCCACCAATAACAACTTTCTTTTTAGCTGATTCAAGCTCTTCGTGAAGCTCGGTGTGTTTTTTATGTTCAGATGAAATCTTAATAATCCTATGCATCTTTTTATTTTTTAATTAATAATCCTTGTGAGTATATTTTTTGAAATCTGCTTTGGCTTGTTTGATAAATTTTCCAAACTGGCGATCCTTTTCTTTTTTTTCCAATTTATTCATTCCATAATGCTGAGTTTCTTTTTTGAGGTTGATATAGTTTGTATATCTATTTTTGTCTATTTCTCCAGTTTCTAGGGCTAGCAGAACTGCACATCCCGGTTCGTGAATATGGGTGCAATTAACAAATTTACATTCTTTTGATAGGCTCGTTATTTCATCGAATAAATTATCCACACCGGTGTTAGCATCCGTCATACCCACTTCTCGCACTCCTGGATTGTCTATTATGATACCGCCTTGTTTTGAGAAATGCATTTCTCTTGCAGTTGTTATGTGTTTTCCTCTGCCTGAATGCGAGCTAATTTCACCAGTTTCTATTTTACTTTCCCCAAGCAAGCTATTAATTAGAGAGGATTTTCCCACGCCAGAGGAGCCTAAGAAGCAATACGTTTTTCCTTTGGCTATATAATTTTTTAACTCATCTAATCCGTTATCAGTCAAAGTGCTGGTTGCAAAAACATTAATATTCCTGAATCGATTTTTTATTTGATCGAGTTTCAAACTTAATTCTTCTTCAAAAATTAAGTCTATCTTATTTAATATTATCGCCAGCTCTACCCCACCATCACTTGCCATGGCAAAATATCTTTCAATGCGATTTAAATTATAGTCCCTATCAACTGATTCAATTACAAACGCTACATCAATATTAGTAGCGATAATTTGAGTTTCATTTTTGTTGCTATATTTTCTTTGCATGATTGTTTTTCTGGGCAATATTTTTTCGATGAGCGCTTTTCCATCTTCTAATTTAGAAATTGCCACCCAATCACCAACTGCTGGATAATCTTCCTTGTACACTGCTTCAAACATTTGCTTGCCAGTTATTTTTGCCAAATATTCACCCTGGCCATTTTTTACTCGATAGCTTCCTCGTAACTGCCCAATTACTCGAGCAATCTGAAAAACCTCCAAAACAAGTTTTATCCGGTTAGATTCAAAAAAATCATTCCACCCCAAGTCTTCAATTTTTATTATTTTTTCAGACATGTTTCCATTGTATCATTAAAGGCTTAATTTTTCTAATTAAAGTATAAAAAATCGGCGAAACAAAATTAATGCTCCGCCGACTGTGACTAAATATTTTTCAAGCACTTGAGGCGTCTAATTTATACACCCCTCTGCATTTGTGATAAATTTGACTTTCCATCCAAGATGCCACCACACACGAACCTCCCAAAAACCAATAACACTGAAGGTGTTCATTTTCCAGCGACTCAGATGCGCGATTTTATTCTCTTCCCGCATTCTTACTATTTGCAGAACCTGTCTAGAATTGAACGTTCCATTAAAACATCGCTGAAAGATACTGTCATCGAAAGTGATTCCTTCACCAGTGTATTCAGGTAAAGGTTCTTTATCTACGCTCGCCTCATTTAAATAGTCAGTTATAATTTTCATTATCATCTCTCCCCTTTATATTTTAATAAATTGACATCGTTTAATTGCCTAATTATAAATTCATTATTTATTTTTTAAAGTTCCAATATGAAAGATTACCAGATGGTTTAAAATAAGTCAATCCTAAAAAGCAAAAAGAGACTCAAGTAAGTCTCTTTTAGCACTAGCTCCGCGACCAGGACTCGAACCTGGAACCAATTGATTAACAGTCAACTGCTCTACCATTGAGCTATCGCGGAATATTTAGTTGTTAATTGTGGATTTTTAAAATAGTTCTTTTTTAAAAGAACTATCAAAAAACCTCACTGGTTGATTATATCAAACATTTCAAATAAATCAAGGCTTAATCAATTTTGAATGATTCTGGTAATTTTTTTGTTTTTGAATTATAATTATCTTAGAAATAATTTAAAAAAAACAAAATGAAAAAAGAAATTATAAAAGTTAGAAGAATTAGCAAAACTAAAAAAACTATTATCAAAAAAGAAGCGATGGAAAAAGCGATAGGGAATATAATAGCAAAAATAAAAAAGATTAGAATCGTCAATCCTTTCAAAAAAATCAAAAAACCAGAAATATTTAAGAAGATGAATCTTTTCAAAAGGGAGAGAACGCCAAGGGTGGTGATGCGCAAAACCTATCAGAAAAAAACTTGGAAAAAAGTGGCGAGTATGATTTTAGTTGCAATTATTATCCTAGCTATAATTGTTGGGATAATATTTTTGGTGAAAAAAATAAAAAACTCTCCGCGCCCATTGCCGAAGAATTCAATTTCCACTGACTCGCAAGAGCCGGGTAGGGTGATAGAAGTCGATAGTTTAGATGAAGCTTTTCCGGCCAATGGGGAGATTATTTCTCAGGGCAGATTTAACAATGTGGAACAAATTTTGAAGGGCAAGGCGCTTTTTGTCAAAAGCGGGGGGAATGTTTTCTTGCGACTGGAAGGTTTTGAAATGGTCAATGGGCAAGATATGCACATTTATCTTTCACCAATTTTGAATCTTGATAAGAATGATGTAGTTGATTTGGGTGTGATGAAATCAACCACAGGAAACGTCAATTATAAAGTGGACAAGTCGGTTGATTTGGAAAAATATTTCAATGTTTTGATTTGGTCTAATCGTTTCAATGCTTTCTTTGGATATGCCACTTTGCAAAAAGGGGAATTGCCACCGGAAGTTGCGCCAGTAGCGCCGGAGGAAAATAGGGATAATAATGTCAACCAACCTCAAACAGAACAACCCAAAGCTGATGAAGTTCCGGTAGCGCAGAATACAGAGAAAGCTACTCCATAGTCAGTAATTTTTCGGTTAGTATCGATTTGACGGTTTCATTGTTTTAAGCTACAATCTTTTTAGTTGTAAGTCTTCTCAGTAAGTTTTGCCTTATCTAAAAAAAGTAAGGAACAAGCGATATGAGAGAGGTCGCCTTGCAATATTTAAATTAAATAAGGCAACAAAGAAAATGGCACAAAAACTATACGTAGGAAATTTATCCTACAATGTGAATGATGAAGCATTGAAAGAAATGTTTTCCGCAGCGGGAACAGTATCTTCAGCAATGATCATCACCGACAGAATGTCTGGACGATCCAAAGGTTTTGGATTTGTTGAGATGAGTTCTGACGCGGAAGCGACAGCTGCAATTGACATGTTCAATGGAAAAGAAGTTGAAGGACGAGCATTGACTGTTAATGAAGCCCGACCAAAAGAAGACCGACCTCGCACAGGTGGCTTTGGAGGCGGAAATGGACGTGGCCGAGATTTCGGTGGACGAAGAGACCGATTCTAGTATGCGAATAGCGCACTACGAACGCGCACATGCGAATCAATCAAACAGCCCCGAGCAATCGGGGCTGTTTTGTGTTTTTAGGTTTTATGCTAGTATAATTAGTGCCTAGCATAATAACTTAAAATGAATAAAAAAATGAATAAATATTTTTTAACTGCTGTGTTTTTGGGATTTGGTTTGATTCTGTCTGGTTGCGGACAACCCAGTGGCGATGTGGACAAAAATGCAAAAATTATATTTTTCTATGGACAAGAATGTCCTCATTGTAAGATTGTGGAAAAATATATCGAAGATAATAAAATTGCAGAAAAAGTAAATTTTGCGCAAGGGGAAGTCTATCACAACAAAACCAATTCTGCCTTGCTCGCAGAAAAAGCCGGCAAGTGTGGGATTGACACAAAAGCAATCGGAGTGCCTTTCCTTTGGGAGAACGATAAATGCTATGTGGGTCAAGAAGAAGTCATACAATTTTTCAAGGACAAAACAAAATGATAAACAAGATACAAGATACAAGATACCTGCCTACCGGACAGGCAGGCAAGATACAAAAAAATTATTTTAAATTTTTATTTTTAGGTATGCTTTTGTTTTTTGCCCGCTCAGCACAAGCGGTTTGTCCAGTGTGTGTGGTGGCAGTGAGTGCTTGTGTCGGGCTTTCCCAATATCTAGGAATTGACGACACGATTTCCGGCCTTTGGATTGGAGGACTCTTAATTTCAATGATAATTTGGACAATTGATTGGCTGAAAAGGAAAAATATAAAATTTTATTTCAGAAAAATCCTAGTCGCCGGACTATTTTATGTTTTTACCATCGGACCGTTATATGAGAGTGAAATGATTGGACATCCGGCTAATAAGCTTTGGGGAATAGACAAGTTACTACTGGGGATAATTTTAGGTAGCA
Source organism: Candidatus Moraniibacteriota bacterium (assembly GCA_003483065.1). Taxonomy (GTDB): domain Bacteria; phylum Patescibacteriota; class Minisyncoccia; order Moranbacterales; family UBA2206; genus UBA2206. Next base: position 41,387 of record DMWY01000002.1, on the reverse strand, counting down.
TTTTTTTCCTTATAGCGGTATTTATAAACTCATATCTCAAAAAGAAAAATGATGGCAAAGTTTTTTTTCCATTTCAAAAAGTTGTCGTACCGATTGTGATACTGGGAGTTCTAAGTGGTATTTTTTATTTTCTAACTTGTTAATTTCATAAATAAATATATGGAAAACCCAATCAAAAATCTCAACGAACTAATTGAAAAAGTCGACACAATGAAAAAGCAGGACAAGCTCGATCTCTCGTCCGATCAGGATTTGTCAATTGCCATTATGAATCTGGTGAGTATTGAAGAGCATTTCTTTTTCACGGGTGCAAAATTGAATAAGCCGGAATATTTTGATCTTTTGCAAGAAGTGAGAAAAATGCGAGGGGACTTGCTTCGAAAAATCGTCAAAAATCCTGAGGGTGAGGAGTGGTGTATCTCCAAGCATTTGTTGGCAGCTTCAATGCGACTGATGGAGGTTGGTACTAAACAGCAAGGGATGGGTAAAAAAGAAGAAGCCCAAAATCTTTTTCAAAAAGCTTATGATCTTTATTCTTTGTTTTGGGGAATAAATATGAAAGTAATCGGCACGGATGATGTGAAAAAAATTGATGAGCAGGCTTTGCATAAAAACGATTCAGTGAAAGCGGGTTTTATGGGCAAACTTGGAGAATTAGTGCGAAAAGCGATTGATTGCTGTATTGAATAATAATAGAACTTACGCATTTCTCTTCAACTCTATTGTTCGCTGAAATTACAAAAAAATAAACTAAGATTTTAGATAGCGATTATAGATTTCAATCCTGTCATTGTCATGGCTACATAAATAGATTTTCAGAAAAATGCGTAAGTCCTAATAATTTAATTGATTAAATTAATATGAGCAAAAAAATCAACGTAGCTGTGATCTTTGGTGGAAAGTCTGGTGAACACGAGGTTTCTTTGAAATCCGCCAATCAGGCGATGGAGGCTCTTGATAAGGAAAAATATAATATTGTGCCAATCGCGATAACTAAGGGGGGGCAGTGGCTGATTGGAAGCATGGGGGATGAATATATGCGAACGAATTTGCCTAATACTCAAAAGGAAGGCGGGATAACTCTAGAACAATCGCAGTCTCTTGTTGAAGATAAAGATAAAGAAAAAAGTTTGAATAATTTTTATCAAGGAGAACTAGAAGAAAAAATTGATATAGTTTTGCCAATTGGACATGGAACATATTTGGAAGATGGAAAATTGCAAGGGATGTTAGATATGCTTGGGATCCCATATGTTTTTTCTGGAACGCTCGCTAGTGCTTTGGCAATGAACAAGAAAAAAACAAAAATCATTGCCAAATCAGTGGGACTTAAAATTGCGAAAGACGTGGTTGTTTTGAGAAATAAAAAATTCAATCTAGAAAAGATTATTGCTAAACTAAATTTGCCAATAGTGGTGAAGCCCGCAGAGCTTGGTTCATCAGTTGGAACAAGTTTAGCTAGCACAAAAGAAGAATTAGCAGAAGGGATAAAAACAGCATTGGAATATGGAGAAGAAGTTCTGTTGGAACAATTTATCCAAGGTCGGGAGTTGACTGTGGCGGTGATGGGAGACAAATCACCCAAAGCTTTGCCAGTAATTGAAATTATCCCGCAAGTGTCCGGCTGGTTTGATTATCGTGCCAAATATGAAAAGGGCGGTTCGAAAGAAGTTTGTCCGGCAGAAATTCCTGAAGAAATTAGAAAGAAAATTCAAAAATATGCGGTGAAAATTTTCAAAGCTATTGGTTGCTTGGATTTAGCACGCGCAGATTTTATCTGGGATAAAAATGACGGGAAACTATATTTTTTAGAAATTAACACTATCCCCGGAATGACAGGAACGAGTCTGGCGCCACAAGCTGCTGCGGCTACAGGTATAAATTTTTCAAAATACTTGGATAAATTAATTTCTGGCGCACTAAAAAGAGCTAAAGACATAAAATAATTTTCAATGTTTGAACGCACAAAAGATCTTCGACTTTCAGTGATAAAACAAATGGAGCTTCGGGCGTCCAAGTTTCCCGATGTCATTTCTCTGGCACAAGGAGTGCCAAGTTTTGATACGCCCTCAGGGATAAAAAGGCGCGTGGAGCTGGCGCTCAAAAACGGAGTAGTTTCCAAGTATTCTCTTTCGCCAGGACTTTCAGAACTTCGCGAACTTATCGAAGTCAAGTTGGCCGAGGACAATATGTTTTATGATTTCGAAAAAGAAATCATTGTGACGGCTGGTTCGATTGAAGGAATAACGGCGACACTTTTGGCGATTACTAATTCAGGAGATGAGATAATTATCCCTGAGCCGACCTACACGTCGTATCGCGAAGTGATTGTGCTTTGCGGTTGCACGCCAGTTTTTGTGGGACTCAATGAAGAAAAAGATTGGAGTTTTGAGTTGGAAAAATTTGAAAAAGCCATCACGCCCAAAACTAAAGCGATTTTCTATTGCAATCCTAATAATCCTACGGGCACTATCTATTCCAAGAAACAGCTTTTGGGTTTGGCGGAGTTAGCTAAAAAACATAATTTGTTTTTAATTTCAGATGAAGTTTATAAGGATTTTACTTTTGCGAGAAAAGAAAAAATTTTTAGTTTGGCGGAAGTTCCTGAACTGCGAAAGAGGGTTATTCGATTGTTTAGTTTTTCCAAATCATATGCCATGACGGGGTATCGCGTGGGATACCTTCACTGCGACGAAAGTGTCGCTTGTGAAATTTTGAAAGTACATGACTCGCTGGTCACTTGCGCCCCAGTCATTTCTCAATACGGCGCCATGGGAGCGCTAGAGATGGCGCAAAAAGATGTGATTTTTTTCAATGAACAATATTTGAAACGACGGAATTTGATTTGCGCGCGCCTCGATAAATTGAAACATATTTTTAGCTATGTCCGACCGGAAAGTGCCTATTATGTTTTTCCAAAAATAATAAAAAAGGATTTTGATTTTAGCTCGCTCGAAGCACCGGAAAGTTTTTCGTTTAAATTTGCTTTTTGGCTGTTGGAAAAAGCACAGGTGGCAGTTGTCCCAGGAGTGGCTTTCGGTCCAAGTGGCGAAGACCATATCCGCCTTAGTTTTGGCCGAACCGAACACGACATCAACCGAGCGTTTGATAGAATGGAAAAGATATTTTTATAAAAACTATGAAATTTTTTTGCAAAACAATTCTAAAATATTATCTGAAATATGTGACAAAAATAGTCTTGGCTGTTCATCGTCCCAAAGTTATCGCAATTTCCGGCAGTTCCAACAAAACTTTCATTCGAGATGAAATCCGAAAAATTTTGGAGGAAAAAGGAAAAACAGTGCGAGCTAACCCAAAAAATTTCAACACCGAAATCGGTTTACCCTTGGCAATTCTTAATGTTGAAAGTGGATATAATTCCTATCGCGCATGGCTTCCAATTATTCTCCAAGCCTTTCTGGCAATTTTTCAAAAAAACTTTCCAGAGTATTTAGTTTTGGAGTTGGGTGTTTCCGAGAAAGGGGATATGCGTTATCTACTTTCAATTGTGAGGCCAAAAATTTCCATCATTTCGGAAATTAATCAGCGCTATGTTGAATCTTTTTCCGGAATGGAAAATTTGTTTTTGGAATATCGATATCTGGCTCGACGTACCAAAAAAGATGGCGCGTTAATTTTGAATTATGATAATGCGCGAGTGAGAAGCTTATCTAAAAAAACTAAAGCGAGAGTGGAATTTTTTGGTAAAACTGAAAAAGCAGGAATTTTTCAAATTGAAAAAATTGAAAAGCAGGAATGCGGACAAAAGTTTTGGTTAAAACATAATAATAAAACACAAGAATTTTTCACGTCTCGTTTTGGAGAGCACAATGTTTATGCTATGACAGCGGGGAAAGTTTTTGAGTATATATTAAATATTTACGAACTACGAAATGAGCGAAATACGAAAATAAAAGAATAATTTTTTTCGTACTTTCGTATTTAGTATTAATTTCGTATTTCGTAAAACTAAAACTATGAAAAAAATTAGACAACAAGTTTCCGACATCAATCGAGAAGTAAGGAACAAAATTGCTGGCTATATTACAGCCGCCTTGGGGCTGGTGGCTGGTTTTGCCTGGAACGATGCCATTAAATCGTCCATTGAATATTTTTTCCCACTAGAGCAAAACAGTCTATGGGCGAAGTTTATCTATGCAGTTATTATTACCCTGGGAGTAGTCTTTGTAAGTTTATATTTAGTAAGTCTTTTGAAGGATAAAAAGGAAGAGAAATAAATATAGAAACTTGCAGAAATATTTTTTAGTGGTATAATATCATTATGTCAAAAATAAAAGATCTTCCGCGCGTTGATCGACCGCGGGAAAAAATGGAAAAATATGGACCAGAAAAATTGTCTGATGCAGAGCTTTTGGCAATTTTGCTTCGAACTGGCAACAAGGATGCCAATGTGGTCGAAATTTCGAAAAAAATTATCAGAAAATTTGGCAAGGAAGGTTTTTCCAAAGCGAATTTTTCTGAGCTGAAAGAAACTTTCGGACTTGGCCCAGTTAAGTCAGCAGAAATCCTGGCTTGTTTTGAGTTGGGAAGGAGATTTTTAAATGGCAAAAAAACTGAATTGATTTTGTCTCCGCGTGATGCTTGGGAAAACTTGAAAGATATCCGAGATAATAAAAAAGAACATTTTGTAGTTTTCTATCTAGATACGCGTAATCAAAAAATTCAACGAGAAATTATTTCCGTGGGAATTCTCAACGCCAACTTGATTCATCCGCGGGAAGTTTTTGAACCAGCTATTCGCCATTGTGCTGCGCAAATAATAATTTGTCATAACCATCCTTCGGGCGATGTTAATCCTTCCGAGGATGATTTAAAAGTCACAAAACGCCTAGTTGAGGCTGGTAATATTTTGGGCATAGAAATAATCGATCATGTGATTGTGAGCGAAAATTCTTTTTTGAGTTTGAAATGCGAGGGCTTGCTATAAAATGCTATGTACGCTATTATGTACGCATAACTTCTAAATTTAAAATAAAAGATGCGTACAAAAACAACTTTGTCGATTACATCGGCTAGAAAAAATATTTTTAATATTGCCGAAGAAGTGCAAAAAGATGGTACATATTATACCCTCACAGAAAGAGGATGTCCTAAGATGGTAGTTCTTTCAGCAGAAAAATTTGAATCGCTTTTGGAAAATAAAAATAATAGCAAAGGATTTTGTTTGTCTGATAGAGGTGAAAGAAAATACGCCTCGCAAGTTTTTGCCAAAACTTTGATTATCCGTGATGAATCACGGGTGGTATATCTATCGGGAGATAAACAGGAATCAAAAGAACAAGAAGAAAATCTTATCAAAGCTCAACTCTATGTGGAGCTGGTTGAAAAACATAAATATCCATTAAATCTTATTGAATTTGGTCGATATGTGAAAGTTGGTCCAAAAGAAGGCAAGCACTATATCGAGGCTGATGTGATTGTGAATAGTGAAAAAGGAAATGTCAAAATGATTTTTGAAGTCGGTACTTTTTCTGATTTTGAGGATAAAACAGATAAGGTCGTTTGTGATCTTTTTGAATTGGCGGATTCATTAAGTTGGATAAAAAAACCTGAATATATAGTTTATTTTTCACGAACTTGCAGAAAAAGTGAAGTTAAGGAAAAAATCATCACAATTGATTATGCAAGATTTAACACATTTTCTGCCTGGAAAAAAGCCGGTCGACCCGCCGAAAACAAAATCCCGAAATTTGAAAACTGAAGATAGAAAATATTTCATTTAGAAAATTCAGCGGATAAAATTGTAAAAAGATAAATATCTGTTATAATTGGAATATGAAATTTGCTAGGACGAAAAAACTTCTATTTGCCAATAATAAAGGCGGAGTAGGCAAAACTACACTGGCTTTTAATTGTGCGGTTAAGTTTTCAGAGATGGGATACAAAACTGTTTTGGTGGATTTAGATCCTCAGTGTAATTTATCTAGGCTGGCACTTGGCATGTTTGAAAAAAATCTGTTCTCTGATAATCAAAAAACAATCTATACAGTTCTCGAAGGTATCATTAAGGGTGGCACTGATATAGACAAGAATGTTAATTTTGAAAAAATTGGAACTAATGATAATCTATTTATTTTAGCAGGTAGTCTTAAATTGTCTCAATATGAAAATTCTCTAATCTCATCTTATGGAGAGTCGGCACAAGGCGTTGAACGAGGATTTTTTATCACAAGCGCTATTGATAGATTTCTAACTGAAAAAGGGTTAGATGAAGAAATTGACCTTTTTATTATCGATACATCTCCAAATCTCAATCTCTTAAACAGGGTAATATTCTTAGGTTCTGATTATTTTATCACACCATTGATGCCAGACGCTTTTTCCGTTCAAGGCATTGAAAATTTAGGAAATACTTTTGAGGAATGGAAAGATAATTGGAAAAAAACTGCCCGAGTTTTGGCAAAGGACAAGGGAATTCCTCATAACAAAGTTCTGGATGGCGAAGGTTTGTTTATAGGTTATGTAATAAATTCATACAATCAATATTCAAAAAAACCTATCAAAAGCAATGAAGAATGGATTGAAAAAATCCCATTACATATTAAAAAGTATTTATCAGAAAAACATTGTCGTAATGGTCTAGTTGAAAAATCATGGAAGGTGGAATTGGCCTTGATTAAAGACTTTGGACAATTATCTCCGTTAGCACAAATCAAAAATAAGGCTATTTTTAATCTTGATCCAATTATCGATGGTTTTGAAAATATAAGAGGAACAAAAGAAAATTTGGAACAATCGCAAAAAGAATTTAGCTGTCTTTCGGAAAAGATTTTAAAAATATTGGGAGAATATTAGTTGCAATAAAATTTTTATGAATGAATCAGAAACAAGAGCGGAATAATAGGTTGCGTTTTTTTGATTTATTAGGAGATGGGGGTATAGTATAATTACGTAATTATTTAGACAAAGTATGTTTGAGCAATCATTCAAAAATATAGACAATATTCTCCATACTGATTCCGGTTGCGGAACGGAATTGGATTATGTGGAGCAGACTTCATGGATTTTGTTTTTGAAATATCTGGATGATTTGGAAGAAACGAAAAAGACGGAAAGCGCTTTAGCTGGCAAGAAATATAAATATATTTTATCGAGTGAATTTCGTTGGAATGCTTGGGCTTGTCCGAAAGATGCAAATGGCAAGTTGGATCATCATAAAGCACTGGATGCGGATTTGAATGATTTTGTGAATAACAAACTTTTTCCCTATCTCAAAAAATTCAGATCGGAAGAATCGAGCACTATTGAATATAAAATTGGGGAAATTTTTCATGAGCTAAAAAACAAAATTTCCAGCGGATATAAACTGCGAGAGATTTTGAATGTGGTGGACGGAATGCATTTTCGGCTTTATGAAGAAAAACATGAGCTCTCTCATCTCTATGAAGCCAAGATTGCCAAAATGGGAAATGCTGGGCGAAATGGTGGAGAATATTATACCCCTCGTCCGCTCATCAGAACTATTGTGAGAACAGTTAATCCGAAAATTGGCGAAACAATCTATGACGGCGCTTGCGGATCAGCCGGATTTTTAGTGGAAGCCTATAATTATCTGACCCAAAATCAATCCAAACTTTCTTCCAAGGAAATGGATATTTTGCAAAACAAAACTTTTTTTGGCAAAGAGATCAAAGGTTTGGCATATATTATCGGGATAATGAATATGATTTTGCACGGCGTTGAAGCGCCGAACATCAGGCATATGAATACTTTGGCGGAAAACATCAATGACATTCAAGAAAAAGATCGTTATGATGTGATTTTGGCCAATCCGCCTTTTGGTGCAGGCATTGGCAAAGAAATTCAACAGAATTTTCCCATCAGAACCGGTGAAACGGCATTTCTTTTTTTGCAACATTTTATCAAGATTTTGAAAGCCGGCGGACGAGCGGGAATTGTCATTAAAAATACTTTTCTTTCCAATACGGACAATGCTTCTGTTTCGCTTCGCAAGTTGCTTTTGGAAAATTGCAATCTGCATTCAGTTTTGGATTTACCCGGTGGCGCTTTTCAAGGAGCGGGAGTGAAAACTGTGATCTTGTTTTTTGACAAGGGAGTTCCCACTAAAAAAGTTTGGTTCTATCAATTGAATCTAGATCGTAATCTTGGCAAAACTAATTCTTTGAACGAAAAAGATTTGGAAGAATTTGTGAAACTTCAAAAAACCAAAGCGAACAGCGCCAATTCGTGGTCACTGGATGTTTCAAAAATAGATCAAAAAACTTTTGATCTCTCTGTCAAAAATCCGAATAAAAAAGAAGAAAATATTTTGAGAGAGCCGAAGGAGATTTTGGAGGAGATGAAAAGGCTAGATTACGAAAGTTTGAATATTTTAAGTGAAATAAAGAAAAAGATATGAAGATAAAATCACTACAGATATCTAATATCTGGAGCTTCAAGTATGTTGAAGATATTGCCAATGCACCCAAAATTTCATTTGATAAAAATTTTAACATCTTAATCGGTCAAAATGGTGCGGGAAAGTCGACCGCGCTCGAGGTAATCAACTTCATTTTCAGAAGAGTTCTTTTTGTACCATACAATCGAAATAGTGACCTCTATAGTCAAAGAACTAATATAGATTCCAATCAAAAGAAAACAATTTTAGCAAAGATGAACAATATACAATACTATAGGGATTTTCGTTTAGAAAGAAACTATGATTTTGAAACTAAGACACAAAAAATAAGAATAGTGATTGAGATTGATGATATCGATCGAGCAAATATAAAATTCTTGCAGGACAATAAAATAAAGCTATCTCCAATTATCGGCGTATATTCTGCCGAGCAAATGTTTGCTGACGAAGCTTATCAAAATGAATATCAAATAGATATTGAGTTAGACAGTGCAAGTAAAACTTATACAACACAAACTAATCAAGATATAGGTTTTACTTATCTCACAGGTTATAATTTATATAAGGAAGTTATTGAAATATATAATGAAGAAAACTCAGAAAATCAAATTGGTAATCTTGCAGAATCCTTTGCCTTAATCGGAAGTTATAGAAATTATAATACATACTCCACTAGCGCTTCTTTGGGTGCAGGAAATACTGCTGAAAAACAAATTCAACAATTAAAAACAATTGAGTATTCAAAAAGCACAAACTCAACAGAGAACGGAGAGCCATCAGTCTTTACTTTGGTTAGATTGCGAATGGCGGGTGAATGTTTTGGGTTGATTAAAACTAAAAAAGATGAGAAGGAATGCGAGAAAGCATCAAATCAACTTGAATTTATAAAATTAATTAACGAAAAGATAAAATTAGTAAATTTAAAGGTCGAAATAAAACTTATGGATGTATCTCGATGGAATTTTGACTTTTCGTTTATAGACATAAAGCGGAATAAGGCAGTTGCTGATATAAACTCATTAAGTGCTGGCCAGAAAGCAATTATACATCTTGTTTTTGAAGCGTATGGAAGAGGAAATTTAAAAGGTGGTTTGGTTATCATAGATGAACCGGAAATACACTTACATTATCAGTTTCAAAATGAATATCTAAGAGTTATTGAGAAATTAAACAAAGAACAAGGATGCCAATACATTTTAGTTACGCATTCGGAGTCTCTTATAAGCTCGGAGACGATAAGTAGCGTTATTCGTCTTTCTATAAACGAGGAGGGTTATACAAAGATAAATCAGCCGACTATTTCTCAGGAACAAAAATGGCTTGTGAAAATACTTGACAACAAGAGATCTACACACGCTTTTTTTGGCAGTAAAGTTTTGCTTGTTGAAGGAGAAGATGATAGATATTTTTATCGTGCCGTTCTTGGTGAAATAGAAGAAAAAATCAAAAAGGGCATAGCTCAAGATATAACTGTTCTGGATATAGAAGGCAAGGGCAATTATGAGGTATGGCACAACTTATTTGATTCTTTTGGGCTGGAAGTATTTATTATCACGGATTTAGATTATGCCTGGAAGTTTTATCCCACAGAAACGAAGATAAAGATCAATACAGTACAGCTAGCTACTCAATTCAAAACAGATCACAGTGATGTCACTGAAAAGATAGAAAATGAATACGCGAACAAGATGTATATACTAAAAGAAGGTGATTTAGAGATATATCTAAATATACAGAAAGGGCTGGCATTTGTAATAAATTTCTGTAAAAATAATCTAAAAAATTATTTTAAAAATGTCACAGATAGTAAGGTAAAAGAATTAATAATGATTTTAGCTAGAGTAACTGGAGAAAAAGAAGCTGATTTATGATTTGGCAAAGAAAAAAATAGAAAAAATATGTGGGATAAAATTACAACCCTATTAAGTTTTACTGGCGTTGACGATAAATCTGTTTGGCAGGATGTTATTTTTAGTTCCTTTTTAATTCCTATAATGATTTTTTTGGGCATTAAACTATTAAAATGGTGGGATAAAATAAGACCATCTCGATTAGTTTTTAAAGATTATATTGACAAAGATTCTCGTGTTTTTATATTTCACTCCCAAATGTCTAGTGCGGATGATAATTGGAATTTAAAAAGTAATCCAAAATATGTTACCCGTTTCCCTCAACCAACCCCAAATAATCATACCAATCTTGGGATACAGAAAAAATTAAATATTGATCCGGTATCTTCTTGCGCTGATAGTGAATGCGTCGCTGATGTTTTTAATATCTTAGGACTTGTTAATAAAACAAAAAATATTTTTATTGGAGATTTGATAAATGATTGGAATATTTGGTCAGATCCTATATTTTCAGTTGGGTTTAATCCTAAAACGCATAAGTTGATTGAAAGATGTAGTCCAATACTTTTTGAGTTAGACAATACAATTTTAAAGGTAAAAAATACGAATATTAGCTTTGATGCTTATTTGCCGAATGATGCAGGTGTAATACAGAAAACATTCGATAGAGAATCTAAAAAACCCGTCTTTATTTTGGCTGGGCTGGGAACAATGGGAACGAGTGAGGCGGGATATGTCTTGAAAAATAATTTTATTAAATTTGGAAAATTATTCGGCAACAACTCATTTTGTGTATTTTTTAAAGTAAAAATTGATGAGGGGAAAAATTCGGCTTTAATACAAAAAATTACTCCTAAACCAAAATGGTTTAGAATTATTTTTTATCCTGTTTTATATTTTAGTTTTAGAAAAAAAGATTATTTTAATTATGAAAACTAACTGGCAAACAAAAAAACTCGGCGAAGTTTGTGATTTTTATAATGGATTATGGAGGGGTAAAAATCCTCCGTATATTAAAGTCGGAGTTATAAGAAATACAAATTTTACAAGAGAAGGTAATTTGGATGATTCCGACATTGCTTATTTAGAAGTTGAAAAAAAACAATTTGAAAATAGAAAATTGATTTATGGTGACATTATTCTCGAAAAATCTGGTGGAGGACCAAAGCAACCAGTGGGGCGTGTTGTTATTTTTAATAAAAAAGACGGTGATTTCTCTTTCAGTAATTTCACTTCTGCGATAAGAATTAAAAATTCAAGGGAATTAGATTTTAATTTTCTGCATCGATTTTTATTTTTTTCTTATATTTCTGGTATTACTGAAAAAATGCAAAGTCACTCTACTGGAATTAGAAATCTCGATTCAAAATTATACAAAAGTATTGAAATCCCATTCCCACCCCTCCCCGAACAACACCGTATTGTTAAAATTTTGGATGTGGTTTTTGAAAATATTGAAAAGGCGAAAGAAAATGCTCAGAAAAATTTGCAAAATTCTAAGGAACTTTTTGAATTATATTTAGAAAATATTTTTATAAGTTCAGGGAATAATTGGGATGATAAAACTTTGGGAGAAATCGCTACTTTCAGAAACGGAATGAACTTTACAAAGAGAAGTAGGGGAGAAACAATAAAAATAGTTGGAGTGAAAGATTTTCAGAAAAATTTTTGGATTCCGCTAGAAAATTTGGAATCGGTGACGATTGATGGAAAATTAAATGAGACAGATTATTTAAGGGAAAATGATATTTTAACTGTTCGTTCAAATGGAAATCCAAAATTAATTGGTAGATGCATGTTAGCAGGAAGGGTTATTGAGAAAATTTCACATTCTGGATTTACGATAAGAATTAGATTAATTTCAAACAGAAATTTTGCACAATACATATGTCACTATTTAAAATCTAAAATAGCCAAAAAGCATCTTATCGAAAGTGGAACAGGTATAAACATTAAGAGTTTGAATCAGGTAGCTTTATCATCCTTGGTAATTCCAATCCCATCGTTAAAAGAACAAAAATCCATCGTTGCCAAACTTGACGCGCTTTCCGCCGAAACGAAAAAACTGGAAGCGATTTATCAGCAAAAACTGGCAGATTTGGAGGAGTTGAAAAAATCGGTGCTCAAGAAAGCCTTTGCGGGGGAATTGTAAAAATGTCGCATACGGTGGATTAGTTATGACGCAATCAAAAGGCTTAAGGGATAGGTTTTAAGCGTATTTCTATTATAAATGACGCAATGGGCTTGAAAAAATGACGCAATGATGATAAGATGTACTTATGAATAAAAGACAACAACAAATTATAGAATTTGCCAAAAAAAATCATTCTTTCCAAAATAAAGAGCTGGTTGCTTTTTTTGATGATAAATATTCCAGAGAAACAATTACCAGAGACCTGTCTTTTTTATGTACACAAAATTTTTTGCAAAAAAGCGGTGCTGGAGCTTTTGTGGTCTATTCTTTATCTGAAAATTATAAGATACTGAAAGAGGTTGATGTTGAAAAATATTTTAATATTCCATATTTAAAAAGAGATGTAAAAGAAAGTTTTAATTATGAAATATTTTCCATATTAGAGAATGATATTTTCACCGTTGAAGAAAAAGAGAAGTTGGAAAGTTTGCAAAGAGAATTTGTTAAAAATTTTTCAAAATACGACAGTCAAACTCTTATCAACAAGGAATTTGAAAGAATCATGATTGAATTTTCTTGGAAGTCATCAGCTATTGAGGGAAATACTTATTCACTCTTGGGCACGGAAGCCTTGATTAAAAATAATGTTATCGGGGAAGGAAAAACCAAAGAAGAGACTCAAATGATCCTCAATCATAAGGATGCTTTTAATGAGGCAATTCAAAACAGAGAGCGTTTTATTAAATTACGATCAGCTGATGTTGAATATGTTCATTCTGTTTTAACAAAAAAACTTGGAATAATCAAAAATATCAGAAAAGCCGGAGTTGGCATTACCGGAACTAAATATAGACCCTTGGATAATGAACCACAAATCAAAGAAGCGTTGAAAAATATGGTTGATTTGATCAATAAGAAGGAGTCATTTTTTGAAAAGGCCTTTTTGATTTCAATTCTTATCGCTTATATTCAAATTTTTGAAGATGGAAATAAAAGGACTTCGCGGATGATTTCCAATGCTATTTTATTAGCACATCACTCAATACCGCTTTCTTATAGAATTGTGGATGTTGAAGAGTACAAAAAAGCTGTTATATTATTCTATGAAATAAATAATCTTGCTTATTTTAAACAGATTTTTATTGAGCAATTTGAAGATGCGGTCAATAATTATTTCAAATAATCATATATGAACGAATCAGAAACAAGAGCTGAATATATCGACCCAAAACTCAAAGCGAGTGGTTGGGGAGAAATTGAAGGATCAAAAGTCTTGCGAGAATTTCGCATAACCGAAGGAAAAATTCAAACTGGTGGACTGCGCGCGAAGCCTGAGATTGCCGATTATGTTTTGGTTTATAAAAATCAAAAGATTGGCGTGATTGAAGCGAAGGCTCAAAATTTGGAAGTGGGTGAGGGGGTGGCGCAGGCTAAAGCATACGCGCAAAAATTGCAAATTGATTATGCATATTCTACTAACGGCAAAGAGATTTATGAAATGTCATTAGCAACTGGGGAAGAAAGAAGTGTGATTGATTTTCCTACGCCTGATGAACTTTGGAACAAAACTTTTACAGATCAAAATGAGTGGAAAGAAAAATTCAACAATGTTTTGTTTGAGGATGGTGGAAGCGGAAAAAAACCGAGATACTATCAAGAGATTGCGGTGAATAATGTAATGAATTGTATTGCCGAAGAAAAAAATCGGGTGCTTTTGACTTTGGCGACGGGAACCGGAAAAACTTTTGTTGCTTTTCAAATTGCCTGGAAGCTTTTTCAAACTCGTTGGACTTTGAAGCGAGATGGCGCGCGCCGACCACGAATTTTATTTTTAGCTGATAGAAATATTTTAGCCGATCAGGCTTTCAATGCTTTTTCTGCTTTTTCAGAAGATGCATTGGTGCGAATTAATCCGTTGGACATTCGTAAAAAGGGTGGAGTGCCGATGAGTGGTAGCGTGTATTTTACAATCTTTCAAACTTTTATGAGTGGTTCGAATGGAACACCATATTTTGGAGATTATCCGGCAGACTTTTTTGATTTTATCATTATTGATGAATGTCACAGGGGCGGAGCCAATGACGAAGGTAATTGGCGAGGAATTTTGGAATATTTTTCGCCAGCAGTCCAACTCGGACTTACTGCCACGCCAAAGCGAAAAGACAATGTGGATACATACAAATATTTTGGTGAACCGGTTTATGTTTATTCACTCAAAGAAGGAGTGAATGACGGTTTTTTGACGCCATTTAAGGTGAAAATAATTCAGACTACGTTGGATGAATATGTTTATACTTCGGATGATCAAATAGTAGAAGGGGAAGTGGAAGAAGGAAAGATTTACGAAGAGGCAGATTTTAACAGAATTATTACCATCAAAGAGCGTGAAGCAAAAAGGGTGCGCATACTATTAGATGAGATAAATCAAAATGAAAAAACTATTATCTTTTGCGCCACGCAAGATCATGCTTTGGCTGTTCGTGATTTGATAAATCAAATGAAAGATAGCAAGGATCCAAATTATTGCGTGCGGGTGACGGCTAATGATGGCGCGCGCGGAGATCAATTTTTGAGGGACTTTCAGGACAATGAAAAAACTATTCCAACAATTTTAACAACCTCACAAAAACTTTCCACCGGAGTGGATGCGCGAAATGTTAGGAATATTGTTTTGATGCGACCGGTAAATTCAATGATTGAATTTAAGCAAATTATTGGACGCGGAACCAGACTTTTTGATGGAAAGGAATATTTTACGATTTATGATTTTGTGGATGCCTATCATCATTTTTCTGATCCCGAATGGGATGGTGATCCAATAGACGAAACCACAGAAAAAGAGTCAAAAGAGTTTGAATATCCAAAAGAAGCAAAAGATATGAGCTTGATTATGAAAGATGAAAATCAAGAAGAACCAAAAAGAAAATTGAAAATAAAATTACGCGACGGCAAAGAACGAGAAATTCAACATATGATTTCTACTTCATTTTGGAGCGCAGATGGCAAGCCAATTTCTGTGGAGGAATTTATGGATAATATGTTTGGTGCAATGCCGGAGTTTTTCAAAAGCGAAGAAGAATTGAGAAAAATTTGGTCAAATCCAACAACTCGCAAAGCTTTTTTGGACAGTATCGCAGAAATTGGTTTTGGCAAAAATGAATTGGAGACATTGCAAAAAATGATTGACGCCGAGCAAAGTGATTTGTTTGATGTTTTAGTTTATATCTCTTTTTTAACGCCGACAATTTCCAGAGTGCAAAGAGTGAAGCAATCAAAGAATAAGATTTTTGAAAAATTGGATGAAAAACAAAAAGAATTTTTGGATTTTGTTTTGAATAAATACGAAGAAAAAGGAGTGGAAGAACTTGATGAAGAAAAATTGCCAATTCTTTTGAATTTGAAATATCACGCGATTGCTAATGCTGAACAATCACTTGGTGATGTTGAGAAAATCCGCAAAATGTTTTTTGGATTTCAGAAAAATCTTTATGCTAAAGCGGAAGAAGAACTTATTTATAAATAGAGAAGTAAGGATTTAATTACGTAATTAATTACTTATATAAATTTTTGTTCAGTAATCCGTTAAGTAACACTTTTTTCAAAAACCACCCTCGGGTGGTTTTTTGGGAGAGGGGAGGCGAAGTTATCCACAGCCCAAGAGTTGCCAATAATTTATAGTCTGAAGAAGTAATTGCAAGGGCAAAAAGGGCTTGTATTAACAGTGCTCAAGCAGTGGGTGACCATTTTACCGGCGTCAGTAAAATGGTCTGGATTGGTTCAAGCACAAAAAGAAAAGTGCGTGATTGGAAATTAGATCGTTATGCTTGCTATCTCATTGCTCAAAATGGAGATTCAAAAAAAATAGAGATCGCTATGGCGCAAACATATTTTGCGGTGCAAACTAGAAAACAGGAAATTTTTCAACAACTTGATCAAAATCAAAAAAGATTATTCATTCGAGGTGAAGTCAAAATTCACAACAATAAACTTTTTGATACTGCCAAAAAAGCCGGCGTGAGTAATTTTGGAAGATTTAATAACTATGGTTATCTTGGGTTATATGAATTAACTGCCAGTGAAATTAGAAAGAAGAAAAAAATTGGTCAAGATGATATTTTGGATAGGGCAGGCTCCACAGAATTGGCGGCTAATTTGTTTCGCATTACGCAAACAGATGGCAAGATCAACAAAGAAAATATTATTGGAGAAAATTTAGCCAACGCGACTCATTTTAAAGTGGGACGAAAAGTGAGAAATGTGATAAGGGAAATAGGAGGAACAATGCCGGAAAATTTACCACCAGAAAAACATATTAAAGCGTTGAAAAAAAACAGTCAAAAAAGGATAAGGTAATTTTTGTTGTGGCGAGAAAAAAGAAGTTGTAATATAATAAAAATGTAAAAATTAAAATAAAAATTAAAAAAACTCGCCTCAGGCCAGAATTATAATTTATAATTTTTGCGGGAGGTTGAGGGAGAAAAAGTATGTGTTTATATTTAAATTGTCCCAGTGATTTATTGTTGGCGTTTATTTTCTGTGTTATATTTCTTGCAATATCTTTACTTGTATTCTTAAAACTAAAGAATGTGTTTTTATCAGGAGCCATTTTTTCAATATTAGCTAATATATTCTTTTTTTTACTAATTCTTTCGAGATCTCTTATTTTTCTTACATATCATATTGAATGGTTTCAATACGTCATTATTTTCTTTTGGCCTCTTTTAAATATATACCTAATTGTTAAATATTTTAAAAACAAAAAATAAAACAATGAAAATAATTAGAAAAAACTTATATCGTATTATAATCTTAATAATAATTTTTACCTTGATTACGCCTGTAGATATCAGAGGAGTTTTGAATTTCTCCAAAGCGGCGGAAAATGAAATAGTTGGAAATATCACTTGGAATGAAAATCATACAATTGATGGAACACTTACTATTCAACCAGGGGCAACCCTTATCATTAAAAATAATGCCACGATAACTTTCGGAGAAGATTGGCCACGCTTGGTTGTGTTGGGAAATTTATTTGTCAATGGAACAATTGAGCATCCAGTCTATTTCAAAAAAAGTGAATCTTCCGGCGGATACTCAATAAACATTGATGGAGGAGGAAAAGCTATTTTCAAAAATGCTGACATTAGCGGAGGTGGTCTGGTCGCTTATCAAGTGGAGAATAATTTAAAATTCATAAACACCGCCTATGCTAACAATTACGAGGCGGGTCTTTTAGTTAAGAACGGCGAACTGGAGGTTCAAGGAACAAAATTTCACGACAACAAAATGGCGCTAGGTTTGGAAAATACAGCAGATTCGCAAAAAGTTAGAGTACAGCGATCATCTTTTATTAATAATGAATCTGACATATACAATGAAAGTAATTTACCGTATTCATTAGACGCAAGGTTTAATTGGTGGAATTCTGAAGGGGGACCTTCGAAAGAATGCTATACCTATAATTCTCAAGAAAATTGTTATTATGATAAGCTGTCGGGCTCTATAGGTTCCGAACCTTTTTTAACCAAAGAACAATTTCATGATCCGGTAATTATCGTACCGGGAATTTTAGGTTCTTGGAAAATAACTGATGGCGGCGATTGGAAAGCTGACCCAATTTTCAAAACTTATGATAGTTTAATTGAAACTTTCGAAAAAAATGGCTATGAAAAAGACAAAGACCTTTTTGTTTTTCCCTATCAATGGCGCGATAGTAATTTCAACACTGCGCTTTTACTCAAGCAAAAGATTCAAGAAATAAAAACAGCTAATAGCAATTGGCCAAAAGTGGATGTGGTGGCTCATTCAATGGGCGGACTTTTGACACGCGAATATATCGAATCAGAAAATTATCAAGGCGACATCGACCAATTGGTAATGCTTGGAACGCCCAATGCTGGTGCGCCAGAAGATTATTTGATGTGGGATGGTGGAAAAATACCGCCTTCCGATTCATCAATAACAGATCTAATATCCTGGTTTATTTTCAAGCAGGAAGCCAAGGAAGCTGGCTTTGATAGTATTTTCAAATATTTGCACAATCAACCAATCAAATCAGTGCAAGAACTTCTACCAGTTTATGATTATTTGTATGATATAGCTTCCCAAAAAATGCGATCATATGCAGACGATGAACATTATCCAAAAAATATTTTTTTAGATAATCTAAACGCTCCGGAAAACATCATAAAAATGAATTCAGTGGTAGTGACAAATATCACAGGAAAATTAGACAGTGACAAGACAATTACAAAAATAAGAGTTGGCAAACCTTCAGTTGATGAAAACTCTTTGTGGGCACACGGCATACCAGAAAATTTTGATGCACTTCTTGGTGATCATGGTTTGGAATATGGAAAAGGGGATGGCACCGTTCCAAAAATATCATCGGAAAATATTTTTTCTGATGAGCAAGTTGAAACAAATTTTTCACATGCAAAATTACCAGACAAGACGGCAAAGACTGTCTTTAAAAAGATAACTGGAAATGACGCACAAAAAGACGTGCCATTTTTTAGTATTGATAAAATTTTAGGTTTCTTTGTTTTCTCCCCCATCGACATTCAAGTAATTTCTCCAGGCGGAAAATGGGCAGGCAAAAACATAAATCATTTGGATGAAAATAATCAAATCGATGGTGCCTATTATTCTGGCTTTGACACAGAAAATGAATTTTTGACCATTCCTAATCCGGAAGATGGCGAGTATAAAATTATCACCGAGGGCACGGGCAATGGAGAATATAGAATTGAGATGGCGAAAATAACAGAGGATGAAAATGGCACAGCTAGTGAAATCATGGGTGAAATAAGTGGCACTGCGGAAAATGGAATACAAGAAGAAAAAATAATTGAAGTTTCGCAGGATGAAATAGATACAGGGGAAGGAAATAATGAAGACACTACATCTCCAGCAATAAATATTTCCAGTCCAGAAAACAAAATATATCCAAGCGATGAAACTATCCCGATAGAGTTTGTCATCACTGACGATTCTTCTGGCGTGGACGAAGAAAAAACAAAAATATTTTTGAACGGTGAAATGTTTTCTCAAGATAAAATCGACGCGTCATATGTGGAAAAGGGGGAATACAGTTTGAAAATATCAGCCGAGGATAAGGCGGGAAATTCTGCCGAGGAATCACTGAATTTCACAATTCATCCAACTATTGATTCGATAATAAAAAATGTCGAGCATTATTATCAAGACAAACTTATTACTAAAAAATCTACCTATAATTTCTTAGAAGCTAAACTAAAAGTAATCAAAATCCAAAAAATGCTTTATGATGCGATAAATCTCAGTCCTTGGCCAGCACGCCTAAAAAATCAACTTCTCAAAAATATCGCCAGAAATATCAATCGCGACATAGACGATCTCATTGGAAAAATTCAAAAAGAAAAATCCATGACCAAAAACATTCTCGAGCCGGCACGCAGTATTTTGGTTGGAAATTTAGGGGAGATGAAAATTCCGAAAGTTCAAAACTAAAAATGCCAAGCTATGTCAAGACTAGCTATTGACATAATAAACTCAATCAATTAAGATTATTTCACTGGGCAATTTTAAAACCCAAGATGTTTCGTTTTTTAATTAATGTTTTTTATTTTATATGCCAACAATCAATCAGTTGAAAAGAAAACCGAGAAAAACTACGGAGAATAAAAGCAAAACACCGGCTTTTAAATATGTTTTTAATACTATTCAAAACAGACCAACAGACACCGCCGGTCCGTTTAAGCGGGGAGTGTGTATCAAGGTTTCAACTACTACTCCCAAAAAACCTAACTCAGCTTTGCGAAAAATTGCCCGTGTACGTCTCACAAATGGAATGGAAGTGACCGCCTATATTCCAGGGATTGGACATAATTTGCAAGAACATTCAATTGTGATGATTCGCGGAGGTCGCGTTAAAGATCTTCCGGGAGTGCGCTATCATATAGTAAGAGGCGTGCTTGATACCGCGGGAGCAGCTAATCGAAAACAAGGCCGATCAAAGTACGGAGCAAAAAGAGAAAAAGCTAAAGAATAAAGCGATGCGAATCTACGAATATATGCGAATGATGCGAATTGCGAATAAAATAATGAGGATAATTAGCAATTAGCAGATTAGCATATATTAGCAGATTAGCATCTTATATAAAATTTATGGCAAGAAGAAAAAGAATTTATCAAAAAAATACTAAACCAGATCCAAAGTATAATAATATACTAGTTGGAAAATTTATGGTGAGCATCATGGAAAGTGGAAAGAAAACTATTGCAGAAAAAATAATGTATGATTCTTTTGATATCATTCACGAAAGAACAAAAAAAGGTGGTTTGAATATTTTCGAACAAGCTATCAAGAATGTTTCTCCTTTGGTGGAATTGAAATCCAGAAGAGTGGGAGGTGCTAACTATCAGGTGCCTGTTCCAGTTGCGGGAGACAGAAGAACAACTCTAGCTATCCGTTGGTTAAAAGCAGCCATTAATGCGAAAAAAGGCAAGAAAATGGCAGAAAAATTGGCCGATGAACTTATTGATGCTTCAAACAAAATTGGCGGAGCTATGAAAAAACGAGAAGATGTTCACCGAATGGCTGATGCTAATAAGGCTTTTGCACATTTTGCTTAATTTAAAGTTATTGAATATGGAAACAAAAAAAGCTTCAGATATTAAATTTGCGGTAGTTTATTTTTTAATTGCTCTTGCTTTTTATTTTGTTTTTGCTTATTTTGGCGTTTTATCTTCGAAAAAATTATCGTTCTTATTAGGATACAATAACTTTTTAATAAGTTTTGTATCATTAATTATCCTTAATATTATATTGGGATGGATTTCGGCTATGCTGGCAGCGGCTTTTCTTAGTGAAAAAATTAGATTTGAAAATAAAAAAAAGGTCGTACTGGTTTCTTTTGCTTGTTTTCTAGCTATTTCAATCTACCAATTTTTTCCGTCAATATTAAAAAAAGAATATTTCAATATCTGGTTACATGTTGCTTTTTTAGTAACTTTTTATTTTTCAAGTATAAAATATATTTCATCTAGAGAGATAATTTTAGATACAATTGAAAAAAATAATTTTTTTAAAATAGTTTTTAACATCTTATTGCGAGAAAGTATTTTAGGTTTTGTTTTCTATTTTTTGGCTTTCTTGTTTTTATATTTAATAGGAGCTAGATATCAAGACACTTTGCTTATGAATAATTTGGTATATTATCGAATAGTAGAAGGGGTATATTTATTTACCCTCATAGGACTAGTTGTTGGTTGCATTTGGGGATGTAATTATGTAAAAAATAAATTTAAAATAAAGGAAGATAAAATTATCAAAATTGGATTTATTCCGGCTTTTTTACCGCTCGTCGCATCATTTCTTTATGATCAGCAGGGATTTGGGGTGATTTTTTTCGTAGGTTTTTTTGTTATTTTATTTTTTATAAATAAATTTTTAAAAAATAGTGCAATTGTATCCAATAATTAAATTAATATTCTAAATGATTTCGTATGAGAGTATGAAATTCATAATTTGTAAAAACTATGGCAAGAGAGTATCCAATCGAAAAATATCGCAACATCGGAATTATCGCTCATATTGATGCTGGAAAAACTACCACCACTGAGCGTGTTTTGTTTTATACCGGCATCACTCACAAAATTGGTGAAGTGCATGAAGGCGCTGCAACAATGGACTGGATGGAACAAGAAAAAGAGCGCGGAATCACCATCACTTCAGCAGCGACAACTTGTTTTTGGAAAGATCATCAAATCAATATTATCGATACTCCAGGGCATGTGGATTTTACTGTGGAAGTGGAAAGATCACTACGAGTTTTGGATGGTGGTGTGGTAGTTTTTGATGGGAAAGAAGGAGTGGAGCCGCAATCAGAAACTGTTTGGCGACAAGCAGAAAAATATAAGGTGCCGCGCATTTGCTTCATCAACAAAATCGACAAAGAAGGCGCAGATTTTTATTACGCTCTAAAAACTATTTGGGACAGACTTACGCCCAACGCCGTAGCTGTGCAACTTCCAATTGGAGAACGAGGAGATTTTTCCGGCGTGGTGGATTTGATCAAGATGAAAGCCTATACTTTTTCTGGAGAGATGGGAGAGATTGTCAATGAAGGAGAAATTCCTGCTGACATGCTTGAAAAATCCAAAGAGTGGCGAGAAAAAATGGTAGAAAAAATTTCTGAAACTGATGATGTGCTCACAGAAAAATTCCTAAACGGTGAAGAAATTTCCGAAGTCGAACTAAAATCTGCTCTTCGCAAAGGAGTGAACGCTGTGACACTTGTTCCAGTTTTTACTGGCACGGCTCTTCGCAACAAGGGAGTACAATTGGTGCTTGATGCAGTAGTAGATTATCTGCCATCCCCAATTGATGTTCCAGCGATCAAAGCAACGGAAGTTGATGATGAAACTAAAGAAGTAGCCATTAAATATGATGACAATGCTCCTTTTGCTGCCTTGGCTTTCAAAGTAGCAACTGATCCTTTTGTGGGTCAATTAACTTTCTTTCGAGTTTATAGCGGAATGCTCAAGGCTGGTTCATATGTTCTGAATTCTTCTAAGGGAGAAAAAGAAAGAGTGGGACGAATTTTGCGAATGCATGCTAATCATCGAGAAGAAGTGGAGGAAATTTATACTGGAGGAATTGGAGCTCTTGTGGGAATGAAAAACACCACTACAGGAGACACCTTGTGTGATCCGGAAAATCCAATTTTACTTGAAAAAATAACTTTTCCAGAACCAGTTATTTCAATTGCAGTGGAACCAAAAACTAAAGCGGATCAAGAAAAAATGGGAATGGCTCTGCGAAAATTAGCCGAAGAAGATCCAACTTTCAAAATTAGAACTGACGAAGAAACAGCTCAAACTATCATCTCCGGGATGGGAGAATTGCATCTAGATATCATCGTAGATCGAATGAAAAGAGAATTTAAAGTTGAAGCTAATATCGGTCAACCGCAAGTAGCTTATCGCGAAACAATTAAAAGTAATGCGCAAGCGGAAGGAAAATATATCAAGCAATCCGGTGGACGCGGACAGTATGGTCATTGTTGGATTAAGGTGGAACCACAAGAGGCTGGCAAAGGCTTTGAATTTGTGGATGAAATCAAGGGTGGTGCTATTCCGCAAGAATATATTGCTCCGATTGGCAAGGGAATTAAAGAGGCCATGGACAACGGAGTTTTGGCAGGATACCCAATGGTGGATATCAAAGCCACTGTATATGATGGATCTTTCCATGATGTTGACTCCTCAGAAGCAGCTTTTAGAATCGCTGGTTCAATGGCGTTCAAAGAAGCTGCTAGACGCGCCAATCCAATTATCATGGAACCGATTATGAAAGTAGTGGTCACCACTCCGGAGAATTTTATGGGTGACGTGGTGGGGGATTTGAACTCCAAACGAGGAATCATCAAAGAAATGAATGACCGTGGTGAAGGCAATGCCCGAGTAAAAGAAATCGACGCCGAGGCTCCACTTTCTTCAATGTTTGGTTATGCTACTCAACTTCGCTCAATGACCCAAGGTCGCGCCAACTATGTGATGGAATTTTCCCACTACGCCGAAGTGCCGAAGAATGTGGCCGAAGGAATTATTAGTGGGGATAAGAAATAGAAAGCATGAAACAAATTTAAATTCCGTAGAGACGAGGCACTGCCTCGTCTTTTTTGTGGGTAGGGGATTTGACGAAAAAGTATGTAGTGTTATAATATCATTATAATTAATATTAAAAGCACATACTATGAAAAAAACAAAAGAAATTGTAATTAATTCTCTTAATAAGGATTTTGAAAGTATCAAAAAAGTAAACAAGCAGGGCATTGAATATTGGGAGGCTCGAGAGCTGATGCCTCTTTTGGGCTATATAGAATGGCGAAAATTTGAGGGCGTGATTTTGCGAGCAAAAGATGCTTGTGAAACTAGCAATCAAAAGGTTTCCGACCATTTTGTCGGCGCCGCCAAAATGGTCAAGCTTGGCAGTGGAAGCATAAGAAAGATAGAAAACTATAAACTCTCTCGCTATGCCTGTTATTTGATAGCTCAAAATGGAGACTCAAGAAAAAAAGAGATAGCCACCGCTCAGACATATTTTGCTGTGCAAACACGAAAGCAAGAAATTTTTGAGCAGGCGAGCGAAGTGAATAAAAGATTATTCATCCGGGGTGAGGTAAAAAAACACAACAAAAAACTTTTTGATACTGCAAAACAAGCGGGAGTTAGCAACTTCGGAAAATTTAATAACTTTGGTTATCTTGGGCTCTATGGATTGGATGCTGAACAAATCAAAGAAAAAAAGAAAATTGGTAAAGATGACATTTTAGATCGCGCAGGAGCAACGGAACTGGCTGCTAATCTTTTTCGCATAACTCAAACGGATGAAAAAATAATCAAAGAAAGCATAATAGGTGAGGGTAGAGCAAATATAACCCATTTTCATGTTGGCAGGGAAGTTCGGGAAACCATAAAGAGAGTTAGGGGAACTATGCCAGAGAATTTATTTCCTGAAACACATATCAAAGAATTGAAAAAAGAAAAGAGAAAATTTTTGAAAAAATAAAAATCGTAGAGACGTAGCATTGCTACGTCTTTTTCGCAAGGCACTGCCTCGTCTTTTTTGTGTGAAATGTTGCTTTTTTGATTGGGATGTGCTTAGCTAATATTATGTTCTTAAAATCGGCGAGATATTTTTTTCTTTTAACATTTTTTGGGAGGGTTTAAAGATGGCGATTTGTAAAAAAAATGTATATTTGCACGGAGGGGAGCTATGCTTTCATGGAGATTTAACAGGGGGTCGATTGGTTTTTAAGGCGGGGGAAATATATGAAGCCTTTGAACTCCCACATATGACTAAAGATGTTCTGGATTTTGCTGTGATTTCCTCTGATGGAGAAGAACATGAGTTTTTTTCGAATAATCCTTCTTGCACAAGCAAGACATCGTTTGCGTTGGAAGCTTTTGATTTTTCGGAAGAAATTAAGGAGCTGAAATAAATGATTTGCTTTGCGAATGCATCCGCGAAACGACATATTATTAGTTGCTTTTCAACAAGCCCCGTCTCTCATTTACGCATCGGCGTAGAGAGGCGGGGATTTTTTATTTGTCGCAGAAATTGTGGTAAAATTTATAATATAGAAATTGCAATCGGTAGAGACGAGGCACTGCCTCGTCTCTACGATGCAATGCAATACAAAAATAAAAATGCCCGAAAAATTCAAAAACAAATATACAATCAAATCTGCTAGATTACAAAATTACGATTATTCCCAAAATGGAATGTACCTGCCTCGCCGGCAGGCGGGTTTCGTGACGATTTGCACGAAAGACAAGGAATATTTTTTTGGGGAAATCAAAAATGGGACAATGGTGTTGTCGGACGTGGGGAAAATGGCGGACAAATATTGGCGCGAAATTCCAGCTCATTTTCCATTTGTAAAATTAGATGAATTTGTTGTAATGCCGAATCATGTGCATGGGATTGTGGAAATTGTGCGTGATGAAATTAATAATGATTGTGGTGGTGGTGTTTCCTGTAGAGACGAGGCACTGCCTCGTCTCTACTTTTTCCAAAAATTCTGCCAATCCACATTATTCTCCCACTAAAAAATCAAATAGAAAATTGAAAAATGGAAATATTATAATGCTGGATATCTGGGCAAAATTAAACCAAAAAGGTGCGCCATTTGCGGATATCACCTGGATGGCTTTTCGGGGGAAGAAAATCCCCCAAGAGATTGAAAAAGTTTTTGAAATAGTTATAAATGCGAGAAATGCTGGAATAAAAAAGATAAAAAACAATCTTAGAAAAAAGAAAATAATCTTAGGTAGCGAAGTGGACAATGCTGTGCGCGATTTTATCCATCGAAATGGATATGGTGAAAAATTTATCCACGGCACCGGTCATTTATTAGGATTCTTTTCTCCGCATGGCAATAGAAACAGACTTAGACCGAATTCTCATTCAAGCCTACATAAAAATGTAGCCTACACGATTGAGCCGGGAATATATCTAAAAGGAAAATTTGGCATTAGGAGTGAGATAGATTTTTATATAACTGATAATTTTAAATTAGTTTTGACGACTGATTTGCAAAAGGAAATTATTAAATTATAATTTTCCATTGACATCCAATTTTAAATAAGTTAGCATTAATTTAACAAAAATTAAATCAAAATTATGCTGGATAAAAAACTCAAAGAAGCGCTTGATCTCTTGGGAGGAAAAGCGGTGATAAAAGACCAAGAACAATATTATGTAATTCTAAGTCTTTCAGAATTTAAGAAAATAAAGAAAGAAGGCATAGAAGGCTTGACAAAACAAGAATTGGTTGATAAAATCAACAATGATATAGCAAGCTGGAAAGTGATCCAAGAAGAGGAAAAAATTGAAGATATGGATCTTAGCGAAATAAGCGAAACAAAAAGTGAGGAAATACGCTACGAAAAGGCCGATTAGTCTTATCCACAGTAACAAATATTTGGGGGACTTGCCAAAATAATAAAAGTGTATTAAACTAAATTTTGTAATATATAACTTAATAAAAAATCGCGACTAATTGCGAATCCGGATTTAAGCCGGAATTTTCCGCTCTGGCGGGGGATGCAAAAATCGCGCCAAAATTAAAACTATGGCAGCAGAAAAATTTGAAAGAACTAAACCTCATGTTAACGTTGGAACTATCGGCCACGTTGACCATGGCAAAACTACTCTAACAGCAGCTATTCTTCACGTGCTTGCTTTCTTAGGAAAAGCCAAGGAAAAAGGAATTGATGAAATTGACAAGGCTCCAGAAGAGAAAGAACGAGGAATCACTATCGCTACTGCACATTGTGAATATGAATCAGAAAAAAGACATTATGCTCATGTTGACTGCCCAGGGCATGCTGACTATATCAAAAATATGATTACTGGTGCAGCTCAAATGGACGGTGCAATCTTGGTAGTAGCTGCGACTGACGGTCCTATGCCACAAACTCGAGAGCATATTTTGCTTGCAAAACAAGTGGGTGTTCCAGAAATCGTAGTATTTTTGAACAAAGTTGATATGGTGGATGATCCAGAATTAGTTGATTTGGTTGAAGCGGAAATTCGAGAACTTCTTACTAAATATGAATTTGACGGAGACAATGCTAAGGTTATCCGTGGATCAGCTCTCAAGGCTCTTGAATCAAAATCAGCTGAAGAAGAAGCAGCAAAGCCAATTATCGATCTTATGGCAGCCTTGGATGAAAAAATTCCACAACCAGTACGAGAAACAGAAAAAGATTTCCTTATGCCAATCGAAGACATTTTCTCCATTGAAGGCCGAGGAACAGTTGTGACCGGAAGAATTGAAAGAGGCACAATCAATATCAATACTGAAGTTGAAATTGTGGGAATTCGTCCAACACAAAAAACTATTGTTACAGGAATTGAAATGTTTAACAAATCTCTTGATAGCGGACAAGCAGGAGACAATGCCGGAGTATTGCTTCGTGGAACTAAAAAAGAAGATGTAGAGCGAGGCCAAGTTTTGGCAAAACCAGGATCAATCACTCCTCACACTGAATTTAACGGAGAAGTTTACATTTTGACCAAAGAAGAAGGCGGAAGACACACTCCATTTTTCAAAGGCTATAAGCCTCAATTCTACATCCGAACAACTGATGTGACTGGAGAAGTAGTGCTACCAGAAGGAACAGAAATGGTTATGCCTGGAGACACAGTGAGTTTTGAAGTTAAGTTAGGAGCACCAGTTGCTATGGAAGAAGGAATGCGATTTGCTATTCGAGAAGGTGGAAAAACTGTTGGTGCCGGAGTGGTAACAAAAATTATAAAATAATCGTTTGCTTTCAGAGCTCGTCTCTTAAGTTTCATGAGGCGAGCTTTATAAAGCATAATTAATAGATTATATTAAAAACTAAATGTTGAAGGTAGAAGGCGACGTAAAACCAAGAATTAGGATTAAGATTAAGGCTTATGATCATAAGATTATTGATCAATCAGCTAAACTTATCGTTGAAACAGCTCAAAGATCAGGCGCAAGTATCGCCGGACCAGTGCCTTTGCCTACCGAAATAAGAAGATATACTGTTAACAAATCAACATTTGTTCATAAAGATTCTCGTGATCAATATGAAATGAGAATTCATAAAAGATTAATTGATATAATTAGCCCAACTCCAAAAACGATTGACAGCCTTACTAATCTAGATTTGCCAGCAGGAGTAGATGTGGAGATAAAAATGTAACCCCTTACGAATTACGAATCAGTACGAATGTACGAATTACGAATAATTTAATAAAATACAAAAATTATTTTTAACTCACATTAGTATATTCGTAAGAATTCGTAATTCGTAAGGAATTCTAGTTAAAGTCCAACCAAGTCAGATATTAAGTTTTGGTCGGATACTCAACTAGCCAAGAAAGAAATTTCTATAAACTCGAAAGAGTTTCGGCTGGTAATGACCAGTTTTTTTTAAATCAGACACGAAGAAAGCGAATAATTACGAAATAAACAAAATAGATTAGTTAAAGTTAGTGAATATTAGTTAAGTTAGTGTTTTTTATGAATAAATTTATATTAGGGAAAAAATTAGGCATGACAACGCTTTACAGCGAAGAAGGCGCACAGAACGTGACGCTAGTTGAATGTGGCGCCAAAGTTAGTTTGATTAGGGATGAAAAAAAGAATGGTTATAATGCTATTCAATTGGAAATAGATAAAACTAAAAATAAAAAGCATAAGAAAGAATTTAGAGTCAATGAAATAAGCTTGGAGCAAGATGCTACCCTAGACGTTTCTATTTTTGAAATTGGAGATAAGGTAAAAGTAAGTGGAATTTCCAAAGCTAAAGGTTTCCAAGGCGTAGTCAAAAGACATGGTTTCGCTGGTGGACCAGCAAGTCATGGAGGAAAACATAATCTTCGCCAACCAGGATCAATTGGTTCTGGATTCCCTGAGCATGTTATGAAAGGCAAAAGAATGGCTGGTAGAATGGGTGGCGAAAGAATAACTAGTAAAAATCTGAAAATTGTTTTTATAGATAAGGAAAAAAATATTTTAGGACTCGAAGGAGCCGTGCCAGGTGTAGCCGGCAGAGTAGTTGAAATTGTAAGTGTTAAATAACTATCATGAAAATTGCAGTTTACAATAAAGAAGGTCAGGAAGTTGAACAAATGGAATTATCCGAAGCTGTTTTTGGAGTGAAAAAAAATGACGTTCTTATTCATCAGGCAATGGTGGCAATTCAATCCAATCAAAGACAAGTCTTGGCTCACACAAAAAATCGAGGAGATCGAGCTGGATCCGGAATCAAACCATGGAAACAAAAAGGCACAGGCCGAGCGCGAGTAGGATCAGTTAGAAATCCTGCTTGGAAAAAAGGTGGAGTGGCTTTTGGACCAAGAAACGATCGAAATTTTACCAAAAAAATCAACAAGAAAATGAATGCTAAAGCAATTTTGATGGTTTTGAGTGCAAAACTCAAAGATAAGGAAATTGTTATTTTAGATAAGTTTGATTTGAAAGACAAGAAAACTAAAGCGATGGCTGATGTTTTGAAGAACTTGAAAATCAGCGCAAAAACTTTGATATCTTTCACAACTTCAGAAAAAGATCTTAGAATTGTTAGTCGAAATCTCAAAAAAACAGAAAACATCCTGACTAGCCAATTGAATGTTTTGGAAATGCTCAAAAATAAATTTTTGTTAATGTCAAAAGACTCAATTAAATATTTGGAAGAAAAGTATAATAAGTAATAGAAAAAAATGGTTGAAGATAAAAAAGTAGAAAATTCAAATATCGCTTCAAAAATTCTCATTGAGCCATGGATAACTGAAGCGGCAACGATAGCAGGAGAGCAGAATAAATATATTTTCAAGGTGGCTAAAAAAGCGACTAAGATTCAAATTAAAAAATCAATTGAAGAATTATATGAAGTAAAAGTGATAACTGTCAGAACAATCAATATCCCAAGTAAAAAAAGACTTAGAGGTAGAATACTTGGAACAAAATCAGGTTACCGAAAAGCAATAGTGAAGATAAAAAAAGGAGAAAGTATTGATGTTTTTGGAGGAAAATAATTTAGAGAGTTAACTCGAACCAATATGGCGATTAAAATTTATAAACGAAATACAGCTAGTAGAAGAAACATGTCTATTGTGAAGTCTTCTATGATAACCGACCGAAAACCGGAAAAATCTCTTTTGGCGAAAATGACCAAAAAAGCCGGGAGATCGGGAGGAAAAATTTCTGTGCGTCATCAAGGTGGTGGAGCTAAACAGAGATATCGCAAAGTTGATTTTATGCAAGATAAATTTGGCATTTGGGGACGAGTGGCTTCAATTGAAAAAGATCCAGTCAGAAGCGCTTTTATCGCTCTTGTAATTTATGCTGATGGAGAGAAGCGATATGTGCTAGCACCGGAAGGTTTAGCTATTGATCAAAAAATAATTTCGGAGGAGAATGCTCCAATTAAATTAGGTAATCGTGCTAAGGTAAAAAACATTCCTATTGGAACAGTTGTTTCTAATTTGGAACTTTTTCCAAATCACGGTGGACAAATAGCCAGAAGCGCCGGATCAGGAGCAACTCTTACTGCGATAGATCAAAAAACTGCTCAAGTGAAAATGTCCTCTGGAGAAATTCGCTTGATAAGTAGTGAATGCTATGCTACTATCGGTCAAGTAAGTAATTTTGAACATAATTCTGTTAACATTGGAAAAGCTGGAAGAAAAAG
Source organism: Candidatus Moraniibacteriota bacterium (assembly GCA_003483065.1). Lineage (GTDB taxonomy): Bacteria > Patescibacteriota > Minisyncoccia > Moranbacterales > UBA2206 > UBA2206. The sequence continues at coordinate 10,303 of DMWY01000002.1, read as the reverse complement.
ACATATGGGAGTGAGGCCAGGAGTGCGAGGCTCAGCCATGAATCCAGTTGATCATCCACATGGTGGAGGTGAAGGTCGCCAAGGAATTGGACTTAAGCATCCAAAAACTCCATGGGGAAAGATAGCTCTCGGTAAGAAAACCAGAAAGAAGAAAAAATATAGTAATAAATTCATAATCAAAAGAAGAACTAAGAGAAAATAAATGACAAGAAGTCTAAAAAAAGGCCTTTACGTTGATGAAAGGCTCATCAAAAAAATCAAAGATAAGAAACCAGGGGATCGAACTCCAATTAAAACTTGGTCTCGCGCCTCGGTAATTTCTCCAGAAATGGTTGGCTTCACTTTTGGTGTGCACAATGGCAAAGATCATATTCCAGTTTTGGTTTCTGAAGAAATGGTCGGACATAAATTAGGAGAATTTTCTCCAACCAAGAAATTTGTCCGTCACGGAGGAAAAATGCAAAAAGAATTAGAAACAGCCGCTAAACAAAAAGAACTAGACGCTGCTAAAGCAGCTAAGGCCTCAACAGACACCAAGAAATAATATTCAACAATTATGAAAGTTAATGCAAAATTAAACAATTTGAGAATCGCTCCAAGAAAGTCAAAATTAGTGGCTGATTTGATAAAGGGTCTGGATGTTTTGGAAGCACTTGATCAGCTTGAAGCACATGTCAAAAGAACCAGTCCACACATGAAAAAATTGCTTCTAAGCGCAATTGCTAATGCGGAAAATAATTTTGGCTTGGATAAGAATAATCTGTATGTTTTTGAAGCTAGAATCGGAGCAGGACCAACAATGAAACGCTGGATGCCAAAAGCTTTCGGAAGAGCGGGCGAGATTTTGAAAAGAACATCGAAAATAGAAATTATCCTAGAAGAAAGAGTGGAAGGAAAGAATAGAAAAACTAAGGAAGAGATGGAAGCGGAAATGAAAAAAAGAGAAAAGGAAAGAAAAAAGGAAGAAAAAGAACAAAAGGAAACACAAGAAAAATCAAGCAAGGATTCTGACAAAAAAGGTGGTGAAGAACGTGCCAAAAAAGAAACTCCTAATAAGGGTTGGGCAAAAAAAATATTCCAAAGAAAGTCAATGTAAGTAGTCTCTACGAATTACGAATCAGTACAAATATACGAATGTACGAATAAAATTAAATCAGAAATCCCATTCGTAAATTAGTATATTTGTATAAGATTAGTAATTCATAAGAAAAATGTCTAAATAAAGCGCATAAAATTAAATTAGTATGGGACATAAAATAAATCCAATTGGATTCCGCATGGGGATAACTCAAGACTGGAAATCTAAATGGTTTAGTAAAAGAGAATATACAAAAAACCTCAAGCAAGACATTGAAATTAGAGGTGGAGTTTCCAAAAAATGGAAAGCGGCTTTTATATCTGAAGTAGAAATAGAAAGGTCAGCCAAAATGATTCGAGTAATCATCAAAACTGCCAGACCAGGAGTGCTAATAGGACGCGGTGGCAGTGGCATTGAAGATATTAAAAGTTATATCCAAAAGAATTTTTTCAAAGGCAACAAGAACATGAATTTGAAAGTAGATATTCAGGAAGTTAAGAATATGGAAGAGAGCGCTGCAATTATGGCGCAAAACATCGCTGATCAATTGGAGAAAAGATTACCTTTCCGAAAAGCTATGAAATCAGCACTGGAACAAGTAATGAAAAACAAAAATATCAAAGGAGTGAAAATTGAAATGTCCGGAAGATTGGGTGGCGCTGAAATGAGTCGCAGAGAATGGTCAGCCAAAGGAACATTGCCACTGCACACTATGCGATGCGATATCGATTTTTCCAGAGCGACAGCCTACACGACATATGGAACATTGGGAGTGAAGGTTTGGTTATATAAAGGTGAAGTTTTTGAGAAGAGCGTAAATTAATTATAAAGAAAATAGAATTTTGCAAATATTATGTTGATGCCAAAAAAAGTAAAACACAGAAAGATCCAGCGTGGAGGGAAAATCCGCGGAACAGCTCATCGTGGTAATGAGATTAGTTTTGGCAGTTTTGGTTTGAAATCTATGGGCGCAAGTTTAGTCACTGCTCGTCAAATAGAAGCTTCTAGGCGCGCAATGACCAGATACGTCCAACGTGGAGGAAAAATTTGGATTAGAATTTTCCCTGACAAACCAATGACAAAGAAAGGTGATGAAACTCCGATGGGTAAAGGAAAAGGTGCAGTTGATCATTTTGTGGCAGTAGTAAGACCAGGGACGATATTATTTGAAATGGATGGCGTGAAAAGAGAAATTGCCAAAGAAGCGATGCGACTCGCAGCTTATAAATTAAACGTAAAGACTAAATTTGTTGAAAAAGAATAATATGAAAATTAAAGAATTACGAGAAAAAAATATCGAAGAGTTGAAAAAAATGATTTTGGAAAAACAAGAAAAAGTCCGAAAGCTTAGATTTGATATTGCAACAAAACAAGTGAAAAATACTCGAGAACTGAGAGGAGAAAAAAAAGATATTGCTCGTATATTAACTCTAATTAGCGAAAAATAATAAAGAAAATGGAAAATAATTCAAATAACAATAAAATATTAGCGAAAAAGAAGGGCGTGGTCGTAAGCGACAAAGGTAACAAAACCGCTATTATTGCCGTGGATATATTCAAAACTCATAAAAAATATCAGAAAAAATATAAATCAACCAAAAGATATAAGGCGCATGATGAAGAAAATAAATGCAAGCTTGGCGATATGGTAGAGATAGTGGCTTGCCGACCAATGAGTAAGGATAAGAAATATAAAGTAGTATAAATGTGATGCTAATTTACGAATAAACGCTAATCTGCTAATTGCGAATAAAACAAAACGATTAGCAATTCGCAGATTCGCATATATTAGCGGATTAGCATCATTTAAGAATATGATACAAGCTCAAACAAAATTAAAGGCAGCTGATAACAGCGGGGCAAAAATGATTCAATGCTTTAAGGTTTTAGGTGGATCAAAAAGACGATTCGCTAGTATCGGCGACATTATTGTAGCCTCAGTGAAAACTGCTGAACCTCGCGGAATAGTGAAAAAAGGAGATAAGGTGCGAGCTGTGATTGTTAGACAAAGAAAAGAATTTAGAAGAAAAGACGGATCATACATCAGGTTTGATGAAAATGCCGCAGTGATTTTGGACAACAAGGAACCAAAAGGGACTAGAATTTTTGGACCGATTGCTAGGGAAATCAGAGATAAGGGATTTAGCAAGATAATTTCTCTCGCACCGGAAGTATTATAAACGTGATGCAAATCTACGAATATATGCGAATCTGCGAATTGCGAATAATAAGGAAAATTAGCAATTGGCAGATTAGCATATATTAGCGGATTAGCATCGTTTGAAAATTATGAAGATAAAGAAAAATGATTTAGTAAAAATGCTTGCAGGTAAAGACTCCGGAAAAACCGGAAAGGTTTTACAGGCGGTTCCACAGGATGGTAAAGTTGTCGTGGAAGGTTTGAATATTATGAAAAAACATTCTAAACCAAGGAAACAAGGAGAAAAAGGACAACGAATCGAAGTGCCGAGAAAAGTTCAGATTTCTAATGTGATGTTGATTTGCCCAAAATGCGTAAAACCTACTAGAGTGGGATACAAACTATTAGATGGAAAGAAGCAAAGAATTTGTAAAAAATGCCAAGGAGAAATATAATAAATATTTAAAGAAAGATCATGGCTAGTATTAGAGAAAAATATAATAAAGAGGTAGTTGAAAAAATGAAGAAAGAACTCAATCTTTCTAATGATTTTGAAGTGCCTAAAATAAAAAAAGTCGTGGTCAATATCGGAATAGGAAAATTTTTGAAAGATTCTGCTCAGGTTGAAGATATCACTAAAACTCTGGCTGTTATTACTGGGCAAAAACCATTGCCGACTAAAGCAAAAAAATCAATTGCTGGATTTAAAACAAGAGAGGGATTGGAAATTGGAATGAAAGTGACTTTACGAGGATATCGAATGTGGAGCTTTATCGAAAGATTAGTCAAAGCCGCTCTCCCTCGCGTGAAAGATTTTCACGGACTAAAAGAATCAGCGGTGGACGCAAGTGGAAATTTGAATATTGGGATAAAAGAACAATTGATTTTCCCAGAAATTTTGCCGGAACAAGTCAAGAATACTTTCAGTCTAGAAGTAACGGTAGTCATAGATGCACAGAATAGAGAGAAAGGCTTGGCACTAGTTAAGCTATTAGGATTTCCAATGGAAATTAAAAATTAATTTATAAAAAGTTTATTAATTGTAGATAAAGAATAATATGGCGAAGAAATCAACTGAAGCAAGAGCCCGCAAAAAACCTAAATTTTCGACCAGATCCGTCAGGCGTTGTTGGAAGTGCGGAAGAAAACATGGATATATGAGACAATTTGATATTTGCCGAATATGTTTTAGAGAGTTAGCTATTACTGGGCAAATCCCTGGAGTTAAAAAAGCAAGTTGGTAATTAATTTTATAAATTATGGACAAAATTTCTGAAATGTTAACTAAAATAAGAAATGCTCAGATGGCTGGGCACCAAGAAGTGATGATAAAACCATCTAAGCTTAGAATTGCCTTGGCGGGAATTCTGGAAAAAGAAGGTTTTATAGAAAAAACTTCTATGGACGCGCAAGGTTTGATAAAGATAATTTTGAAATATTATCAAATTACTCCAACCAAAAAAATTCCTGCAATCAAAGGAATCAAGAAAATTTCCAAATCTGGTCAAAGAATTTATATCAAAAACAAGGATATTAAGAATGTTAAAAATAATTATGGCACAGCTATTATCTCTACTTCCAAGGGTGTGATGACCGGAGCTGAGTCGAGAAAGCTTGGATTAGGCGGAGAATATATTTGTGAAGTTTGGTAAAAATAATATAAACTAATATGTCAAAGATTGGAAAAAAAATAATAGCTATACCACAAGGAATCGAGGTCAAGCTCGACGGTGAAAAATTGGAAGTCAAAGGACCAAAAGGTACTTTGAATTTGGAAATTAGTCGACAAATCAAAGTGGAAGTCACTGATGGAGAAATGAAATTTTCCCGCACAAGAAACACAAAGGAAGCTAACGCTCTTTGGGGACTCACGCGTGCGCTAGTGAACAATATGATTGTTGGCGCCAAGGATGGATATGAAAAGAAGTTGGAACTTCAAGGTGTGGGATTCCGAATGGCTTTGCAAGGAAAGAAATTGGTAATGGCACTTGGTTTTTCTCATCCAGTTGAAGCAGAAATTCCGGAAGGATTGACAGTTAAAATTGAAGATAACAATGTTCTTTCAATTTCAGGATTTGATAAACAAAAAGTTGGGCAATTCGCAGCTAATATCAGAGCCCTAAAAGAAGTTGAACCATACAAGGGAAAAGGTTTTAGATATCAAGGAGAAAAAGTCAGAAGAAAAGTCGGTAAGAAAGCCGGCGCCGTAAAATAATTAGTAGTGAATGATATTAATATGAAAACAAGTAGAAACAACGCAAGACTTCATCGAAAAAAGCGAATAAAAGCTAAGATTAAGGGTGACGCGAAAAGACCACGCTTAGCGGTTTTCAAAAGTCTCACGGGCATATCTGCTCAGGTTATTGATGATGAAAAATCAACTACGATAGTTTCGGCTTATCTCAAAGAAATAAAGCAAGCTAAAAATGATATCGAAGGTGCAAAAAATGTTGGAATTTTGATAGCTAAAAAATGCTTAGAGAAAAAGATTAGCGAAATTGTATATGACAGAAGTGGTTATAAATATCATGGAAAAATAAAAGCGCTAGCGCAGGGAGCTAGAGAAGGCGGACTAAAATTTTAATTTACGAAAATTTTTATGGGCAGAGACAAACGAACAAGAACTAAAAAAGAAAAACCTGAATACGAACAGAAGCTTTTGGATTTGGCCAGAGTGACGCGTGTGGTTAAGGGCGGGAGAAGATTTCGTTTTCGCGCTACCTTGGTTATCGGTAACAGAAAAGGAAAAGTTGGTGTGGGTGTTGGCAAAGGAGCGGATGTGACGGATGCAATTAAGAAAGCTTTCGACGATGGCAAGAAAAACATGATCAATGTTGATGTCAACAAAAACACCATTCCGCATGACATGTTCATAAAATCAGGGAGTGCTAAAATTATGCTCAAACCTGCGCCAGAAGGTCGTGGAATTGTGGCTGGTGGAGCAGTGCGCGCCGTGGTTGATTTAGCTGGAATCAAAGATATTGTTTCAAAATCATTAGGAACAGCCAATAAATTGAATGTAGCAAGAGCTACAATCGAAGCTTTGAGAACATTTCAAGATTCAAAGAAAAGAACAGAGAGAGCCAAATAATTTTTACTTAAATAAAACAATGCAAGTTAACACTCTAAAACTTAATAGCAAAAAGAAGAAAAGAAAGACTGTTGGACGAGGTGGAAAAAAAGGCACCTATTGTGGCAAGGGTAATAAGGGACAAAAAGCTCGAAGTGGAGCACATGTTGACCCTTTATTTGAAGGTGGACGCTCAACCCTCATTGATCACATGAAAAAGAAAAAAGGATTTAAATCAAGAGAAACTAAAGCAACTGTCTTATCTCTAGATCAAATAGAAAAAGAATTTAAGGATGGCGAAACAGTGAATGTTGAATCCTTGGTTAAAACTAAATTGCTCGGCAAAGTTATAAAACGAGAAAAAATCAAAATTCTTGGTGGTGGAATATCCGCCTCATCGGCGGACAGGCTTTCCAAAAAACTTTCTTTCAGCCAGGATATTCTTCTATCAAAATCAGCCAAAGAGGCAATTGAAAAAGCCGGTGGTAAAGTAATAGAAAATCAAGAAGCAGAAGACAAGAAATAATTTATCCCGTACAAAATTCCAATACGGCTTAATTTGAAAATAATTTTAAATTAGTAGAGCGAATTTTTACGGGATGCTCAATTTTATAGCTTCTCGCTTCGCTCGAAGATAAAATTGGCATGTTTCAAAAAATAATTCAAATCTTCAAAGTCAAAGAACTTCGCGACAAGATATTTTTTATCTTGGCGCTTTTAGTAATTTTTCGCCTAGCGGCCAACATTCCTATTCCTGGTATTGATCAAGAAAGGCTGAAAATGTTTTTTGAGGGCAATCAATTTTTTGGACTGCTAAATCTTTTTTCTGGTGGAGGCCTTTCTAGTATCTCTATTGTGATGCTTGGAGTTGGCCCATATATTACTTCTTCAATTATCATGCAACTTATGACTATGATTGTTCCGCGACTTGAACAAATATACAAAGAAGAAGGCGAGGCAGGACGCGAAAAATTCAATCAATGGACGCGGTGGCTCACTGTGCCATTTGCCGCTTTACAAACAATCGGAATGATTTCACTTTTTCGCTCACAACAAATTATGGCGCCCAATGGAGCCTATGGGTTAGTTTCAATTGTGATTGTAGCTACGGCCGGAACAATTTTTCTCACTTGGCTTGGAGAACTCATCACAGAAAAAAAGATTGGCAATGGCGTGTCGCTCATCATTTTTGCGGGAATTGTTTCTGGTTTGCCTTCAGCCATTTCTCGTATTGCATCCACTTGGGATCCAACTCAATTTTTCGCCTACGTTTTCTTGCTAGTCGTTGTAATTGGCGCAGTTGGCGCAGTAGTTTTTATGACCGAAGGACAAAGAAATATTCCAATTGCTTATGCCAAGAGGATTCGGGGAAACAAAATGTTTGGAGGAACAAGCACTCATCTGCCACTTCGCATCAATCAAGCAGGAGTAATTCCAATTATATTTGCGATGTCGATTATGCTTTTCCCAGGAATGGTAGCTAATTTTTTGGCTAGTTCATCTAATGGAACTGTCGCTAGCGTAGCGCGAGCAGTCGGGAATTTTTTTCAAAATCAATTTTTCTATGGGTCGCTATATTTTCTTCTGGTAGTGGCCTTTACCTATTTTTATACGGCTGTAGTTTTTGATCCCAACAAGATTGCAGAAAATTTGCAAAAACAAGGTGGGTACATCCCCGGAATTCGCCCAGGCAAAAACACTTCGGAATATCTTTTCAGAATTATGAATCGCGTGACGCTCACGGGCGCAACATTTCTTGGCCTTATCGCAGTGTTACCTTTTATCGTGCAGGGCTTCACCAAAGTGGGTTCAGTTTCAATCGGAGGCACCGGACTTCTGATTGTGGTTTCTGTGGTCATTGAGCTTATCCAACAAATTGAAGGACAATTGGTAATGAGGGATTATGAAGGCTTCTAACTTTTACGAAAATACGAATCTAACTAAATTACGAATTCGTACTTTCGCTAGATTAGTAAATTCGTAAATTAAGATCTTATTAAAATAGTATGAACTTAGTAATCTTAGGTCCACAGGGATCTGGAAAAGACACACAAACTGAAATGTTGGCAGAAAAATTCTCCCTAGAAAGAGTAAACATGGGAAATTTTATGCGTGAAGTTGCGAAGCTTGATACCCCGCTAGGAAAAGAAATTTATCAATATCAAAATGTTGCTGGCGCGATGGTACCTAGTCGCATTCTCAAGGAAGTGCTCGGGATAAAATTAGCTTCTTTTGCTCGTGAACAGAATATTATTTTTGAAGGCGTACCAAGAACAATGGAACAAGCTGAATATTTCGATAGAATATTATTAGAATCAGGACGACATGTAGATAAAATAGTTTATATAAACATCCCAGAAGAAGAAACCCTAAAGAGAATTTCTAAAAGATGGATGTGCCAAAAATGCAAAAGGATTTTGATCAAAGGAAAAGATATTCAAAGCGAAGAGGAAAAATGTCCTGATTGTGCTGGAGAGATTATGCAAAGAATCGATGATACAAAAGAGGTGATTATGAAAAGATTGAAAGTGTTTCAAAATGAAACTATTCCAGTTATTAAGCATTATAAAAAACAAGGAAAATTGGTTGAAGTGGATGGATGTCAGACAATTGAAAAAGTTTTCCAAGACATATTAAGTAGATTAGATAGCGGTTGCTGATTTACGAAAATACGAATCTAGCTAAATTACGAATTAGTATTTTCGTTTAATTCGTATATTCGTAAATAATAAAAAAATTATTGCAATGATAATAATTAAAACTCAAAATGAAATAGCGTCGATGCGTCGGGGTGGAAAAATACTCTCGATGATTATGGGTGAAATTGGAAAAATGATTGCTTCGGGCGTAAATACTTTGGAGTTAGACAAGCTGGCCGAAAGGCTTGTTTTTGATAGTGGAGGCACACCGGCGTTCAAAGGCTATGGCGACAAAAACAATCCCTATCCTGCCACAATCTGCGCTTCAATTAACAATGAAATTGTGCACGCTATTCCAAGTGTGGAAAAAATAATAAAAGAGGGAGATTTGGTGAAAATTGACATCGGAATGGAATTTGAAGGGATGATCACTGATATGGCGCGGACTTTTTCAGTTGGCGCGATGAGTCCCGAGGCGCACAAAATTATGAATGTGACCAGAGAAGCATTGAATCAAGGAATTGCCAAAATTAAGGCGGGGGCAAAACTCAGTGAATATTCAATCAGTGTGGAAAGCTATGCCCGCTCAAATGGTTTTTCAGTTATCCGAGATTTGGTTGGGCACGGTGTCGGGAAAATTTTGCACGAAGATCCGGTTGTGCCTAACTATCACTGGAGTGTCAAGGATATAATTTTGAAAGAGGGGATGACACTAGCACTGGAGCCGATGATAAATGTCGGAACGCATAAGATAAAATTAGGAGGAGACGGCTGGACATATTTGACGGATGACGGCAAACTCTCTGCGCATTTTGAAGACACTATTGTGGTTAAAAGTGGTGGGTGTGAGATTTTGACGAGGTAAATTTTTAAGAATAAAAAAACAACCCCATGGACGATGTTGCATTGTCCATGGGGGTGGGGGGAGCAGTTTTTCACCTTTGCGCAATAATATTTCTTGCACAAAGGTTGAACTTAAATGATATCATTGAGTCTGGGTTGATCCCTCCAGTAACCCAAATCATTCTGTTATCTCTGATGGACCATTCCTCTGGTGGTGGGCCATAAACTATGATTACTTCCGAAAAAAACTTGTCTCCTTTGGAAATTTCCTGGGGGAGAATCCTGCCTCTTTCGGAAAGGAATTCTCTGACGGTCTGGCCGTTTCCAATAATGTTTTCGGAAGTTTTGTCGGAACAACCAATCAGAGCGATGGTTAACATTAAAAAAATGGCAATCTTTTTCATTTCTTTATCTCCTGTAAAAGGGTTTAAGAATTTGAAATATATATGACGCATTGGCCGTTTGGCCACTTCAGAGGTTATTTTAAAGAACTCTTAATTATAATATATAATACCGAAATAACATAATCTATG
>DMWY01000003.1 GCA_003483065.1 Candidatus Moraniibacteriota bacterium | reverse complement strand
ATTTTCCGGTGGAGTAGCTGGGGCGGAAATAGTTTTGGCGTCTAGATCAGTCGCTTCGAGACAACCTGAAGTAATGGCCGTCCAATTGGATCCACCATCTAGGGAATATTCAAAACTAGGGGTGATGGTGCCGGAAATAGAATCAGTATCTCGGACGTTATATGAGATATTGACTTTTTTGTTGCTATCTGGGACGGCAGTAGTTTGATTGGCTTCAATTTCTGGGTTGGCGTTGACGACGTAGGTGACAGTGACAGAGTTGAGGGTGGGAGTAGCGAGGCCATCGGTTGTTGTGAGGAAAGCTTTGTATTGGTAGTAGTGATCGTCGGTTCCGTTTTTGAAGATAGTGGGAATAGCATCTACGGTGCAGGTGACAATGGAACCATTTTTTGTGCAATATGTGGGAGAATCAAGTTCGTCAAAATATGTAGAGTTAGTTCCATCTGGTCCAAGCCACCCTGACCAGTTGGTTGCTCCGTCAGCAGAAGTTTGGATTTGGAATTTGATGTTAGTATTGTTTTCTAGTGATTCATCCCAAGAGATTCCAGCGATTAGGTTAGCGTCGGAGTTGGAGTTGTAAACCGAGGATGTAATGGTTTTGTCGAGATATGTCATGTAGTTAAAGGAGATATCTTGGAGAGATGGGTTGGCGGTAGGTTTATCATAGGGTTTAGGTGATTGGATGGCGTTGTTTGATGCGAGATTTAATCTATATTGAACATAGCGCTTGTTATCAAAAGCGTTAAGGCTAGCTCCACTAGCAAGATTAGTTTGCCAAGCAGTCCAACTAGAATCATTGGTGTCCAAAGCATCGCCAGCGCGAGCATCAACAGTGAGAGAGGGGGTACTGATGCTGTTTGCTGTGGTGGTTTTGTTGTAGGTTAAAGTGGTGAAATCTCTAGGATTGGTAAGGTCTATTACGGAAGAAGTTTGAATGCCAGAGACGTTGTAATAGATTGATCCGTTTCCTCCAGCTTGATAACCGGTTCCGCCAGTTGCAGTATTAGTTAAATTATATCCAGAAGCTTTGGTGAAATTTAAAGAAATCCTTCCCCCTGCTCCACCACCACCAGCATTGTATGATCCAGTTCCTCCATTTCCTCCCTTAGCCCTGATTGTTCCGGAATTAGTGATTGACCCTGATTGAATCCAAATCGATCCACCAGAACCAGCGCCTCCTCCACCACCTGTTCCATTTGAACCATTGCCACCGTCTGCCAATATTGAACCAGTCAAAGAAAGGGTGCCAGAAATTACTAACTTTGCAGAACCACCTCCTGCACCACCAGTTGCAGAGTTAGAACCTCCTCCGCCTGAACCTAGATCGGTTGGTTGAGATGTTGAGTCTTGTTTATACTCTGACCCACCAGAAGCACCACAGCCAGCCAAACCACTTCCACCAACTCCTCCGTACCCTCCTCCTCCGCCACTTCCCTGAGTCGTACAAGTAGTTTTTCCCCCACCCCCAGTTCCATTACCTATGGTATTAATTACTCCACCACTCAACCCCTTCCCTGTCACATCAATCTTCCCCCCACTCGCAATATCCACATTCCCTCCCACCGCCATATTCACCGAATGAGTTTGGGCGGTGGTGTTGGCAGTGCTTGTGATTGTGCCAGAGCCTCCGATAGTTAGATTATTTGTGATAGTTAATTTGTTAACATTGATGTCCACTAATCCATTAGAAAGAGTCAGCGTCGAAACCGCACTTGATCCAATTGAAAGAGAATTAATAGTTTTCCCTCCAGCGAGATCAAGAATTGGTTGGTTGGCTGAAGCAGTATTAATGACTACGTCATCAACTGATTCCGGGGATGATCCATCACAATTAGTCCAATTATTCTTATTTGCCCAATCTGTAGAAACACTTCCATTCCAAGTGCATGTTTGTGAAGCTCCTACTAATTCATCAACTCCGATATCCCATGTTCCTGATCTAGTATATCCATCAATGTCATCATTAAACGGAAAATTCGCATCAGCAGTTAAGTCTGTTCCAAGATTTTTTGCTCCTGTGTCGTTAGAAGCAAGATGATAAACATCTGCATCAAATGTCACTCCAGAAGTGGCATTGGTGACTTGAGACCACGCACTACCTGAAAATATATTCGTATAATTTGAAATTATATTATTTTTAGCATAACTTGTTCCAGTTGATTGATTTTTATTAAATGCATAATAGCAATTAATTACAGTATTATTATAAAAATACCCCTCTCCTGAATTTCGAGATAAAAAACCTCCACTATAACTAAGTGTGGAAATAAAGCCATCCGAAATATTATTAATAAATATTCCATTTGTTACTGTTTGCATTGAAAATCCAGCCATTCCATTAGAAGAACCGCTAAAAGAACCTTGCTGAGCATAGCAACCTACAAATTTTACAAAAGAACTATTTCCCCAAAAAACAGCATGGGAAGTTCCCCCTGATTGGTTTAATTTTCCAAAAATATCATAAGCCCCAGCATAATTTTCAGCTAAATAAATAATTCTTCCATAAGTAGCTGTTGATGCTATTTCAAACCTAACCCCACTCGTCGGAGTCCCTCTCTGCCCACTGGCGGCGCGAATCACTCGAAATAAAGTTGCCGAGGTGTTGGTGGCTCCAGTAATGGTGACTGAATCATTATATGGCGCTCCGTCTTGATAGGCAGTCAAAACAAATCCGGTTTGCACAGCAGTGCCGGAGGCAATGGTGCCAGTGATATTGGAAACTGCGAGAGACACTCCGCTTGTCACTCCAGTAATAGTGAGAGTTTGTCCACCCACACTGACTGTGGATTCATTGAGAACACAACTGTCAAAAAGTGTGGTGCTGGCCACATAGAGAGTGTTGCCTGAGCTGGATTGATCAGTGGTCGTGACAGAAGCTAAATTAACATCAGTTAAATCTTCCCAGGTTTGCAAAGATGTAAAAGTTTTTCCTGTGCCATAGGTATGCACTGTGTAGGCTGTTGGCAATCTTCTTGAAGTTGCCGCACTCACATCATTAGACGTCAAAACTAATAACAAAGTTATTGAGAAGAAAAATAGTATTAGTGAATTTTTGTTTATATTTAATTTCATTAGAAAACTTTTTTTTATTTTAAATACCTAAAATCTAAGGCAAAAATTATCCCTCTTTTAGGATTCTTATTTCGGAATTTTTTTTATATAATTCCACAACTAAATTATATCATAAATTCAAGAAAAAATCTTGCTATCTGTGGATAACTCCCCCACCACTTTTTAACCTATTTTAATGAGCGTTAAAAAATAAATAGAATTACTTAAATAAATCATAAAAGTGGTGGGGGATAAATTTTGACACAAAAAAATCTCGATAATATCGGGATTTTTCTTTATGAACTTTATAGACTTTAAGAACTTTATGAACTCACTCTACCACCGCCTTAATCCTTCGCACCCCAGCAGAAGAACTTTCTTCTTTTTTTATTTTGAAAACGCCTTCGATGTCGCCGGTGTTTCGAACATGCGGGCCACCACAAATCTCATTGGAAAATCCAGCAATGAAATATACTTTCACTCGCTCACCATATTTATTTTCAAAAGCACCTTCTGCTCCCTTCTCTCTCGCTTCATCTAGTGTCATTTCTTCTATCACGATATCGGTCTTGGAATTTATCGCTTCATTCACATAATCCTCCACAGCTTTTTTTTGTTCCTCCGTCATTTTGTCTGAATGTGAAAAATCAAAACGAATTCGTTCCTCTGTGATGTTTGATCCTTTTTGATGAACATTTTCCCCGAGAACACGCCGTAGTCCCGCCAGCATCAAATGCGTCGCGGTGTGAAGCGCCGTTATTTTCTCACTATGATCAGCCAATCCGCCCTTGAATTTCCCAGCTGAAGCAGTGCGAGAAAGTTCTTGATGCTTTGCAAATTCTTCTTTGAATTTTTCTTCATCAATTTTTATATTTTTTTCTTTGGCAATTTCTCTTATTAATTCTATCGGGAAACCATATGTTGCATACAAATTAAAAACTATTTTTCCTGATAATTCTCTGCTTATTGTTAATTTATCCTCATTATCATTTATTTCTAAAAAATCACCCTCTTCATTAATAGACAAAAAATTACCCACGGCTTTATCAAATTCTTTTAGCCCCTTTTCCAAAGTCTTTCTAAATTTTTCTTCCTCTTTTTCCAACTCTTCAAAAATATTTTCTGACTTCTCCAATAAATCAGTATAAGCGTCTTGATAATATTTGATGTAAATCTTAGCAATATCAGAACAAAAATTATTTTCTATTCCAAGTTTGTGAGCAAATCGCACTGCTCGCCGAATTAACCGACGCACAAAATATCCTTGATCCTTATTGCCAGGATAAGCCCCATCAGCAATCAGAAATGTTGCGGCGCGAAGATGATCTAAGATTACGCGAAAAGCTTCTTTGTTATCTTCATATTTTTTTCCAGATAATTTTTCAATCTCTGCTTTAGCTTTTGCAAAAATATCAGTCAGAAACATATCTGGATTACCATTTATCGCTGCCAAAATTCTTTCTAAGCCTCCACCAAAATCAACATTTTGCTGTTTCAAAAGTTCAAAACCTGTTTGAGTTTTGATATATTGCATAAAAACATTATTCCCAATTTCCAAAAATCTTCCACAATCACAATTAACATGACACGGCTGATTTCTCCATTGCGAATTTTCGTGAATTTTCAATTCCACTCCAAAATCCCAAAACATTTCGCTATCCGGTCCTCCTGGTTCTCCAAGTGGCATATTGTTCGGCACACCAGCGCGACTCCACCAATTTTTTTCCACCGGATAATAGAAAATTCGCCCATTTTGCATCCCACCAATCTCCGCATTGTCCACTGCTAAGGCTTCAACATTTATACTTTTGAATAATTCTTGCCAATAAACCACCGACTCATCATCTCGAGAAATTTTCAAACTTTCATCCCCACGAAAAACCGTCACATAAATTTTTTTTGGATCCAGACCAATTTCTTTAGTGAGAAATTCAAACATCCAACCAATTTGTTCTTTTTTGAAATAATCTCCTAGCGACCAATTGCCAAGCATCTCAAAAAAAGTAGTGTGTCGATTGTCGCCCACCTCTTCAATGTCACCTGCACGGAAACTTTTTTGCGAATCGGCAATCCTGCCTCCTAGGGGATGTTTTTCTCCCATAAGATAGGGAATCATCGGTTGCATTCCTGAACCGGTGAAAAGTGTGGTCGGATCATTTTCTGGAATCAAAGAACCGCTTGGCACAATTTGATGTCCCCGTTCTTTGAAAAATTCCAAATATTTTTTTCGAAGTTCATTTGCATTCATAGAGATTATTTTACATTATATCCAATTTCTTTTTCTATCTTTCCATATTCCCAGTCTTTAACATAAGAACTAAATAATTCTCTTATTTTTTGTATTGCTTCGGGAATATAACTTACACCCTTATTGTCTAATTCTCTTTCAATATTTTTTATTTTACTTTCAGAATTAAAATTCCCTCTGGCTGTTTCTATCTCTTTTATTCTGTCTTTTCCAATAGTTGAAATTACAATGCTTGTTAAATTTGATATTGCCATATTTTTTAATAAAAAATTATAACGAAGCTAATTTTCTTTTTAGTCTCTTTATTTCGTCTTCATTTTGCGAAAATTGAAAAGTCACTGTTTCAAATCTTTTTTGTTTTTCACTTAAGTCAATACGCAACCTCTCAGTATCCATTTTGATTTTTCTAATTTCTGCATCCAGCATATTTTTTTCATTGGAAAATTTCTTTTGATCACTGTCAAGCATGCTTAGTTGCATATTCAAAGCATTTAGCTGTCTTTTTTTATCTTCATCGCTCAAATCATTATTTCCGTACATAAATTTATTGTTACTTAATTATTCCCCCACCTAAAATTTCTGATTTTTTGTTATAGAACACAATTGATTGCCCAGACGTCACTGCACGCTGGATCTCATCAAAAATAACTTGGCATCCATTTTTTTGCTTTTTTATCACCACTGGAATCAGAGAACTTCGATATCTAATTCTCGCTAAAACTTTGGCGGGAAATTTAGGCACAGCCAAAATCCAATTTAACTCTTCTAGATTAACAAATTTGGAGAATAAAGACAAATCCTCTTTTTTGTTAGTCACGACAAGACAATTTTTCACAATATCTCTTTTTGTCACATAATACGGTCCGGTTCCGCCGATATTTATGCCTTTTCTTTGACCAAGCGTATAAAGAGAAAGTCCTAAGTGCTCTCCAATAATTTCTCCTTTTGTGTTTTTTATTTCCCCTTTTTTCAATTTTATATTTTTCGTCAAAAATTCTTCCACTGGCATATTTGCCAAAAAACAAATATCTTGTGATTCCGCTTTGTCAAAAACCGGCAAACCAAATTTCTTGGCTAATTTTCTTGTCTCATTTTTTTCTATTTCTCCTAGCGGAAAAATAATTCTAGCTAATTGCTCTTGCTTCAGGCGGTATAGAAAATACGACTGGTCTTTATTTTTATCCCTTGCTTCTAACAGTTGATATTTTTTCTTTTTTATAATTCGCGCATAATGACCGGTAGAGATATAATCAATTCCTAATTTATCCGCTATTTCAAACAAAGTTTTAAATTTCAAATTTTCATTGCAAAAAACACACGGATTGGGAGTTCGCCCGGCTATATATTCTTTCAAAAAATATCCCACCACTTCTTTTTTGAATTTTTTTCGTACATCAACAATCTCCAAGGGTATGTCCAAAATTTTGGCAATTTTTTGCGCATCCCTGATTGCTTTTTTGTTACTTTTTTCTTCATCAACTTTCCACATTTGCAAATATACCCCCCTAACATCAAAACCCTGCTTTTTGAGCAGGGCTGCTGACACACAGGAATCGACACCGCCTGACATTCCTAATAATACTTTCTGGCCATTTTTTTTCATTTATGAAAAAACCATTGGAGAATTAAAAATTTTGAGAAATTATTGTTTGAGAATTCGAATTTTATCTAAAAATTTTCATTGGTAGCCGTTGATTGAGGAAAATTTTTAGTTATAAAATTCTGATTTCGAGTTTAATTTCAAAAAAATTTTAATTCTTCAATGACTTAACTTATTATTTTCTATTCTTTTGGATATATTGAAAGTTTGCGAATTTTTTGCATCTTCCGCTATCTTTTGACCCTCAGAAACCGTAAACCAAGACAAGAGAAAACTCAATATTATCATCACTAAAAATGCCCAGTGGCTCGGAATATTTCGATTTAAATTAATTTTACTCATTACCTTGGTTGTTTTTTGTTTGGTTTATCAAATTTCTCACGTCAGTTAAATTAACTTCCGATTTTTTTCGCAGAGACTTGAATTTTTTTGGTGCAATGTGCGACATTTGAGAAAGACTCATTGGTTTGTCAGCTGAAACAATAACATCCGGTTTTGAATTTTGTTGTCCCTCCTCATTTTGCGAATATTTTGGAGCAATTTCTCTTTTCGCCACATAGCTCTGTTTTTCTTCTTTTTCCTTTTGATTTATCGCTCTGGCTCTTTGATATTCCTTGAGACATTCCTTGCAAAAAGTCGGCCGTTTTGGATCAGGCGCGAATGGTACTTGAATTTTTTCATCACAACTACTACAAATAGCATCGTACATTTTTTTCTCTTCTTTTTTAATTTCAGAGACAATATTTTTTTCAACTGGAGCAATAGGCACACTAGGAATGGCTGTTGGAATTTCCGCCTTAATCAATACTTCATTTTTTATACTGACGATATCCTTTTCTGTATTATTTAAATTTGATTTTTTTATTTGTGGATTAGGAATGATTATATTTTTTTCTTTTGTTTGCTGTGAATTAGTTTTCTTATCAGAACTTTCATTTTCAAATTCTTCAAAATCAAACATTCCACTCCAGCGGGCAATCTTTTCCTCCACTTCCGCTCTGGATTTGCCATAGCGTTCACGCGAAACAGCAATCACTTTTTCTTCATTGCTTTCAGTATCAGTAAGACTTATCGGCGGGAGAGAAGTGGCACTGAAAGCATCCCCGGCAATTCCATCGATCATTAGTTTCAAATACATTTGATATTTGGAAAGGTTCACAATATCATTCATCAAAAAAACAGGATCGAATTCTTTTTCCAAGGCTTCGGCGTCTTCGGCGCCAACGCGAAAAGATACAATTGTTCCAACGTTGCCAAAGATAGCATCGCGCACAGTAGTGTTGCCATCAAAAATCAACTGATTAACATATTGATGAGCTAAAATCAGGGCCAAGCGATATTTTCTGGCTTCCGACAAAATATTAGCAAAAGATTCAGTAGCAAAGTTTTGAAATTCATCAACATAAAGAAAGAAATCTTTTCTTTCGCTTTCTGGAATTTCTACTCGTCCCATTGCTGCCAGCTGAATTTTTGTCACAATCATTCCACCTAGAAGTCGCATAGCATCTTCTCCAATTCTTCCTTTGGAAAGATTAACAATCAAAATTTTCTGATTATCCATAATGTCTCGCATGTCGATGGAAGATTTTGGTTGACCAACAATATGACGGATAACAAAAGATGACAAGAATTGTCCGACTTTGTTTTGAATAGCCGCTACGGCTTCTTTTCTGAATTTGTCTTCCCACTTATCGAATTCATTGAGCCAAAAAGATTTTACTACCGGGTCTTTTATCTTTGGATAAACTCTCTTTCGATAGTTAGCATCGCTCATCATTCGATTCACTCCTAGCATAGTCGATCCCGGATAATCCAAAAGAGCCAAAATCGTATTATTCAAAATATATTCCATTCTTGGACTCCAAACATCTGGCCAGATTTTTTTGAAAACTCCCATCATACCGGAAGCCACTAAATGTTTTTTGTCCTCCTCAACTGATTCCAAAATGTTAAAAGCAATTGGAAACTCTTTGTCAGCCGGATTGAAATAGACCACGTCATTTATGCGATTAGCCGGAACAGCCCGAAGCATTTTTTCTGCCCCTTCGCCGTGCGGATCAACATAACACATTCCATGTCCTGAGCGAATATCTTGAATTGCCATGTTCTCCAACATGTTAGACTTTCCCATTCCAGTTTTTCCAATCACATACATATGACGTCTGCGGTCATCTGTTTTTATCCCAAAACTTCTTTCTTGGTTTCTAAAATTAGTTTTAGCAAAAAGATTTATCTCTGCCATTTTTTAAACGATGCTAATCCGCTAATATATGCGAATCCACGAATTGCGAATTCATATTATTAGCGATTAGCAGATTAGCATTTATTCGTTGATTAGCATCACGTTACTCTATTGGTAAATTAGCTGGTGCGCTACCCAATCTTCCGGCAGTTCTTTGCACTGCAGGAGATTTCACTCCCATATCAGGGAAATGAAATACTGTGGCCAATTCTTTGGTAGAGAAAACCATATTAACCCCATCCGTATTACGACATCTATAACGATCTAATATTTTTCTCTTGCGAAAATTCGCCCGAGGAGCAGTAAAAAATATTTTTCCATATGTCTTAGAAATATCATTAGGCTTAAACTGATTGTAATTCATATCATTAAATTGTTTCAGCGCTCCGATAAAAGAAGATTTGAAAGATGCATCCCAATTTTCTTTTCTTGCTAGATATATATAACGCATTTTAGTCTTAAAAAGATTTCTCCCTAAATTTTCTTCAGTGGCCTTGAGGATTTCCTTTTCTCCTGGTGAAAGTCGAAATTCAAGTGGCGCCTCTTCTTTTTTTTCTGCCTTAGAAAATTCCACTGGAGTTGATAAGCCTTTGGTTAAATTAGAAAAAACATCTATCAAATGACCGCCCAATCCCATCGGCTCAATCACTTTTTCTCCTTTGAGTTTTTTTATCACGTCAACATGATTCTTATTGTCTGGCTCTGGCAATGGCTGCAAAACATATTGAAGCCAAATATGTTGACCGGGTCCAAGTAATCCAATCACTTCAGCAATAGCTGCCATTGGATCATTCATCTCGCCCGTCACAGTTTCTTCAAATTTGTCATAAGTCTTAATGGGAATTGGATCTTTCGCCGTAAATTCAAAATCAGTTCCCCAGAGATCCCATTTTTTATTGGGAATAATTTTGGGAAAATTTTGAGTATAATCCGGCACCTCTAAAACCTCTGCGTCTGGATATTGCGCATAAATATTAGCTTCAACAAGACCTAGGAGTCTTTTTTGTGTGCGAATATAGAAATGAAGTTTGCCTTCTTCTCCAACAATTTCCAAACTAAATCTATCATGATGCCATGCTCCTTTTAAATATTCATCGAAAGTATTGTATGTTGACAAAACCCCAGACATACTAGAAAAAATTGTCTCCATCATTTTTGGTCCTTTCTCAATTTCTCTTGGAGGTATAACTTCTAAGAGTGTCCATTTTTGAAGTTTACGCCAAGAATTGACAGATTTAACAAGGGTGAAATCCTTCCAAGTAATTTTAAAGATATACCAAAACATTATCGGTAAGATAATCCACCAAAAAAAACTGATGGCTTGCCATAAGGCTACAAATATTGCAAAGATGTCCGAAGCGTTGTTCATGACATTTGTCATTCCTTACGAAATACGAATTAGTACGAATGTACGAATACGAAATAAACTAAGAAAATATAAAAAATATTTTTAATTCACATTAGTACATTCGTAAATGTTCGTAATTCGTAAGGATTAGTCTATTTTTTTATGTAATAACAATCATCTTCCCTTTCAAAAATTTTAGCGTTATTCAAATTAATACTGATTGTAGTTTTTTTCACTTTTCGAACTCTCAAAACTTCTTCAATTATTTCTTCTTTTTTAAGTGGTTTTTTCTTTTCTTGCAAAATATTTTTGATCACTTCTTGAATCGTCCCTTCGGAATATCCCCATTCCTTGAGCGCATAGATTCCTCGGCCAATGAGAACAAATCTTTCATCTTTGATTAGTTCGTTATGCACTGTTTGCGGATGAGCCTTTCTTTTGCCTAATTCAAATTTATCTATAAGACTGGCAATCTCCACAAAATGCAAAGGCTTTTTATGTTCCTTGAGAACTAAATGCACTCTTTCTCGCGTTCCTTTTGGTGAAACTTCCGCCCAATTTTTCATCCCTCTCTTACCGAATTTATTTTTCTTGATGTTAGCTGAAGTTTTGAGAAAATTTAGAATTTTTCCTTTTGGCAAGTGTGGCAAAGCAGAAAAAAGTTTCTCAATGATTTCCTCGTCACTAAACAACTTTTTTTCTTCTTTGACAATTTTTTCTGCCTCAGTTAAAGTTTTCTTCACCTCAGAAAGTATATCTTCAGAAACAGTCCAAATTTTTTCAAAAACATTTTTTTCTTCAGCTTCTAGGATTCTCTTAGAACAAAGAGCGAAAAACTTTATAGCATTTGCTTCTGCCTGTCCATTGGAATTAAATTTTTCAATAATTTCGCTTACTTTTATTATACCATCGTTTTTATTAATTGTAAAAATTATTTTTTCCTCGGCGCTCACAAAGCTTTCGTGTTCCGTTTTGGCGGAGATATTTCGAAGTGCTTCGAAGATTATCTGTCGTACTCTTTCTCGAGTTATTCCATAGTGACGCCCGATCTTATCCAACGTTTCTCGATTTCCATTTAAAAGACCGAATCTTTTTTGTACTATTTCCCTCGAACGTTGATTCAACCCCAAAAGCAGATCATTTGATAGACCTAAAAATAGCGATTTTTTGTCGCCACTGCCAATTTTTGAATTTTTACCCTTTTCCTTGTTATTAACCATTTTTTTAAATATATTAACTCATACATGCCCACTTAGGTGGGCTAACCACATACTTTTTTAATTCAAACTATTCTAGCATAGATTGTATATTTGTCAAGTCTTTTATTATTATGCTACATTGAAAGAGAACTTATGAAATATTTAAACGCGCTAAACAAAATTGCTGGGGTAGGAGCAAAAAGAATGCAATTGCTTTTAAATTTTTTCGAAACCGGTGAAAATATTTGGCACGCCAGCCTAGAAAACCTCAAAAATAGCGCTGTTGGAGAAAAATTAGCCGAAAAAATATTCTTGGAAAAAGCCAACATTAACCCTGATTTCGAATGGGAAAAAATGCAAAAAGAAAATATCCAGATGATTACCCTTCCCGATTCGCTCTACCCTGCCCTTCTCAAAGAAATTAACAATCCCCCATATATTATTTATACAAAAGGAGAATTTAATATAAATGCCTCTCCGATGATTTCCATTGTTGGCTCAAGAAGATACACCGCTTATGGTTCACAAATTGCCACCAGTCTTGCCAAAGATTTAGCTAGCGCTGGTGTTATTGTTGTGAGTGGCATGGCGCTCGGCATTGACACCTTCGCTCACCGAGGCGCGCTGGACAATGATGGGCGGACTATTGCTGTTCTTGGCAACAGTTTAGATGATATAAATATTTATCCAAGAGATAATTTCAATTTATCTCGTGAGATAATGAGAGGTGGAGCGCTTGTTAGTGAATATCCACTAGAAATGCCTGCTGGACCGATGACTTTTCCTGCGCGTAACAGAATTATCGCTGGGCTCACCCTTGGAACAATCGTAATTGAAGCAGGAGAAAAAAGCGGTTCACTCATCACAGCTAATATGGCTTTGGAATATAATCGAGAAATTTTTTCTGTGCCTGGTTCAATTTTTTCCCCATTGTCTTTTGGCACCAACAATCTCATAAAATCTGGCGCCCGCGTTGTCACTGGGATAAAAGATATCCTAGAAGAATTAGATTTAAACAAAGAAACCACAAGGAAAGAACTATCTCCAAAAAATCCAACCACTGCTGAAGAAAAAATCCTGCTGAAAATTATTTCCGCTGATCCGCTTCACATTGACAATATTGCGAAACTAGCTAAACTGCAGACAGCAATGTGTTCCGGCACACTTTCAATGATGGAAATTAAAGGCTGGGTAAAAAACATTGGCGGACAAAACTATATTCAATTATAAATTTTAAAATTTACACACATGAAATTAGTAATCGTTGAGTCTCCAACCAAGGCCAAAACTATTTCCAAATTTTTGGGAAAAAGTTTTATCGTGAAATCATCCTACGGTCATGTTCGCGATTTACCGCAAAAAGAAATGGGTATTGATATTAAGAACAATTTTACTCCGGAATATACCATTCCTTCTAAGGCCCTGCCTAGAGTTTCTGAACTTCAAAAATTAGCCAAAAAAGCTGATGAAGTAATCCTCGCAACTGACGAAGACCGTGAAGGAGAAGCTATCTCTTGGCATCTGCAAGAAGCTCTAAATTTATCCGAAAAAAATACTCAACGCATAGTTTTTCATGAGATAACCAAAACTGCCATTGAAAAAGCGCTTGAAAATCCTCGCTCAATTGATCTCAATTTAGTTGACGCTCAACAAGCACGAAGAGTTTTGGATCGTTTGGTGGGTTATGAACTTTCTCCATTTTTATGGAAAAAAATTAGACGCGGACTCTCGGCCGGCCGTGTTCAATCAGTGGCACTACGCCTTATCGTTGAACGCGAAAAAGAAATCAAGGCTTTCAAACCAGAAGAATATTGGACCATAATAGCTAATTTGAAAAAACAAAAATCTGGTGTTGATGAAATTTTCGAAGCCAAACTTTCCAAAGAAAATGGCAAAGCTTTTGGCAAAATGGGAATAAAGGATAAAAAGCAAGCTGGAACGATAAAAAGTTTTCTAGAAAAAGCTGACTTTGAAATAGAAAATGTTTCCAAAAAAGAAGTTCAAAAAAATCCTCTGCCACCATACACCACCTCCACTTTGCAACAAGATGCCAATAGCCGTCTTGGTTATAGTGCCAAGCAAACTATGGCTATTGCTCAAAAATTATACGAAGGAATAAATATCGGTTCCGCTGGTTCTGTTGGACTTATAACGTATATGAGAACTGACAGCTTGAATCTTTCTATGGAATCCTTGATTTCCGCTACAAAAAAAATTGAAACACTTTTTGGAAAAAAATATGCCCTAGCTAGCCCGCGTTTTTTCAAAAATAAATCCAAGGGCGCGCAGGAAGCTCATGAGGCTATTCGTCCAACTTTTCCCGAGCATGATCCAGAATCGATAAAAGAATATTTGGATTCAAAACAATACCGACTATACAAATTAATCTGGCAAAGAATGATAGCTTCACAAATGGCTAGCGCCATTTTGGATAGCGTCGCGGTGGATATTAAAGCTTTTCAAAAAAATTCTAAAGATAATTATACTTTGCGTGCCAATGGCTCCACCATTAGATTTGATGGCTATCTAAAAATTTATGGCGACAAACTGCCCGTCGCCGAAAATATTTTGCCAGAACTGGAAGGAAAAGAAAAAGTTGATCTAGTTGAAATTAAGCCTGAGCAAAAATTCACCGCTCCGCCCGCCCGCTATAGCGAAGCTGCTCTCATTAAAACAATGGAAGAATTTGGCATTGGCCGACCATCCACTTATGCGCCAACCATTTCCACCATCATTGACAGAAAATATGTAGAGAAAGATGAAAATAGAAAACTTTTTCCATTGGAAATTGGCTTTGTTGTTAGTGATCTTCTAACAGAACATTTTTCTCAAATTGTTGATTATAAATTTACTGCAAAAATGGAAGAAGATTTAGATGAAATTGCTGAAGGGAAAAAAGAATGGGTGCCGGTAATCAAAGATTTTTATGTACCATTTCACAAAAATCTCAAAGAAAAAACCAAAGAAGTGACCAAGGAAAGTTTTCAAGAAAAACTTGGGACAAGCTGTCCGCAGTGTGGCGGGGATTTGATTGTGAAATTTGGTCGTTTTGGAAAATTTGTAGCTTGCTCCAATTATCCTAATTGTAAACATACTGAAAAAACAGAAGATGAAAAAAAGATTGAAGAAGGCATTGAAAAAGAAAATGGCAAAGAAGCTTGCGAACTTTGTGGCGCACCAATGGTGATAAAAAGAGGTAAGTTCGGAATGTTTCTTGGTTGCAGCGCTTATCCTAATTGCAAAAATATCAAAAAAATCGAAAATAAAACTGGCGTCAATTGTCCCAAATGTGGCGTGGGAGAAATCGTCGAACGAAAATCCAAACGCGGACGCAGTTTCTATGGTTGCAATACTTATCCTAAATGTGATTTCGCTATTTGGAACAAACCCAACGGAGAGCTTTGCCCTAAATGTAAAGGTCTTCTGGTTTTTGCAGCAAAAAATAAAATTAAATGTTCCACTAAGGAATGTGATTTTGAAAAAGAAAATCAGCAGTAAGATGTAGTATGACATATAAGTCCGATATTTGTTAAAATTAGCTACATATTAGTTTAAATTCGTGATTCATGATAACCATTGAAGACGTAATCAAAAATGCTAAGTTAAACATCGACGCTCGAAGAGAAGCGTTAATTAGAAATGCCTATCGAGTAGCTTTGTCCGCCCATGCCGGACAAAAAAGAAAATCTGGCGAAGACTATATTCAACATTCTTTACACACCGCCATGAATTTAGCCAAAATAGGTATGGGCTCAAAAACAATTTCAGCCGGACTATTGCATGATGTACCGGAAGATACTGAAGTCACACTGGAAGAAATAGAAAAAAAATTTGGGCCGGAAATCGCCAAAATGGTCGATGGAGTGACTAAGCTTGGAAAAATAAAACTGCGTGGTACAAAAGAAGAAAACTATTTGGAAAATCTTCGCAAGATGTTTTTGGCTATGGCCGAAGACATTCGTGTTGTGCTCATCAAATTAGCTGATCGACTGCACAACATGGAAACGCTTGAAAGTTTGCCACCAGAAAAACAAGAACGAATCGCCAGGGAAACTCTGGAAGTTTTTGCTCCCATTGCCAATCGTTTGGGAATTGGAGAGATAAAAGTCCGACTAGAAGACTTGGCTTTCAAGTTTTTAGACAAAGAAAATTATCAATATGTTTCTAGAATATTGGCCGAAGAGAAAGAAGAAATGAAAAAATATATTGACATAATGATTGCTGATATCCGAAAAGAATTAGCTAATGAAAAAATAACTGTTCTGGATATTTACGGCCGTTCCAAGCATTTCTATAGTCTTTTTCAAAAACTCAAAAAACACGATATGAATATCGATAAAATTTATGATCTCGCTGGCATTCGAATTATTGTGCCAGAAATCGTAAATTGCTATGAAACATTAGGCATTGTGCATAAAAAATATCGCCCGCTAGTTGGACGCATTAAGGATTATATATCCTTACCAAAGCCCAATGGTTATCAATCAATTCACACTACAATTTTTGGACCAGCTGGAAATTTTTTGGAAATTCAAATCCGCACCAAAAAAATGCATGACGAGGCAGAGTTTGGAATTGCAGCTCATTGGATATACTCGGAAAAGAAAAAAGGTTTTAGAAATTTTTTCTTTCGCGAAAAAGCCAAGGTTCCAGAAAAAGAAATTGCCTGGGTAAAGCAACTGCGCGAATGGCAAAATGAACTTGGCAAAGATGACAAGGAATTCATCGAGAGTCTCAAAATTGATTTTTTCAAAAATCACATTTTTGCTTTCACTCCACAAGGCGATATTATCGATCTTCCAGAAGAAGCTACCCCAATTGATTTTGCCTACAAGGTTCACAGTGAAATCGGCGATCGAGCCATGAGTGCCCGAGTCAACGGGAAAATGGTTCCTTTGGATTATAAAGTTAGAAATGGTGAGGTTATTGAAATAATAACTTCAAAAGATCATAAAAATCCCAGCCGAGGCTGGCTCAACTTCGTCAAAACCTCCGCCGCCAAATCACACATCAAGAAGTTTATGAAGAAAGAAGGAATGATTTAGGCTAGGCGTTGCGATTGCGAAACCAAACATATATTGCTAAAGCAAAAATTAAAGCGATTGAAATAGACAGTATGAAAAATGGTTCTGCTCCACTTAGTTTTTCCGTAAGCCACGAAAAATAAGCCGGCCAATATACGCCCACGACTTTTTCATAAAATTCAACCGCTATTTGAATAATTTTTTCTAACATCTAATTGATTCCTAAGATTTCTAGTTAGTATTTTATTCAATAATTTTCCTAATTTGATCTGAAATCTGCTTTGGTGTGCCATTGGGACTGATATTGAGATCTAAAGCACCTAATTTTATCGCTTGGTTTTTTGTTTCCTCTTCAATATTTTCAGAAAATATTATCACTGGAATATTCTTTGTTTCTTCGTATGATTTCATCAATTTCAAAATACCTAATCCCTTGTTTCCACCTTCATTGTCTCGCAAAGCTACATCCAAAAGAACAATTTTACTTTCCCCACCCATAACATATTGTTGCGCGTCATAGGCATTATCAGTTGCAACTGCTATAAAACCTTCGATCAAAAAATCTTTCAGCATAGATTCGATTGACTTTGGATCTCTTACCACAAAAAGCACGCCAATATCATTTTTTTGTCCTGTTGCCATTTGCGGATTTTGACCAGTGATTCTCATTATTTCTAGAACCAACTCCGCAGGCGTAAAGTCTGATTCAATGATAAAATCATCCGCTCCAAGTTCGATAATATCTTCATAATTTCTATGTTTGTCTATATTGCTCATAACAATAATTTTCATATTCGGATAAAAACTACTGCTTCGTATCTTTTCTATCAACTCAAATTCTTTTTCATTTGGCAATGCTAAATTATAAAGAACGATATCTATTTTTTCTTTTTGAGAAATCACTAGTGATTGTTCACCAGTAGCAAGAACAACTTCAAATCCTGAATCAGAAAATTTCCTCTGATACATATCAGCCATTATCGCCTCGACTTCTGCTAAAATTATTTTAGACATTTTATTATTTTAAATTTTTATCCATACTTCGCCATTGTTTCTTCGGATTGCTCAAGGGGGAGTTCAATTATGAATTGAGATCCTTGGTCTTTTCCGGCAGATTCAATCCAAACATTTCCTCCGTTGCCTTCGGTCATCATTTTCACCACATATAGCCCCAGTCCGGTGCCGTTGGCGTTTAGTCTAGTGGTGTCTTTGCCACGAGAGAATTTGGAAAAAAGATGGGGCATTTCTTCGGCAGGAACACCGATACCTGTGTCGGAAACAGTGATTCGAATGTGTTCTTTTTGCAAACATTTTTCCTGTTTTTTGTCGCACAATTCCACGCTAAGCGTCACTCCACCTTTTTTTGTATATTTCACCGCATTATCCACCAAATTAGAAATAACTTCGCGAATTTTTCCCTTGTCCATAATCAGTTCTGGCAATGGATTTTTTGGTTTTATATAATCCAAATAGAGACCATTTTCTTTGGCTTTGAGGGTGAGGTCATTGATTGTGTCTTGGCAAAGTTCTTCTATTTTTGCTTTGGCAAATTCAAATTTCAGACTGCCTGATTCCAGTCGGGAGATATTCAACAAATCTTCCACGAAGATAATCTGGACTTCGTTGGATTTATATACTTTTTCCAAAACCTCTTTGACTTCTTGGGTAATTTCACCATAGGAACCTTCTATCATCATAGAAATGAATCCTTTGATGACAGTTGGTGATCTTCGCAATTGATGCGAGGCCATAGATACAAAGTCATTTTTGGCTTGATCTAGTTGTCGCAGTTTGTCATTGGCAACTGCCAAAGAATCTGCCATTTTTTGCAGTTGGTCTTTTCGCTCGGTGATTTCTTGATTGGCAATTTCCAATTCTTCCTTTTGTTTGATTTCTTTTTTGACTGAGATGATAAGAAACCAACCAAAAACGATTATTAGAGTTAAGGTTATGCCAGTGAGAATTTGATTAGTGAAGGATCTTATGAAAAAGAATTGCGAACCAATGAGGATGACAAGCGTAATCACCAGAGCTTGCGCACCGATTAGTTTTATACTAAACACTTCAAACTTCACAATCAAATACGCGAGCATCGCCATAAAAAAGGTCATACCGAAAAGGCCGTAGAATTCTAGGTTATATGAATTTCCAATGAGGAGACTTGAAATATATCCCGTGATAAAAAAAGAAAAAAGAAAAAGTTCTATGCCTATTCCCAAAAACATGATTTGTTTTTTCATTTCTCTTTCCGCTTTTCGATATCTTGTAATTAGGATAAAAAGAATCCACAAAAATGACAAGAGGCCAATGCCATAATAATAATTTGCATAATATACCCCCTCGTTTGTAATACCACAAAAAACAGAACTCTCAAATATTTCAATATTATATTTAGTTGGAGCAAGAAATATAACTGGCAATAGTGATGCTCCCATAATCAACTTTTTCCAAAAAACAAGATCATTTTTTTCAATAAATACATATACGAAATAAAGGGACAGTAAGCATAAAATAGAATATAGAATCCCAAAAAAACTCCAAACAAACATAATTATTTCGCTGTTATTATTTGTCCAAGTGATTAGATTTATGAATGTCCACAAGGAAAAAGTTATCGATATAGCTAGTAAAATTTTGCTCACCAAAGAATGTCTGTTTTTGAAAAACACAAAAAAACCAATCAGCAAAGATACGAACATAGCTGGCAAATGTGAATAATAAAGCAGAGCAGGAACATCCGAAGAGATGATGAGATATTGCGGGTCTGGATAGCTAGGACAAATCATTTTTTTTATTTTATTAATTTTTATACTCCCATTCTATATATTCATAAGACTCCCCTACTGCTGGTTCCCATTTTTCTATATTCCGAATATCCGTGATGTTATCTTTGAAAATATTTTTTATTTTATCATTAAGTCCATTTTTTTTTCTAGCATGAATTGAAAATTTATCGAAACCTCTTTTATTAGCTTCTTCGCAAACAGCTAGAATAAGTTTTTTTGCTCCACCAATACCTTGAAATTCAGGAAAGATTTGGATAGTTTCTACATAAAAACCCTTGCGTTCCTTAAATTTGTCGTCATATTTACTAAGCTCCTTGATTTCTTTATTATGAAACCTTGCCAAAATATATCCAGCCACTCTTTTCCCATCCTTCAAAAAAATATTTATATTCTCAGCATCTCCTAGCATTTTCTTGTAATATTTGTCAGCATCCTCATATTGCCATTCTGCGGGGAAACATTCCTTTTCTAATTTTAATATTTCATTAAGTGCACCAACACTAAAATGGTTAACTATTTCAATTATCTGCTTTGAATTTTTTAAATTATTTTTTAACATTTTTTTTTAATTTCTTTGCCATATTTCTCCGTATCTCTGATTTCCAATTTAGGATTCATCCACGAAAACATTTGCCTATTTTTTCTCTTCTTCTCCGCCATATTTTTATCTTAGCTTTTACTAACTTTATTGTATCACAAAAATAAAAAAATGCCAGAATGGCATTTTTCAAAAATGACAAGATGAATCTTAATCAAAAATGGCCATTATCATTATTGCAATAAACAATAATTCTCCGATTATACCAACAATAAAAAGACCGTTTGAAAAATTCTTTTGACCACCGACTCTAAAATAAATTGCTGAAAGAATAAGCACCGCAGAAATCATTCCTAGAACTTGACCCATAATTTTTAATATTAAAAAGTTAGAAATTTCACTTATTCACCAAGTCTTTTCTTCGTTCAATTAAACAAGCGATGACATAGAAAAAGATAAGATTAAAAATAGTAATTAAACCTGCATAAATAAATATAAAAATCATATCAGCTTCTTCGTTATTAGCAACTAACTCAGGCTGGCTAAATAAGGTGATTACTGATTGAGTTAAGGATATCAAAAAAGTAGGAATGGCAGAAACAATATAATAAAACAAAAAAACAACCGCAAATATCGTGCCCTCGATATAGCCACTTGGTTCTATGTATTGCAAAACAAAGAAACTGACAGGATGAATGAGTCCGCCAATCAGACAGGTGATTATTTTAAATTTAGTTGGTTTTAGAAATTTTTTCATATCTACTGCTTTCTTCTCTTACTTTTATTTTTCCTAGCCTCTCCTTAGTCTTATCTTACTATATATTTCGAAAAAGAAAAACAGGCTCTTGGATTTTTCCAAAAGCCTGCCCTTAAGATATTTGTACTATTTTTTTAACTTTGATTTAATCGTTATTTTCTTCATTCTTTTCTGCCAATGGCGGAGATTGTAATTTTTCTTCAGCCATCATTCCTTCAAAATTTTCCATCTGCAAATCCAAATAAGGATAATCAACAACCAACCCGGATTCGCTTTGAATCCAAATGGTTTTGCCTTCATCTCCTTCTACGATAAATTTATAATACGGAGTAAAGGGAACTCCAATCTCATAAGGCTCGTCGAGTGATGGCAAAGAAATGAAAATATTAGTGAGTCCCTGAAAAGAAAAATCGCTTCCAAACCTTTGCTTGGCCAACTCAAAAGCCTTATCCTCAGAAATTCTCGGGTACGGATCAGTGAGTGGATATTTTTCCGCCTTTCTGTATTCCTCTTGTGTTTGCATATCCGAAAAAGCTGGAGGAAATGGCTCAACGTTGCCCGCTTCGAGAATTTTCTCGTCTCCATTTTCTTCTATTATAGCAAGGACTGCCCTAGCCATAATTTCTCCCTCAGAATTGCGAAGAACCACTACAAAATGCCCTGGGCTTTTATCTCTCGGTTTGGTATTCTTGACAAAAACCATTTCGCTGGCGATAGCCTGAGAAAAATCCATATCAGCGTATGAATCATAGAGAGTGTGAACAAGCTGGATAGCTGACGATCCTATTTCCTTTTCAGTAGAAACCCGATACCGCAAAGAATCTTCCCCTTCCTCATTGTTTCCACTCGAAATGCTGTTCTCTTTGACAATTTTCGGTTCATTCTCTCTTTTTGCAACTACCGCCTTGCCTTTCTCCTTTTTTTGCAAAATAGTTGCAATTTTATTTTTGCCAATACTTGCGTTTTCTTTTTCTGATTTTAGGAATATAAAAATCAGAACGAAAACAAAAAGAAACGCCAATCCAACAATAATTATGTTTTTTCGATTAATCATAAATTCTCCTTTTTAATGTGCTTTTTGGTTTTGGTTTTTGAATATTTAGAAACACTATTCTGATTTTATTGTTTAATAAAAATATATAAATCTACTATTCTTTACAATTTAATTCAGCTAAAAAATTTCCACTAAAAATTCCTACTAACAAAAGTAGGTAGGTTAACACGTAGCTACTAATAAATAAAATAATAAAATAAGGTGAAATAAAATAGAAAAAAAATAATTCTAAACTTCGACTACCAGATTTAACAAAAATAAAAAAACTCAAAATAAACATGACGACAGCACAAAAAAGCATGATACTAGGTTTAAAGAAAAATTCTATTAATTTGTTATTTTTAATATCAATTACACTTTCCAAAAAACCAACAATTAAATACATACTAAAAAAAACAAGAATATAGATAAAAAAAGATCGTACCAATAAAGCCCCGTAATCATTTTCATAGTTGAATAATTTTTCTACTATTTTCCATTGGATAATTGTCCAAATTACTAACTGTACTGGGGAAAAAAACAATGTTTTTCTGAATATTTTTCTAAAATAATCTTTTTTATTCTTAATCATATTTTAAATTTTAATTTAATTTACTAAAAACTATTTGCTGACAGAAGAATATATCTTCTGTCAGCTTTTCCACTCCAGACTCACGCATAGATTAAAAAAACCGATTCAATCATCCACTGATTGGCGAAGATTATTTTTAGGCAACCACCATTTGGTAAATAGATCCTTTACCCAAGTTCTCGGCCTAAGCGCCTCATAACTTGAAGCAAAAGAAGAGCCATAGAGAGGATCGTCAACGTAAGAGCCTTGGAAAAATTTATTGGCGCTATCCATTCTTAATCCCTCTATCAACATCCAATGTTTCATGGGAGTTTTTGGCGTTCCCGATGGGGAACAGGCATTTCCAGCAATAGCCAGGGGTGTTTTTTGATCTTTCAGTTCTTCGCGAATCCTCTTAAAAGCAGATGATTCACTGCTGTGATCATTGATTTGGAAATTTTTACCCGTTCGAGATTTAAGTATGTCCCTTAAATTTCCAGCGCTGACTCCGCCCCATACTTCCGGATAGAGAGTCGCTAAATAATACTGGGAATGTTTTTCTCCCGTAAGGTATTCGCTCCAGCATTGAGCCACGGCCACACCACAAAACACCAACTGCTCTTGTGAGTGACGCGGGACATCTACCTTATATTCCCCTGCCACGCCAATTCCGTAAAAACTCAACATCAGAAAACATACTGCCACGAGCATCACCGATCTTTTTTTCATGCTGCACCTCCAAAGTTTTACTGTTTATTGTTTTGGGATAATGTTATTATCCCACGAAATCCTATTAAAGAACTGTCCAAAAATATAACAAATAAACATCCTAATTTTTACTGACTTTATTGTAGCATAAAAATGAAAAAATGAAAGCCTTAATATTTTCCAATACCACCCAATAAATATTTAAGGGGCACTACGATTATTCGTAAATGCCCCATTATAATCCGACAATATATTTAATTAAATTATTAAATATTTTTCTTCCCTCATCTTGAGAATTATTATTTTCTGGATGAAATTGGAAACCGAACTGTTTTTTACCTCTAACCTCAACAATCTCACAACCATCCTTTGAATGTGCTAAACAAAAAAGTTCTGCCGGAATGTTTCGAATAGCAAACTGATGTTTTTCCGAAACGATAAAATTGTTTTTATCTTGAAAAATCATATGATTTACATCAGAGATTATCTCAACTAAACCTTCACTTTTTTTAGACAACTTAATTATCTTGGCTCCATAAGTAAAACACAGAATCTGGAAACCGTAGCAAATACCAATCATAGGAATTGAAATATTCCGGATGAGATTAATTTCACTAAAATTCTCTGAAACATTTAATGAATGACCATCTGATAAAATAATCAATTGATATTTTTCAAAATCACAAGTACTAATATCTCGAAATGAAATAATTTCAACTTTGTGATTGCTTAATAAAGCAAGATAATCATTTAATGTATCAGAACCATTATCAATTAAAAGAACATTTAAACTAATCAAATTTCTTCCTCCTTTTATGATTTTTATTTTATTTTTTTCCATTATTATTTTACTACTCGATTCATAATTTCATCAAATAACCTTGCGAATTCTTCCATATACCCAGTATTAAATATTGAAAAATGATCACCTTTAACGAGATAGGTTTTTATTGGCTGATTTAAATATAAATTCCAATCATTTTTTCGCTTAACAAGAC
The DNA here is from genome assembly GCA_003483065.1 of Candidatus Moraniibacteriota bacterium. Lineage (GTDB taxonomy): Bacteria > Patescibacteriota > Minisyncoccia > Moranbacterales > UBA2206 > UBA2206. The sequence continues at coordinate 24,180 of DMWY01000003.1, read as the reverse complement.
TACCATTTGCTTCAAAAAAGTCAACCTTAACTTTAACTTTTTTAGTAGGAACATAGAATGCTTGAGCATTCGCATCAGTTCTCATCACATTTAGATAATAAATTAGATTTTGAAAATTAATACTGTCGAAATATGGGATTGCCTTAGCTCTGTCTTTTGGGATATCCTTTTTAATAATTTCCATAAGATCTTTTTGATGTTTGGAGGCATTAAATATTTCAACAAAGTTTTTCCAGAAATATTCTTCATTATTACTCAATTTATCACTTATACTAGAAATATTAGCCCTAGCTAACCATTTGCAAATTAATTTCTTTTCTGTTTCTAAATTAAAACGTGTTTTTTTCTTTGGATCATTACTTAATTCAAGTAATGCGTAATTATTGACCATATGAATTCTTTTTCTATCATTAATAATTGGCGGTGCAGAATTAATTATTGACAAAAAATCAACTTTTTCACCACTTGATTCAAGTTGCAATGCAATTTCAAATGCCCTCACTCCTCCGAAGCACCAACCTGCCAATAAATATGGCCCCTCTGGTTGAATTTTTTTAATTTGCTTTATGTAAGATTTCGCCATTGACGAAATAGAACGATTTTTAGGAGAAAAATCATTAAATCTATCCGCTCTTAAGCCCCAACAATTTATTTCTGGTGAAAAAGAAGAACAAAATAAAATGTACGGCTGAATTTCACCATTTCCAGCATGAATTAAAAATAAATTCTTATTTTGATTCGTTCCTTTTTTAAGGAAAACGAGATTGTTCATCTTGCTTTAAATTAGCACTTATATATTCCGCTTGCTTTTCTATTGTAGATAAATTTATAATATCGTTTACGGATATATTTATCTTAAATTTATTTTGTAATTCCAAAACTAACGATGTTAATAACAATGAATTTCCACCTAACCGAGTAAATTCTGATTTAATCCCGCAATCTTTAATATTCAATAGTTTTTTCCAAATATTTTCTATTGTCTTCTCTGTTTTATTTTTTGGTTTGACATTTTTTTCTTCCAGAAAATCTGGCCTGAATGTATCCACTATAAATTTTCGATCAATTTTACCAGTAGTTGTGAGTGGCATCACATCCAAATAATAAAAACGAGTTGGAATCATATAGGAAGGTAGTGTTCTTTTTAAATTTTGCTCTATTGCGTTATAGTTAATTGCTTCATTATTTTTAGTAGTGAAATAAGCAATAATTTGAGATTCTTTTCCTTTGTGAGAGATAGGCATAATGACACTCTTATCAATAAAATCGAGCTTATCCATAACTGATTCAATTTCATTTAACTCTATTCTATATCCCCTAATTTTAATTTGAAAATCATTTCTTCCTAAAAATTCAATTGGACCATTAGCTGTTTTCCTTCCTAAATCACCAGTTTTAAAAACTTTTCCTTTTTTCATTACGGGATCAGTTATAAATACCTCCTTTGTTTTTTCTAATTGATTCAAATAACCCAAAGCCAAATAATCACTTTTATAAACTAATTCACCGACTTCTCCATCGCCAACCTCATTTCCATTATTATCCAAAAGATATATATGCGTATTTTCTACTGGATAACCAACGGGAACGGTAGCTTAATTTATTTTAGTATTTTTATCAATAAAGTACTGGAGAGTAACTGTTGATTCGGTCGGACCTAGGCCATTAATAAAAATGCAACTGTCACTAAAATAATGCTTGTAGGACTCCACATCATTTATTAAAACAGGCTCTCCCCCCATTACTACCAGTCTAATGTTTTTCACTAATTGTTTTTCTTTTATATTTTTAATAAAATAGCGATACAGAGTTGGAACTGAATGAAAAATAGTTATTTTTTCCTTATTAATCCATCTGGCTAATTTTTCGGTTGCGCCAATTTTTTTAATGTCATATGGATATAATGTTGCTCCGTTCAATAAAGCACCAAAAATATCCATAACAGATGCGTCAAAACCATAAGTCGAAAAAAGTGTAAGTTTGTCTGATGGCTTGATTCCCAAATTATTCGTATAAGTACGCATAAAATGTAGCACATTGCGATGATTTTGAATAACGCCCTTTGGTTTTCCTGTTGAACCAGAAGTGTATAATATGTATGCGTATTGGAAAGGATCTATCGGAATTTCTAAATTTTTTATTTTCTTTTTTTCAGTAAGTTCATCTGTATTAATAATAAAAACATTCTTGTTAAGCAAATCAGCTGTCAAGCTTTTGGCTAAATCATAATTAATATTATTAGTTAAAATAATATCGCCACCTGAATCAGAAACTATATATTCAAGCCTATCTAATGGATGTGTGGGATCAAGAGGGACATATGCATTTCCCGACTTGAGAACAGCCATAATCGCAACTATCATTTGAAAATCATGTTCAAATAATAAATATATTCGCTGAGAAATACCCTTTTTATCATATTTCAATATTTGATTAGCAATTATATTTGCTTCATTATTAAGTTCTTGATAAGAAAGAGTACGAATTTTAGTTATTACGGCACTATTATTTGGGAATCTATTAGCTTGTTTTTCAAATCGAGCTACTATAGATTTATTTACTTCCTCTTTAGAAAATGGGTTGTTATTTTTAACTATTTCAATATTCATACTAAAGATTTATTATTACTCATTATATTTAATATATATTCTCTCATATTAATTTCGTCATATTTCAGCAGAAATGATTTATTTGAACACACAGCAATCACAATATTATTAGATAAGATAATATTTTTAATAATCCACTTCTGATTTTTTTCTCCATGAATTATTTTAAAATTATTTCTTTTTTTTATAACTTGAATATCTTTTAACGAAACATTAAGTCCGCATCCCAAAGCCTTACAATAACTTTCCTTAGCAGTCCACAATTTGCATAAAGATAATCTCATATTATTTTTATCTACATAATCATAATCTGAGACAAATAAACGATGCGTCTCTTTTTTTATATTTTCAATATCTTCAATGTCAACCCCAACAATTTCTTTACCCACTACAACAACACTATATTTTTTATTATGTGAAAAATTAAAATGACAACCGATTCGTTTTCTAAAAAACGGCTTTCCAAATTCATTGGTTATTATATCATCTTCACTGTATTTAATTTTATATTTTTTGTAAATTAAATTTTTTAATAGAAAATCATTTGCAAGAATTGTACATTTTTCTTTATATGTAATTTTTTTCAAAATATTCTCCTTCGCATAATCAGAAGCATAATTCAAAAGATATCCATAAATTCCAGTCGAAAAACATACCTTTTTATACAAACAAATTTCAAAAAAAACCATAGAATCAATCAGCTATTTTAATTTATCTAACCCAAATTTTATAAAAAAGCAAGCTCACGCTTACTCTATATCAATCCCCATTCTTCAAGTTTTTTCTGATCCCTTTCGACAAACTTTAATCCGATGTCAGTTCGATAAAACATTTTCGGAATGACAATATTTTCAATCAAACCATAGGTATTTTTTCTGGCTTCCTCGACTGTCTTGCCCATACCCGTAACATGCAGTGCAAAGCCAGTCTTACTAGAAATATAAAATTGAGTTTCTTTTTTATTCTTTCTCAAGGAAACTTCCTCAAAATGAATTTGTTCCATTTCTTCTTCGGATAATTCTTTCTTGAAAAAAATATCCATTCCTTCAGGATAATATTTTTTTGTCCTCACTATATATGGAAAGGGCGGAGTAGAAAGCAAAACCACAATTCCATAGCCTTTTTTATATTTCAAATCATAATGCTTTCCTTTCGCAATTGCTTTCAGGAAATCTCCCCAAGGAGACAAATGAATTTCTTCGTGCAAATGCGTTGATGGCCAACCAAAGCGCGGGGTTATTTCCAAAGGAAAAATTTCATCCTGAGTCACGATACAATTAATGTCAATATCGCCTTTGAATTTTATACTTTTCAAATATGGTTTCATTTTCGCCAAAGTTTTTCGAAACAGTTTATTCTTCTCATTTTCTTCATACCAAATGAGAGTTCCCATTTCATATGTCTTTGGCCCCAAATCCCCATTAAAAAGACTTTTGTGTTCCAAATTAATTTCAATTGGACCCACCCAATCATTACCATTGAAATATCTGGCTACGCCGATTTCTACTCCTATTATTTTCTTTTGCAAATCAATCGAAATACATTCCTTCTTATTGTTTCTATTATAATTCTTCAAAACCGAAATAACATCTTTGCCATCTTTGAGCTGACCCACATAATTGAAGCCTGTGTTGATATGCCCATTTTGCTTGACTACCCAAGGACCCTCGTTTTCTTCTACAAATTTAATAGCGGATTTCGTGCAACTAAAATTAATCGATGGGATAATTTTCATTCCACAGACTGAAATAATTTTTTGCCCATACTGTCTATCATGTTCAAGACGATCAGCAAATTCGCTTCCGCCAACCACCGCATAACCTTTTTTTCTAAGTTCATCTTGAATTTTCCCATAACCGGAACTATCAAAAACGATTAGCCCATTTTTGCCGACCCATCCAAGATCATTTTTCCAGTCCTTAGTTTTTTCCACTAAACCTTCGAAGTTATGATTTTGGGTTTTATCTTCAATAAAAAGGCGGACGCTGTGTCCTTCTTTTTTCAAACGATAAGCCAGATCAGCTCCAGATAAGTCTTTAGAAATAAATAGTATATTCATATTTCTTTCCTTTATTTTAAAACTAATTCTTACTTTTTGCAACCTAAACGAAAAATGCTCTTAATTTGTTAGAATATCATACCCAGTACGATATATGTACATCCAGATAATTGTTTGAATAGCAGTTAAAAATAAAAGAGCCATCACCGATCTAGCTATCCTCTTAATTTCTTTTTGAAAAAATATTACTACTTGCTCGGGACCAGACCAAAATATAGCTTGGAAGATAACAACTAACATTGAAAGATAGCCAGCGATTTTCGATTTCTCATGAATTTTATCAGTCGCTCTGCGGAGATCTTTTCCTAAACTCACATCTATGCCAGTTCCTACATAGGTAGCGAAAAAAATTCCTGCTATTAATATATTAACAGCCCACATAGCGATAAAAGAAAATAACAAATTAACTCCCCAAACTTTCAATAAAATATTCGCTGCCGCACAAAGTCCCGCCAACCAATAATCAGCCACAACATAAATAATTCTCTTGGCAACTACATTGGCGACTTTCTTGCCACTTTTTCTAATACCTTCCTTTTCTTCTATCCCAAAAAAAGATTTCGCCACTTCCCAAAATATTTGATTTAATTCCAAGGCTAATAAAAATGGAAGTACCGCACCCAGAATAAAGATTACTTTCATTTCCGAAAGCGCTGGACCAGATAGAAATCCAGCCAAGATTGGACCAAAAATCAAACCTAAAATAAAAGAAATCACAATCGCCAAAGAAAAATTTTTCATTCTTTCGCAGTCATCATGCCAAATCATTCCGATTTGACTTGCCAAAATCATTCCCGCGCCCAATCCAGCTAAAGTTCTTCCGAAAACAAAAAAGTTTGCGTCAAAAAAGAAAAAATTAACTAGACTACCCAGCACCATAAAAATCAGTCCGGGTTTCAAAACACTTTTTATCTTTCGACTACTTTCAAAAATTTCAGAGAAAATAAGGAAAACTATAAAAGATACAACAAAAGAAAGAATAAAATCAGCTGATTTTATTTTCAAAAAAACAACTGCCGCAATTTGCATTGCGATAATAAAATCTACCAAGATTAGGTAGAAAAAGAAAACTTTTTTATTGTCACCCGTATTTATTTTCATAATCTACTATTATACACCAAAACAACCACTTTGTCCAGCGATTTATATATTTTTGGCTTAAATTAAGCATTTTCATCAAAATCAATCTCCTCATTATACCCAGATTGTCTTTTGCCTAATCCTATGCTTAAATATTAGTAGACTTTAAACAAAAAATATTCTAAATAATACTATGATGCCATTTTTATTAATTGTTCAAATTGTTGCGGTAATTGTTGCCATTATTGGTGCCGTATTATATTTTTTAGCTGATTACAAAAATCGAAAAGAAGAAAAAGAATGGAGAAGAAAGAACGGTTCTTAATAAAAAAACACTTATTGAAAAAATTCTAGTTTTTATTCAATTCACAAAATTATTTTTTATTTTATCTTCCCCAAAATATTATTCAATTCTTCTTTGGAATAATATTCAATCACGATCTGCCCACCACCACCGAATTTTTTAATTTTGACTTTGGTGCCAAGAATGCCGATTAGTTCATCTTCCAAACTCTTGGTTTCTGGATCAACAACAATATTCCTCTTGTGAGAGTGAACCGTCACTTCTTTTGTCTTGTCTTCCGTTTGACGCACAGTCAAACCATTTTTGATTATGAGTTCATAGAAAGCTCTTTGCTTTTCTGGGTTGGGAATGGCCAAGAGCAATTTGCAATGTCCTTCGGTAATTTTCCCCTCGATCAAGGCCTTTTGAATCTCAATTGGCAAATTCAAAAGCCTAACTTTATTAGCCACTGAGCTTCGATTTTTCCCCAGTTTTTTTGCCGTCTCTTCTTGCGTCAAAGCAAATTCATTGGTAAGTTTCAAATATGATTTAGCTTCTTCAATTGGATTCAAATCTTGACGTTGAATATTTTCGATGATCGCCAATTCTAGTTTTTGTTGATCAGTTGTTGTTTCTCGCATAATCACCGGCACAACAGCAAGTCCCGCAATTTTAGCTGCCTGAAAGCGCCGTTCACCAGCAATAATTTCATATCGCCCACCAGATTTACTCACTGTGATCGGCTGAATTATTCCATGTTCTTTTATAGAATCAGCCAACTCTTGAAGTTTTGCTTCATCAAAAACCGTTCGTGGTTGATAGGGATTAGGCACAATTTTTGAAATTTCAATTTCTTCGATACCATTTTTCTCTTCGGAAACATTTGTGATTGGTTTTCCGGAAGCGCCAAAATAGTTGAAATCTTCTGCCGGCTTACCAATTTTTTTTGATTTTTGAGGAATAAGTGAGGAAAGTCCCCTACCTAATCCATAGTTTTGAGCCATACTAATATAATTTTAAAGGCTAAATTTAAAATTTAAAATCAAATCTAATTGTCTAAATTTTAAAATTAAACATTTAGTGATTAAAAATTTATTTAAAATTTAAAATTGTAAATTTAAAATTTATTTTGTTTTTAAACTGAAAAATCTTTTTTATTATTATTTTTATCCAATTCGATTATTTCTCTGGCTAGATTTTTGTAAGCCCTCGCGCCTTTGGAAAGCGAATCAAAACTCAAAATAGATTTTCCAAAGCCTGGGGCTTCCGCCAAACGAATTGAACGAGGGATAACACTATCAAAAACATGCCCCGGAAAATGATCTTGGACTTCTTTGACTACTTGACGCGCCAAACGATTTCGCTTGTCATACATCGTGAGAAGTGCGCCCATAACCTTAAGCTTGGGTTGAAGATTCTCCCTGATGAGATTAATGGTATTTAGAAGTTGACTGAGTCCCTCCAGGGCAAAATATTCCGTTTGCACGGGGATAATAATTTCGTCGCTGGCTACCAAACCATTGATTGTGAGAAGTCCGAGGCTTGGTGGAGAGTCAATGATTATATAATCATAATTAGTTCTAATTTCTCGCAGAACATTGTAAAGTCGAAATTCTCGATTATCCAAATGCACCAGCTCAATCCCCGCTCCGGCCAAATCTTGCGAGGCTGGAATCAAATCATGACCAAAAGTTTCGGTACGCATAATTATTTTTGACGGATGTTCTCCAAGTATCATTGAATGATAGAGGCTTTTCTCAATTTCTCTGACATTTAATCCTAATCCCGAAGAAGCATTTCCCTGTGGATCAAGGTCCACGAGCAAAACAAATTTACCCAGCTCCGCCAGATAGGTTGCTAGGTTAATGGCTGAAGTGGTTTTACCCACTCCGCCCTTTTGGTTGACTAATGAAATAATCTTTGCCATAATCTATAAGTCTATTATACTACAAATGTATCGTATGGCAAAATAATATAAACAAGCCTCGATGGCGGAATTGGTATACGCGCGCGACTCAAAATCGCGTGGGAGCAATCCCTTGAGAGTTCGAGTCTCTCTCGAGGCACAAAAGTCATATTTTCTTACATATTATAATAATATTTTTCTTGTTAAGCACAAGGGATTTTTCAATTTGGAAACCAGTATTTCTAAAAAGTTTTTCCAATTCTTTTTTTCTAAACATATAATGGAAGCGATTAAATATTTCACCCTGATTGTTTCTAAAAGGAATGATGATATCTTTTTTCCAAAGAGCTTTTGGACTCAGCCAATATTTCCAATATTTCTTTTGCCATAAATTCCAAACGCTAATTATGATTATTCCTCCCGGCGCCGTCACGCGATAAATTTCTTTGGCCATCTTTTGCGCGTAATCAAAAGGAAAATGATGAAAAACTGAAATTGACACGACACTGTTGAAAAAATTGTCAAGAAATGGTAAGATGTCTGAACTGGATATTTTTTGAAAACTAACCCCCTCTTTTGCATATTTCTCCTTAGCGATATCAATCAGTTTTTGCGAAACATCCACGCCGAAATATTCAAACTTCCTGTCTTTCACCATTTCCAAAAAGCGTCCATTGCCACAACCAAAATCCAAAACTTTATCTGAATTTTTAATATTTTCTAAAATAAAATCAAAACCAGGCCAAAAATGCTTCCGGGTACCGGAAAACTTATCCGCCATCAAATCATAACCGTTTTCAATGTCTTTTAAAATTTTATCCTCTGTGTTCATATTTATAATATTTTAATTGAATAATTAGACTTTCTCCCTCTTCCTTTTATTGATTTAATTTTTGCAATTTGAAAAAAATTGTTGCTCGAAGAATGCGGATTTTTTCTAAAATTTTCCGTACCAGCCGTTGACTTAGGAAAATTTTAGCAAAAAAATGCGCGTTCAAGTTTATTTTTTTCAAATTGCAAAAATTAAATCATCCCCACCCCCATGCTCAAATCCTATGACAATTTCATAAAACTAGCAACCCAAACTAAGATTTCAAGTCCTGAGCTCTTTTTGAAACGCAAAAAAGAAATTTGCAAAGAGTTGGGACTACCACTCCCAACCAATGCTGATATTCGCGAACTTTATGAAAAAATGATTCTCGAAAAAAAAATAAAACGCCATCCCAATTTAGAAGCTTGTCTTTTTAGCAAAAAAATTCGCACCGATTCTGGCGTTGCTGTGGTAGCAGTACTCACCAAGAGTTACCCCTGCCCAGGAAAATGCATCTATTGTCCGGACGAATTAGAAATGCCTAAAAGTTATCTCTCAAATGAACCAGCTGTAATGCGGGCTATTTCTGCTAAATTTGATCCTTATCTTCAAGTGCAAAGAAGAATTCACGCATTGGAACTTAATGGTCATAAAACTGACAAAATAGAAATTATCGTGATGGGGGGAACTTTTTCCTATTTGCCAAAAGCCTACCAGAATAAATTTATCTTGGAATGTTTCCGGGCTTGCAATGACTACCCTAAAAAAGTAGCCAGTAGAAAGAATAAAGCTTGTCTGCCGGCGAGGCAGGTAGAAAGCAAAAAATTACTTTCAGCAGAACAAAAGAAAAATGAGACGGCTAAACATAGAATTGTTGGACTGACACTGGAAACGCGACCGGATTATATCGACACAAAAGAATTGATTAATTTTAGAAATCTTGGATGCACTCGAGTGGAGCTTGGCGTGCAAAGTATTTTTGATGATGTTTTGGAAAAAAATAAACGCGGGCACAATATTCAAAAAACTATCGAAGCTACAAAACTACTCAAAGATTTTGGTTTTAAAATAAACTATCACATTATGCCAGGACTACTTGGCTCCAGCATCAAAAAAGATTTTCAAATGTTTCAAGAACTTTTTATCAATCCTAGTTTCCAGCCGGATATGCTAAAAATTTATCCGACTGTCGTTATCCGCCAAAGTCCACTATATAAAATATGGAGAGCCGGGAAATATAAAGCGCTCACCGACAAAAGTTTTGAGAAATTTATATTGCGCGTCAAAAATGAAATCATTCCACCCTATGTTCGCATCTCTCGTCTGGTGCGCGATGTGCCAGAAAGTTCCATTATCGCCGGACCAAAAATTTCCAATCTCCGTCAACTAATTGCCAAAAATTCCACTTGCCCTTGCATTCGTTGTCGCGAAGTGCGCTCGGATTATAATCTCAAAGAAAAAATAATTATGAATCGTATTGATTATCCTGCTAGCAATGGTCAAGAAATATTTTTAGAATACACTAATCAAAATAGATCAAAGCTTTTTGCGCTTTTGCGCCTAAGAATAAATAACGAAAAAAGCATAGTCCCGAATATTCTAAAAAATTCTGCTATAATAAGAGAAGTGCATACTTATGGCAAAATGAATCAGATCAATCAAAAAGATACGCTCTCGCCTCAACATATTGGCCTTGGAAAAAAACTAATCCTGGAAGCCGAAAAAATCGCCAAAAAAGAATTTGGCCTTGATAAAATTGTAGTAATTTCAGGCGTCGGCGTACGCGGATATTATCGAAAATTGGGATACAAATTAAAGGATAGTTATATGGTGAAAAAATTATAATAATTAATTAATTTAAAAAATATGCAAAAAATAATAATCGCGTCTGGTCCAGTAATTGTAGAAAATAATAAAGTTCTTCTTGATCAACATGGAGACACAACTTTCTGGAAATTTTGCGGAGGAAGAGTGGAAGATTTTCAAACAGATCTAATTGAAAATGCCCGACGCGAAGTCAAGGAAGAAATGGGAATTGAAATTGAAATCTTGGATGAAAAACCATTTTTACTTCACACAAAAAAAGAAACCCCCGAGGGGAATCTTGATGTCATTCTAGTTCACTTTTTAGCCAAGAGAATTGGCGAAATAACACCAGGAGAAGACATTCGAAAATGGGATTGGTTAGATATCGAAAATCTTCCACAAGACCTTGCGCCAAATATCTTGCCAGCCCTAAAACATTTTGGATTTATGAAATAAAACTCTTAACTGATTCCAAAATCCCATCTTCATCCAAACCAACTTCTTTGAGAAGTTCTTCGCGGGTTCCGTGTTCGAGAAATTTATCGGGAAGACCAATATTTCTAATTGAAACTTTCAAATTTTCTTTGGCCAAAAATTCATTGACCGCGCTTCCGGCTCCGCCGGCAATAACATTATCTTCAATAGTGACAAAATATTTATGCGTCTGGGATAAATTTTTCAGCATCTCCTCATCGAGTGGTTTGACAAATCGCATATCCACTAAAGTCGCGTCCAGAACTTCTGTGGTTTTTTTGCAATTTTCCAGAAGTGTGCCAAAAGACAAAATCGCCAATTTTTTCCCAGAGCGAATAATTTTCGCTTTACCAATTTCCAGTTTATTATATTTTTCTTGATTATATTTTCCGCTTCCGCCCCCTCGTGGATAACGCACCACAGCCGGCCCCTTGTGTTTATATCCAGTACTCAGCATAGCAAAACATTCATTTTCGCAGGATGGGGTCATAATGACTAAATTTGGAACCGCCCGAAGGAAGGAAAGATCAAAACTTCCATTGTGTGTAGCACCGTCTGGTCCAACTACGCCCGCTCGGTCAATCGCAAAAAGCACATCTAGATTTTCTAAAGCCACATCATGAATGATTTGATCATAGGCTCTTTGCAAAAACGAAGAATAAATTGAAACTACCGGCTTGGCACCCTGCGCAGAAAGTCCGGCCGAAAAAGTGACCGCGTGCTGTTCAGCTATTCCTACATCATGAAAGCGATTAGGAAATTTTTTTCGAAATTCAATGAGTCCTGAACCATCAGCCATAGCTGGAGTAATAGCATGAAGTTTTTCATCTTTTCTGGCCTTTTCACAAATCCAATCAGAAAAAACGTCCGAGAAAGTTATCTTCTTAGTACTACCCCCATTTTTTTTGCCAGTTTCCGGATCAAAAGGCGCCACCGCATGAAGAGACAATCCGTCATTTTCCGCGTGTTTATATCCCTTGCCTTTTGTTGTCACTACATGCAAAAATTTTGGACCCCTAATATTTTTAAGATTTTCCAAAACCTCAGTCAAATTTTTCACATCATGTCCATCGATTGGCCCATAATATTCAAAACCTAATTGTTCAAAAAGAGTGGAAGGCACCAGCATTCCCTTGGCTTGTTTTTCTGCCCGACGCAAAAATTTTTCCAAAATAGGAATATGACTAAAAAATTTCCGCCCTTTTTCGCGCACGCTCACAAAAGAAGAAGAGGAAATTATTTTTGTGAGATATTTTTCCAAGCCTCCCACATTAGGCGAAATCGACATCTTATTATCATTCAAAACCACTAACATATCAGCGCTAACATCTCCCGCATGATTTAAAGCTTCAAACGCCATTCCTCCAGCCAGCGCGCCATCTCCAATTACCGCCACAATTTGCGGAGCATTTTTTTTGTTCCGATTGGCAAGCGCCATACCAACGGCTGAAGATATCGAAGTACTAGTGTGTCCAACACTACAAGCATCATATTCACTTTCAGTTTTTTTGGGAAAAGGTGCTAATCCTCCTTTTTTCCTAATTGTATGCAATTTATCTTTTCGCCCAGTAAGCATTTTGTGCGGATAAGCTTGATGACCAACATCCCAAATTAATTTGTCTTTCGGAGTATCGAAAATATAATGCAGAGCCACTGCAAGCTCTACCACCCCAAGATTTGAACCAAAATGTCCGCCAGACTTTGAAACACTTTCAACCAAAAAATCGCGGACTTCCGCGCAAAGTTCCGGTAATTTTTCAGCTGGAATTTTTTTCAAATCAACCGGAAAATTGATAGCATCTAATAGTTTTTTAGCCTTTTTTTCTTCCATATTTTGCAATCTTTATTCTACGCCAAAAAGACTAAATAATCAACTTCCAATATGTCATCCTGAGCGAAGTTCGTACTCGAACGAAGTCGAAGGATCTGCTTGATAATATTGCCCGTGAAACTACTCAGTAGATTCTTCGACTCCGCTTCGCTCCACTCAGAATGACAGTATTGTATAAAAAATTATTTTTTTCCTGCCAACTGCCCACAAGCTCCTTCGATGTCTGTACCAAGACTTCTTCTGATTGTGCAATTAATTTTATTTTCAAGTAGATAATTTCTAAATTTTATCGCCTGCTCAGAACTAGAAGAAACGAATTTATTTTTTATTTCTGTATTTTGATTCTTGTTCACTGTCTCCTGCTCACTGTTAGTTGAATTATATCGAATTAGATTCACATGTAAGAGTTGCGGTTTTTTGAAAGATTTAATATATTCTAATAGATTTTTTGCATCTTTCTCGCTGTCATTGAGCCCAGAAAACATAATGTATTCCAAAAAAACTTTTCGATTGGAAACTTCAAAATATTTTTCCAACTCAATCTTTAGTTTTTCTAAATTTAGATTTTTGTTCGCCGGCATAAATTCATTCCTGTTTTCATCTTGGGAAAAATGAAGCGAGACTGCCAGATTAACTTGCGGGAAATCTTCGGTTAATTTTTCTATTCCACCAGAGATTCCCACGGTTGAAATTGAAATTGAACGCGAACCAAAACTCATACCCTTGGGATCCGACAAAATTTTCAAACTTTCCAAAACTTCTTCCCAATTCAAAAACGGTTCCCCCATCCCCATATAAACAACGTTCGATAATTTTAAATTTGATATTTGAGATTTGAAATTTGTTTGTTTCTTGCTTTTTGTGTCTTGTATCTTTTTCAAATATTGTTTCCAAAACAAAACCTGATCGACAATTTCTTCGTGAGTTAAATTTCGCTTAAATCCTGTTTGCCCTGTCGCGCAAAAAACGCAATTCATTGGACAACCAACCTGACAAGAAATACAGACTGACCAAATGTTTTCTTTTGGCGAAATCAAAACTGTTTCAATTTTGTTTCCATCATTTAATTTCACGAGTGCCTTAGCCGAATTTCCATCTTTGGAAACTAAAACTTTTTCCACTTCAAAAGAAAGTATCTTTTCTTTTTCCAAAACACTCCTCAACTCTTTCGGGATCGTCGAAATTTCTGAAAAATTCGAAATCCCATCTTGATAGACGGCCTTTTTAATCTGTCCCAACCGAAATTTCGGCTGTTTTTGATCTTTTAGAATTTGTTCGATTTTTTCAATGTTCATAATTTATATAAGTGAGAGATATAATTTTTTGCCTTAAATAAAGCCCTAATTTGAAATTTAAATTTTTTCAAAAAAATTCAATTATATTTTAAGAGTTAATTTTGAACATTCCCTATCTCCCCCCACACATCCTCCGGCACATAAATATTCTTGCCTTTCGGGCTCACCCCCGGATAAATCCACGTCGATATAATTTTTGTCCTTGATGAATTTTTTTCGTTTGTTTCTTGTTCCTTGTTTCTTGTTCCTTGTTTCTGCATCATCACCCAAACCTCTTTCTTAATTTTCTTCGAATCTTTTCTTTTCATCACTGCCGTAGTTTTAGGCGCAATGCCGGTTTCAGTTCGGTCGGGTCGCCTGATAACACTTTTGACTGCCGTCGGACTCAAGCCATATTGAAGAAGTTTATATTTCGCATGGTTCGTCCAAAAAAATTCTCGGGTGTTTTTGATTGAGCTAATATCCATAATTATTCCACCGTCACTGATTTGGCTAAGTTTCTCGGCTTGTCCACATCATATCCTTTGGCCACGCCAAAATAATAGGCGAAAAGTTGCAAAGGAATAACTGAAACAAATGGCGTGAGCATTTCCAAAGTTTTTGGAATATAAATTACATCATCGGCAATGCGCGCAATTTCTTTGTCGCCCATTGTCGCAATGGCAATTATTTTTCCACCACGGGCTTTGATTTCTTGCATACCGGAAATATTTTTTTCATAGACACTATCTTTTGGACAAATGAAAATTGAAGGGAAGTTTTCGTCAATGAGTGCAATTGGTCCGTGTTTCATTTCTCCTGTGGCATAGCCTTCAGCGTGCACATAGGAAATTTCTTTTATCTTTAGCGCCCCTTCAAGTGCAATTGGAAAATTATATTTCCTACCAAGATACAAAAAATCTTTAGCGCTCGAATATTTTTTAGCAATCTTTTTTATCTCCTTGGATTTTTTCAAAATTCCATCAATGAGTTTTGGCATGTTTTTTAACTCCTGAGCAATTCTCTTACTCATAATATTAGCCATATCTCTTTGCCGTCCAAGCATTAAAGTCCACAGCACTAAAACTACAAGTTGTGTAGTGAAAGCTTTGGTCGAAGCCACTCCAATTTCCGGACCAGATAGTGTGTGTGTTCCAGCGTCAGTTTCACGCGCAATAGTTGAGCCAACCACATTCACAATTCCAAGTGTCAGAGCTCCTTTGTTTTTCGCTTCACGAATGGCCGCTAAAGTGTCAGCGGTTTCGCCTGATTGAGAAATGGCTACCACTGCCGTCGAAGAATCCAAGATTGGTTTTCGATAACGAAACTCGGAGGCATATTCCACTTCTGTTGGAATGCCGGCATATTCTTCCAACATATATTCTCCCACCAACCCAGAATAATATGATGTACCACAAGCCACGATAATAATTTTTTTAATACGCCGCAGTCTTTTTTCAATAGGACGAAGCCCACCAAGAATTGGGAAATTATCTTCCGACAAAAAATGTTCCACTCTTCCGCGAAGACCATTAGAAATTACTTCCGGTTGTTCAAATATTTCCTTGAGCATAAAGTGATCAAATCCTCCCTTTTTCGATTCCTCCAGCGTCCAATTTAATTTGGAAATTTCTTTGCTAACAGTTTTGTTTTTAATATTGCTAATTTCAAAACCATCCGCACTAATCTGAGCCATCTCTCCATCATCTAAATAAATCACCTTGTCGGTGTGGCGCACAATGGCGCTGGCATCCGACGCCACGATAAATTCATCTTTGCCAATTCCAAGTATCAAAGGCGAACCATTCCTAGCAATGATTATTTTGTCCGGCTCATTTTTATTTATAATCGCCAATCCATAAGTTCCCCGAATAAGCTTCAAAGCTTCTAGCACTGATTTTTTGAAATCATTTTTCTTATTAAATTCTTCGATTAGATGCGCTAAAACTTCCGAGTCAGTTTCGCTGACAAATTTGTGTTTTTTCTTGATTAGTATATTTTTCAATTCTTGATAGTTTTCAATTATTCCATTGTGCACTAAAAAAATGTTACCCTCACAATCCCCGTGTGGATGAGAATTTGTGTCGCTTGGTTTGCCATGCGTCGCCCAACGAGTGTGAGCAATGCCAAGGTTACCAGAAAAATCACGCTCACCAATTTTATTTTGCAATTCCATTACTTTTCCCACTGCCTTTATCGTGGTTATTTCTTCATTTTGAATAACAGAAATTCCCGCACTGTCATAGCCTCGATATTCCAGTTGCTTCAAACCTTCCAAGAGGATTGACACCGCTTTTTGTTTTCCAATATAGGCAATTATTCCACACATAATATTTTTACTACTTTTAAAAATTAAAATCTTTTATATAAAATATAATATTCCAGCGGAAATTATTGCGCCAGAAATAAAAATGATTGAAAACCAGCCAGAAATCCTCACCCACATTGGATTAGTTTCGCGCCCCATTATTTTTTTGTTATCACTTATTATCATAATCGCCACCAGAAGAGGAAGCGAGATCACACCATTTAAAAATGCCGAGTAATATAGGGCGGTAATAGGATTGATGTGGAAAAAATTCAAAAACAAACCGACTAAAATAGAAACTATAATGACTGCATAAAACCCCTTGGCTCGCGAAAATTTTTCCTCCAAACCTTCCCGCCAGTTCATAGTTTCCGCCAAAGCATAAGCGCCTGATCCAGCCAGAATTGGCACAGCTAAAAGACCTGTGCCGATAATACCAAAAGCAAACAACAAGTAAGCATAGTCACCCGCCAGAGGTTTGAGTGCCAACGCGGCTTGCTCGGCTGAGTCGATATTGAAAATTCCATTCTCAAACAATACTTGGGATGTGGTCACGATGATAAAAAAGAAAACTGCATTCGCCAAAATCATTCCGGTTTCCACATCAGTTCTCATTTGAGCTATCCGGTTTGTCATCACTCGATTATCCTTATGACGCAAACTACGGAATATTTTTTTTGCTAATTTGTTTTCTTCTACTTCTTCTGAAGTTTGCCAAAAAAACAAATAGGGCGTGATACTAGTTCCAAATACAGCCACCATCGCAAAAATATATTCCGAAGTAAAACTTATTTTTGGAATAATGGCCGATTCAAATATGGCATTCCAATTGGGATGTATGATAATAGCGGTGACTATATAGGCCAACACACTAACAGCTAACCATTTCAAAATTTTGACATAAATATGATAACCAATAAATATTTCCAACATTATTATTGTCACCGCAAAAAAAATAGTAGCCACATAAAAATTGATGTTAGTGAGCATCTGTAAAGATTTTGCCATCGCTCCAAGATCGGCTCCGATGTTTATCACATTCGCCACAATAAGAATAGAAGTTATACCAATTACTGTTTTTCTTCGATAGTGTTTTTTCAAAACTCCCGCCAAGCCGTGATTAGTCACAATGCCAATTCTGGCGCAAGCTTCTTGAATAGCCATCATCATCGGCAACAGCCAAGCGGCCATCCATAAAAGCCCCAACCCAAATTTGGCTCCAACAGAAGAATAAGTCCCAATGCCGGATGGATCATCATCTGACGCTCCCGTTATCACACCTGGTCCGAGTGCGCGAAAGAAATAATAAGTTTTTTTCCAGGGATTTTTGATTATTTCAGCAATCTTTATCGCTTCAGTTTGCGCAATACGCAATGTTCCATCCACCGCGTGCTCAGCCTCTATTTCACCCCAAACAATTAGCTTTTTAGCCAAAACAAGCGGGATGCCCACTTCATGGCGAAACTCAGACAATGTGAAAAATTTTTCTTGAGAATTTTTTATCATCTTCTTATTTGGACTTATAGGACTTATGCGTTTTCCTGAAAATCTATTTATGTAGCCATGGCAATGGCAGGATTACAATCAATAATTTTTATCTATAATCTTAGTTTTAATTTTTTGTAATTTCAGCGAACAATAGATTTGAAGGAAAATGTGTAAGCCCTATCTTAATTTAATTTTTTATTTATAACTTCAACGATTTGATCTGCATAATTTTTAATTTCTTCCTTGTCTCTTCCTTCAATCATAACTCGACACAAATTTTCCGTACCAGAATATCTCACAAGCACGCGTCCATTTTCTCCCAAAATATTTTCTATCTTTTTTATAATTTCCATAATTTCCGAAATAGATTCCAATTCCGGCTTGCTTTTAACAATAACATTGACCAAAATTTTTGGAAACAAAACTATCTCGCGAACTAATTCGGACAAATTTTTCTTAAAATAGTTCATGGCCGAAATTAACATCAGGCCTGAAGCCATTCCATCACCTGTCGGTTGAAAATTAGACATAATGATGTGTCCTGATTCTTCCCCTCCAAGAACAATCTCTTTTTTTTTCATCTCTTGTGACACTTGCCGATCACCCACGCCAACGGCAAAATGTTCAATTCCAATTTTTTTCAAGCTACTGATAAATCCAATATTACTCATAACTGTTGTGACAACGGCATTGTTTCTTAATTCTCCTTTTTCTTGCATCATCTTGGCGATAAGATAAATTATCTGATCACCATTAAGCGCATTGCCTTTTTCATCAACTACAATCAACCTGTCTCCATCGCCATCAAAAGCCAAACCAAGATCCGCTTTTTTTTCAATGACTTTTTTCCTAAGCATTTCAATGTGTTGCGAACCGCAATTACTGTTGATATTTTTTCCGTTTGGACCAGCGAAAAGAACTTCGGAAACTTCTGCTTTTTTCTCAAATACCACTGGAGCTATTTCATATGTCGCTCCATTGGCACAATCTAAAACTATTTTTAAGTTTCCTAATTCTAAATTAGAAACTTTGCTTAGGAGAAAATTTGCATATTTTTCTTTAGCATCAGTCAAAATTGTTTTTTGTCCTAAAACAAAATCTTCCCCTATTTTTTTTGTCGATTCTTCCAAGATATATTTTTGCAACTCCGATTCTTGTTCATTAGTAAGTTTTGTGCCGTCAGAGTTGAAAGGCTTTAGCCCATTATATTCAAAAGAATTATGCGAAGCAGAAATTACTATTCCTGCGCCAGCCTTTTCTTCGCCAACTAAATAGGCCACACCAGGAGTTGGAATTATTCCTGCCAAAACGGCCGTTCCACCCATAGAAATTATTCCGCAAATTATCGCTTCTTCTAACATCACGCCCGATTCTCGCGTGTCTCGTCCAATAACAATTTTGAGAGGCGCATTTCTTTTTTGACAATATAAAACCAGAGCTATTCCCATTTTAACTCCCATTTCCGGACTCATTATTTCTTCATTTACCAAAGCGCGAATTCCATCAGTGCCAAATAATTTCATATTTTTGTTTTATGTTTTTACACGAATTTATGCAAAACTTTTTCGGCTTCTTTCAAATCATCAGGATTACCAATGGCATGCCAATGCGTAGCCTTCTCCACTTTTATCTTATGGTCCTTTGCCATTTTAGCTATAGTTTGTGGCAACCCAAATTCTCCATTACCAATTGAAACTAAACTATAATCAAAAAATCTTCTATCTAGCATGTACACACCAGTCGCAACTAGTTTATATTTTTTTGTTTTTGGCTTTTCTATCACTTCATCCAGTGTACCATTTCTATTTGTCTTAATCACGCCAAATTTAGTAGGGTCATCGACTTCAAAACCCAAAATTGCCAAGTCATGCTTCAAGAGATTATTCAAATCTTTTTTGGTATATAAATCATCGCCCATCATTACTAAGAATTTATCTTTAAGAACACTCTTGGCCAAGTGAACGGCTCCACCAGTGCCATTTAGATTAGTTTGAAAAACATAAATAATTTTTCGACCATTGTAATATCTTTTGAAGTGACGAATTATATCCTCACTTCGATAACCCACGATAAAAATAATCTCTTTGATTTTTTTCGGCAATGCCTTTATTTTGTGCTCCAAAATTGGTTTACCTTTGATTTTGAGCATCGGCTTAGTTGTTGCCGTTGTCAAATTTCCCATTCTCTTCCCCCGACCCGCCGCGAGTATAACTGCTTGCATAAAAGTTCATTCAACATATTAACATTTTAGCATTTTAGCAAATAATGCTACTCTAGCGATGTTAATATGTTAAAATGCTAAGATGTTAAAATGATTTAAATTACAATGCTAATTAATCTCCCCTTCACAAATATAACTTTTTTTATTTCTTTTTCTGCAATATGAATCTTAACTTTTTCGCTTTCTGTTGCAAGCTTCTTCGCTTCTTCTTCGGAGATGTCAGCACTCACCACTATCTTGTCGCGCACTTTTCCGTTTATTTGGACAATTAATTCTATTTCTTCATCCTTAATTAATTCTGGATCATATGCAGGCCATTTTTGCAAAAATATCGATTCGCTATTTCCCAATTTTTCCCAGAGTTCTTCAGCCAGATGAGGTGCGAAAGGAGAAAGAATTATAATAATTTTCTTATAATCATCAATAGTTATAAAAGTACTAAGCGATGATTCCAATCTAATGTCTCTTGGAAACTGCTTATTAGTCTCTGCTTTATAGATAGTATTAAATAAAATCATCAACTTACTTATCGCTGTGTTAAATTTTAAATTTTCAATATCTCCCGACACTCCTTTAATTGTTTTGTTTAGGATAGTTTTTATTTCAATAGAAGTGTCTCCTTTTTCTGGATTATTTTTCCACTTTTCAAAATCACACCATTCATCCCAAGAATCTCCTAATCCTTTTTTATTTCTTTTAAAATGTTCATACACTCGTTCCAAAAATCTACTTACTCCCACAATTCCTTTGGTCTGCCAAGGCTTAGCGTCTTCCAACGGTCCCATAAACATTTCAAAAATTCTAAGCGCATCAGCGCCAAATTGTGCCACGACGTCATCTGGATTGACCACATTGCCTTTTGATTTTGACATTTTTGTTCCGTCTTCCGCTAGGATTGTTCCTTGATGACGCAGTTTCAAAAATGGTTCGTCAAAATTTAGGTATCCCAAATTATGCAAAACCTTGGTGAAAAATCGCGCATAAAGAAGATGAAGCACGCTATGTTCCGCTCCGCCGACATAAAGATCAACCGGAAGCCACTTTTCCAGTTTTTCTTTGGAGGCAAATTCTTTTTCATTTTTTGGATCACTGTAGCGCAGATAGTACCAACTGGAACAAACAAAAGTATCCATCGTGTCTGATTCTCTTTTTGCTTCCCCTCCACATTTCGGACATCTCACTTCCTGAAATTTTTTGGAATATTTTAGCGGAGATTCTCCCGTCGGTTTGAAATCCACATCATCCGGCAAAACTACCGGCAAATCCTTTTCTGGCACTGCAACCTCCCCACATTTTTCACAATAAATTATCGGAATCGGCGCGCCCCAATATCTTTGTCTACTCACTAACCAATCCCTGAGTTTATAATTTATTTTTCTCTGCCCAATTTTTTTCTCTTCCAGCCACGCCGTCAATTTTTCTCGGGCTTCTGCAGAAGTTAAATTAGAATACTCCCTAGAATTAATAACTCTTCCGTCATCAGTATGGGCAGTTTCTTTTCCTAGAAAACGATTCATTCTTATTATATCACTTTCGTAAATTAATTTTTTATAAGATTCATTTTCTGTTAACCAAATTATTTCTTGAAGATCTTTTTCTTTATTTGAAATTTCCTGTATTTCATTTTCATTAATTAATTCTAATACTACAGACTGATCGATCCTTTCTCTCCATTCTTTTTTATGAGGAGCATAAAAATGAGATTCTAATTTTTCACCTAATTTTCCAATAAATTTTGTTTCATATCCAGTTTCTTCTAATGTTTCTCTTACAGCTGCACTTTCAATACTTTCTCCTTCTTCGATACCTCCAATGATTGTTGTAATAACACCATTGAGCTCGCCTTTCATTTTTAAAAATAAAAATTTTCCATCACTTTTTCTTTGGATTAATGGAGAAACAGTTTCTCTTTTCACAGCCCCTTCGTGTGGCTCTCCGAATATTGGCATTATAACCTCCTTTATCGGCAAATCATACTTTTTCGCAAACTCAAAATCGCGTTCATCATGTGCCGGCACAGCCATCACCGCTCCTGTCCCATATTGCGACAAAACATAATCCGCTACGAACAGTGGCAACGCCTCGCCATTAAATGGATTGATAACTTTCATTCCTTTGATTTCTACTCCGGTCTTAACTTTCGCTTCCATTCGATCAAGATCAGTTTTCTTTTTTGAATCTTCTACATACGCATCAATTTCTTCAATGTTTTTGATCATTGATCTTTGTTCTTTGATCACTGAATGTTCCGGCGCCACCACCGCATAAGTCATTCCAAAAACAGTATCAATTCTTGTAGTATAAACTTCAATATACATGTCATTGCGAGGAGCTGAAAGCGACGTGGCAATCTCTGTATTTATTTCAACATCACGAGATTGCTTCGCTTCGCTCGCAATGACAATAGACATTTTGAACTGCGCACCTTCACTTTTTCCAATCCAATTTTTTTGCAATGATTTTGTTGAATTTGGCCAATCAATTTTTTCCAGTCCCGAAAGCAGTCCAGAAGTTTCTCCATTATCCTCGACAAAGTCGGTAATTTTGAAAAACCATTGCTCAAGATCTTTTTGAATAACTTCCGATTCGCATCTTTCGCATTTGCCATTTTCCGCCTGCTCATTGGCTAAAACCGTTTGGCATTTTGGACACCAATTCACCTTGGCTTTTTTCTTATACGCCAAACCATTTTTATAAAACAAAAGAAACAACCACTGTGTCCATTTATAATACTCCGGCAAAGATGAATTGACTTCCCGCGACCAATCATAAGAAAATCCCATCGCATTCATCTGATGTGTAAAGGTTTCAACTGCTTCTTGGGTTGTGATTTTCGGATGAACTCCTGTTTTTATGGCATAATTTTCCGCCGGCAAACCAAAAGCGTCCCAGCCTATCGGATGCAGAACATTCTTGCCATTCATCCGCTTATAGCGAGAATATATATCACTTGCCGTGTAGCCTTCCACATGCCCCACGTGGAGTCCTGTCCCCGACGGATAGGGAAACATGTCTAATATAAAGGCTTTTTCCTGCCCAGATTCATCTTTAGCGCTAAAATTATCTGGGTTTTTGGCCCAAAAATCCTGCCACTTTTTCTCAATTTCTTTGGGGTTATATTTGTCCATAAAACAAGTTTTTTAATACTTTCCTATTCTATCTCATTTTTCCATTTATTTCAAGAAAAACAAACAACGGCGTTTCGGAAAAACATTGCCCGAAACGCCGTCATGAAAATTATCTTTTCCTTTTTCTTGTTGCCGCTTTATAGAGAGCAACCAAATGTTTGTTTAATTCAACAACATCGCGGTTGAATTTAGCTGCTTGCTCCTTGAATTTATCGGGAACTCCTGGCAGATTATTAGCAGTCTCTTGATCGTGTACTTTTTGAAAATCTGCGATAAAACGACCTGGAGGGACAATAACCCCCTTCACTGCTGCCTGATCTCCAATATACGAATATGAGCCAACTGTTGAATATTTAATTAATGATTGAGATCCTAAAAAGACATTTCGTCCCACCATTGATGCCCAAACCTGTGATTGCGGACCAATAAAACTTTTTTTATCAATGCTGGTTGGCCCATGAATCAGAGACGCATGAGCAAGTGAACAATGAGAGTTTATCCAAACGGAGTATTGTACCCCATCAATTTCTACATATTCATTGGCAAGACCATGAATAGTCACTCCGTCTTGCACATTTGTTCCTTTTCCAACGAAAATTGGCCCGCATTCATCCCCTCTTATGAATGCACCCGTCACAATATTCACATACCCTGCAATTTGCACATCCCCTACAATTGATGCGCCTTCCCTTACAAAAGCTCCTTCGTCAATAAATGGTTTCCCGAAAATAGCATTATCAATCTTCTGCATAAATCCAAAGCTCCGTTTTTATAATGTTAATGTTTATGTTTTTAAAAAACCAAGGTTAATAGTCATACCAAAAGAACAACTCCTTATCTTATACAAAAAAAATCATTTTGTCAACTATTTTTACAAATCTGTCAAAATTAAATAGAAATGT